>JARLGK010000011.1 GCA_031296075.1 Candidatus Acidiferrales bacterium
TTCTTCTTTTCGATGGTGAACTCGTAATAGTCGCGCTCGCCCATGCGGCGGAGCTCTTCGACTTCGTCGTGATTCTTCGCGATCAGCGTGCCGAATTCGCCGCGAGTCAGGTTCAGGCTGCTCTTGGTCGCGTCGAGGTCGGTCTTGACGCCGTTGACGTCCGTGCCCAGCTTGTTGACGTCATCGACGCTGGCCTTCGTGGCCAACTGACCGTTCACGTTGTTCGTCAGGTCCGTCAGCTCCTTCGCGTCATCTTCCTTGATCTTCTTGGTCTGCGAACGCGCTCGGCCGAGCTCGGTCTCCGTCAGCTTCATCTTGTCAGTGACGACGCTGAGTTCGCCCTGAAGCTGCGCGTTGGTGTCTTCCGCCTTCGCCAGGCGCTGGCTCATCACGTCATCGCTCTGCGTGAATTGCTTGGTCTGCGCCGTCAGACTCTGCTGAAGCGACGCCGCGCGGTTCGAAGCTGTCCAGCCCACACCGAGGGCTGCCAGCGACACAATGGCCAGCACTACCACGACGATACCGATCCATCGCGGGGCGGCCCCTTCCTGCTCTATGACTACTGGTTTTTCGTCGATCATTTTGGTTTCCTCCGTGGGAACCCCTTGCTGGAATCAATAGAAGCACGCCCGGAACCAAATGGACCATTCCGGGAAGGCATGGTTAAGTGGTTATATTTCATATGGATATGGAGGCATGATGGCAGGTTATACAGCTGGCAGGTTGGGTGGACCCTGCAAATTTTACGTGGATTTAATGGTTTCTGCGCAGTGACAAACGAAGCACTAGTTCGGTGGTTTCGGGGCGAATCCGCAGAATTTGCCGCTGATTCCGCCTCTCACAACTGGCTGGACCGCGCAAACGAGCGGCGCGGTTAGCGCGTGATGGTCATATTCTGGAGCCGGGCGATGCGCTCCGCGAGCGGCGGGTGAGTGCTAAACAAGTTGGACAGGTACTGGCGGCTGGTTAAAGGAGCGACAATGCACAGCGCGGATGTGGACGGCGGAATATCCATGGGGATTCTCTTGTTGTAAGCCCCCAGCTTTTCGAGCGCGCGGACCAGACCTTGCGAATAGCCGACCATCTGCGCGCCGGAAGCGTCCGCTTGATATTCGCGCTGGCGGGAGATTCCGAGCTGAAGCAACATCGCTGCCAGCGGCCCCAGGATGAGCATTAATATAGCGCCAAGTCCGCCACCTTCGCGGTCGCGATCGCCTCCGCCGAACCAGAATCCCATCCGCGCAATGAACGTAACGGCCCCTGCAATTGTTGCGGCGATCGAGGAAGTGAGAATGTCGTAGTTGCGAACGTGCGAAAGTTCGTGGGCGATCACGCCCTCGAGTTCCTCATCGTCCATCAACTCCATCAAGCCTTGCGTGACGGCGACCGATGCGTGGCTCGGATTGCGGCCCGTTGCGAAGGCGTTGGGCGCAGGCTGCGGGATC
This sequence comes from Candidatus Acidiferrales bacterium, assembly GCA_031296075.1. Lineage (GTDB taxonomy): Bacteria > Acidobacteriota > Terriglobia > Acidiferrales > UBA7541 > Palsa-295. Next base: position 1,446 of record JARLGK010000011.1, read on the forward strand.
ATATAGAGCTTCGGCACCGGCAGATTCGCCTTGGCGGCCAGCCGCTCCATTACGGCGTAGAGGCGCGGGGATTGCTCGCGGCTGATCGGGCGCGCGCCGCTGGACATCAGAGCAATCTTGTCCGAGAAAAAATAGGCCGTGCCGTTCATCAGAACCGCAAAGCCCAGCGCGAGCGTCATGCCATTGCGCCCGCCATATGCTTCGCCCACAAAGAGCAGCAACAGCGTCAAAGCCGTCAGCAGGAATGCGGTCTTGAATGTCTTCATGGCCCTTGTCCCCGGCGCGCGATCAGGCGGCGCCTGCCTTTACAACTTCATGTCTGAACTTCATTTCGCCGGTTTTCGAATCGGCGTCTACCACGACGGCGTCGCCGGGCTTCACCTCACCGTCGAGGATCTTCAGCGCCAGCGGATCCTGAATCAGCCGCTGGATGGCTCGCTTCATCGGCCGCGCACCGTACGCCGGATCATACCCTTCGCGGAACAGCAGCGCTTTGGCCGCAGCCGTGAGCGTGAGGGCCACTTTCTTCTCGGCCACTCGCTTCATAAACAAACTCATCTGCAGATCGATGATGCGCTCGATCTGGTCTTTGCCGAGCGGGCTGAACATCACGATGTCATCGATCCGGTTCAGGAACTCCGGGCGGAAGGTTGCACGCAAAGCGCCCATGGCTTCTTCGCGCGCCTTTTTCGGGTCCTTGCCCGCGAGCTCGAAAATGGCCATCGAGCCAACGTTTGAGGTCATGATGATCACCGCGTTGCGGAAGTCCACCTTACGGCCCTTCCCATCCGTTAGATGCCCGTCATCGAGAATCTGTAGCAACACGTTGAATACGTCCGGGTGCGCTTTCTCGATTTCGTCGAGCAACACGACGGAATAGGGGCGCCGGCGAACCTGTTCGGTGAGCTGTCCGCCCTCTTCATAACCGACGTAGCCCGGAGGCGCGCCGATCATCCGCGCCACGGAATGCTTCTCCATGTACTCGGACATGTCCAGGCGCACGATAGCGCGCTCGTCGTCGAACAGGAACTCGGCAAGCGCCCGCGCTAGTTCGGTCTTGCCGACGCCGGTGGGCCCGAGAAACAAGAAGGAACCGATCGGCCGGTGGGGGTCGCTCAATCCCGAACGGCTGCGGCGAATCGCATTGGCTACGCTCGCGAGCGCCACATCCTGGCCCACTACGCGCAGGCGCAGCCGCTCCTCCATATGGACGAGCTTTTGAACTTCGCCTTCGAGCAGCCGCCCAACCGGAATCCCGGTCCATTTGCTGACGATTTTCGCGATCTCTTCCTCGCCGACCTCTTCTTTGAGCATCGGGTGGTCTTTCTGCATGTCGGCGAGATGGTCCTGCGCGCTTTTCAATTCTTTTTCGGCTGCGGAAAGCTTGCCGTAGCGGATTTCGGCCACGCGGGAAAGATCGCCCGCGCGTTCGTACTTTTGCTCTTCGGCCTTCAGCCGCTCGATTTCTTCCTTCTGCTTGCGGATGCGGCCGATAGCGTCTTTTTCCGTCTGCCAATGCGCTTTCAACCCATTGGACTGTTCGCGCAGCGCGCCGAGTTCCTTCTCGAGCTGGGCCGTGCGCTCGCGCGAGTGCGGATCGGTTTCCTTGCGAAGCGCCTGCCGCTCGATTTCCAGCTGCATGATGCGGCGCTCGATCAAGTCGATTTCGGTCGGCAGCGAATCAATCTCCATACGCAATCCGGCCGCGGATTCATCCACCAGATCGATGGCCTTGTCCGGAAGGAAGCGGTCGGTGATGTAGCGCTGCGACAGCATGGCCGCGGCCACAATCGCGGCGTCCTTGATGCGCACGCCGTGGTGCACTTCGTAGCGTTCCTTCAGGCCGCGCAAAATCGCGATGGTGTCCTCAATGGAAGGCTCGCCGACCTGGACGGGCTGGAAACGGCGCTCGAGTGCGGCGTCCTTCTCGATGTATTTGCGGTACTCGTTGAGCGTGGTCGCGCCGATGGCTCGCAGCTCGCCCCGCGCAAGCGCCGGCTTCAGCATGTTGGAAGCGTCCATCGAGCCCTCGGCCGCTCCCGCACCGACGAGCGTGTGCAGCTCGTCAATGAACAGTATGATCTGCCCTTCGGCCTCGGTAACTTCCTTCAGCACGGCTTTGAGTCGGTCCTCGAACTCGCCGCGGTACTTCGCGCCCGCCACCAGCGCCGCGAGATCGAGCGACACGATGCGTTTGGGCTTGAGGATTTCCGGCACGTCGCCGGAGATGATCCGCTGGGCGAGACCCTCGACGATGGCCGTCTTGCCCACTCCCGGCTCGCCGATCAAAACTGGATTGTTTTTCGTGCGGCGCGCGAGAATCTGCATCACGCGGCGAATCTCTTCATCGCGACCGATCACGGGATCGAGCTTGCCGCGGCGCGCCGCGTCCGTCAGGTCGCGCGCGTACTGTTCGATCGCTCGATAGGTGGATTCGGGATTCTGGGACGTAACGCGATGGCTGCCGCGAATCGTGGCCATTGCCTGCAGGATGGAATCGTGGCTCGCGCCATGGCGCGCAAGGATCTGGGCTGCCGGGTCGCGGTCCGCGCCGGCAATGGCGAGCAGGACATGTTCGGTTGAGACGTACTCGTCCTTCAGGCGCTGCGCCTCGTCAAAGGCTTTCTCGAGGACGTTATTCGACGCGCGGCTGAGGGACTGTTCGGAAACTCCGGAGACCTTCGGAAGCCGCTCGACCTCCTTCTCGATCTCAGATGCGAGCGTCGTGGGGGATGCTCCCAGCTTTTCGAGAAGCGGCGGGACGACGCCGTCGCCCTGCGCCGTCAGCGCCCAGAGCAGATGCAGCGGCTCGATCTGCTGCTGGCCCGAGCGCGCGCCCATTTCCTGGGCCGCCTGTAGCGCTTCCTGACCCTTTACCGTTAACTTGTCAAATCGGAGCATGTTAGGAGTCTCTCTCTTATTCAGAGCGCAATAAATATACGAGGGGGCTGAAAGCACGCGCCGTCAGCCCCCTCGTCGAATCAAACTTCGCTTAGTGGTTGCCGTTCGTTACGTTGACCTTTACCTGTTTGGGTTTCGATTCGGCGCGCTTCGGCAGCTCGACGGTCAAAACGCCGTTCTTGTAATCGGCCTTGATCGCTTCGCTGTTTACGGTGTTCGGCAAGCTGAAGCTGCGGCTAAACGAGCCATAGGTGCGCTCGACCCGCAGATAATTGTCCTCAGTCACTTTCTTTTCGAACTTCCGCTCGCCGCGAATCGTCAACGTGTTGTTTTCGATTCGCACGTCCAAGTCCTTCTCGTTGATGTCCGGCAAATCGGCCTTCACAACCAATTCATTTTCGGTCTCGTAGATGTCCACAGCCGGAGCCCAGGTCGTCAAAGCCGAATTATCCGAGCGTCCCGGGAAAGAGGTGTCGAAAAGCCTGTTGACCTGCTCCTGCAAACCGGAGAGGCCTTGGAAGGTGTCAAAACGGGTTATGGAACTCACTTGAATTCCTCCTAAGAAAATTGGCGCTTATAATTAGCGCAGCAAGATGATATTATCTGCGCTTATTATTGTCAAGTATTTTTGGCTGATACTAAAGCGTTTAGTTTCAGAGTATTGCGCTATTCTAGGACCTTAACAATCAAGCACTTGAGGTAGTGAGTCTCGGGCATCGTCAGCAGAATTGGGTGATCTTGGGCCTGCGTCCGACGCTCCACGACGACGATATTCTTGCGCGCGTCGTTGGCGGCTTCGGCCAGAATTTGCAGAAACAGCGGTTCAGTAATGTGGTAGGAGCACGAGCAGGTCACTAAAAAGCCTCCCGGCTTGAGGAGTTTCAGGGCCCGCAGATTGATCTCCTTGTAACCTCGGCGCGCCGCCGGGATGCTATCGCGATTCTTGGCGAAGGCTGGGGGGTCGAGTATGACCATTTGAAAGCGCCTGCCGGCCTCGTCGTATTCCTTCAGGAGGTCGAACGTGTTTCCTTCCCGAAAGTGGGCGTTGGAAATGGAGTTCAGCTGCTGATTTCGCCGGGCCGCCTCGACCGCGGCGGCCGCCATGTCAATCCCCTCGACGTGCGCGCACTTGTCCGCGACCGTGAGCGCGAATCCGCCCTGATAGCTGAAGCAATCGAGAACGTCTCCGGAGACATATCGCCGCGCGGCCCAGTGGTTTTCGCGCTGGTCGAGAAAGGAGCCGGTCTTCTGCCCCTTGGCGAGATCGCAAGAAAATGTGACGCCGTTTTCCTTTACGAGAACCTCCGGGGGAACCTCACCATGAAGGACGCTGACCCGCTGATCCAGCCCCTCGAGCATTCGCACCTTGGGATCGTTTCTTTCGACTACCCCCTTCGGTGAAAAAAGTTCCACGAGGATCTCGACGAAAAGGGATTTCAACCGGTCGCTCGACTGGCTGAGCGTCTGCAGGACGAGGTAGTCGCCGTAGCGGTCAACGATCACGGACGGCAAAAGATCGGCTTCGCTGTATACCAGCCGGCAGGCGTCCGAATTCTCGACCACTAGATCGCGGTAGGCGGCGGCCCGGCGAAAGCGCGCGGCAAAGAACGCGCGATCAATGGGAACGTCCTCGCGCGTGAGCAGCCGGATGGAGATCTGCGACTTGTCGCTATAGAAGGCGCGCCCGCAGAAGTTGCCACGTTCATCGGTGAGCCCTACCACGGCGCCCGGCTCGGCCGGCGCCGAGCGAACGTCGCTGCGATAGACCCACAGGTGTCCCGAGCGAAGCCGCTCGAGGCCTCGCGGGGTGATGACTACAGTTCCTTCCGTCACTGGTCTGGCGGTTGCCATGAGTGGGAGCCTGGTGAATCTATCCGCGCCTATCTGTACTTTTCTATGGCTCCAGGAAGCTCTACTTTCCGACTGAATCGCCCAAACCCGGCACCATTCTCGTGTTCAGTTCCCCGGACCTCCCAGTTTCCGCTTCCGGTGGAGCTTCAGGGCCGACGTTCGCAGGGTCTCGGGAACATTCTTATTGGCCGTGAGTTTCACCAGGTCGGAAGCGGTAAGCCGCGGAAACAAGTGCAGCGAGACGTCGAGCGGCGTCTTCGGGTTGTTGATGAGGTTCCGCACGATGGAGTAGTTCTTCATGAACACGCGCGTCATCGAGATGGCGCGAAGGATTTCTCCCGTCAGATTGGTCATCGAAGCAAAAGCTTCGACTTCGGAATCGGTCAGCCGCGGCGACTGCAGGACGCACCTTTGCACCAGCTTATTCGGATCTTTGATCAGCAGCATCCGCTCCGACTTGCCGCCTTTGAGGGCCAGCGTGAGGCGTTGGACCACGTTCATATGCGTGACCCTTTGCATAAGCGTTTCGCGCTTCACGGGGTCCGGCTCGATTTCCGCGGCAGCCTCCGCCATTTCGGCGGACACGACGGCGCCCTTTTCCATGTTCGAGAGCAACTCGCGCTGTTCGGGCGTCGCACCGGGACAGTTCGCGACGGCGATGACCAACTGAGGATCCGATATGAATCGGTCGAGATTATCAAGCAACGCTTGGACGCCCGCCGCGGTCAGTCGATTCGCCAGCCGCGCGACGTGGGCCGTCGGACACGCAGCGCTTTTCGCAAGCGCGTCGGCCACACCCGGCTTTTCGCCCAAGTGATCCGTGCAATACGTGAAGAGCCGCGCATCCGCATCGGCGCGAGCGGAGGCCGCCAGAAAAGACTCCAGGGACTGCGTCAGTAGTGCATTTTGGGCGCGGTCGGCAATCGCGGGGTCGGCGTCAGACGCCAAAACGGCGAGCAATTCCACGCGGTCCTCCGCGCCGAGTGGTATGCCACCCGAGCAGACCGCCAATTTCTGTTCGGGGCGCGCGTGGCCCGAGCAGATTTGCGTGCGTAATTCAGCGCTAATGGGGTCCTCCCACGGCGGCGGTCAGATCGGCCTTCGTCAGCGTGACGCTGCCGGGTTGGCCCGGCGTTCCGATCGCCGGCATCGTCTGGCCGTTGAGCTCCAGCACCAGCGCGCTCGATTCGCTCGATGTAATTTCGAAGTTATCATGCGCGTCGAACTGCTTCACGTCATTCGGCTGGACTGCGCCCTCGAAGACAACCTTGCTGTCGGCGATCACCTTCACGTCCGCAGGCTTGCTGGCTTGCATCGTGAGAGCGAGGCCAGCGGACGCCGACGCGGTAGCTACGGATCCATTGGGCGCGCCAGCGTCCGGCGCGGGCGCAGGCGGTTGGTTCGCCGCAGCCCCGCTGCGAGCGCCCACACGGGCCGCCAGGTATCGGGCGTGCAGCCGCGCGCCGATATTGGCGCCGTAGCGGTGATATCCAGCAATGCCACCCGCAATAACCAGGAGGATGATGACGACCGCGGCGGCGGCCGGGCGCCACTTTCGCGGCATTTCCGTGGGACGCGCCGAGGAGACATGGACGCTCGCAGCGCTCGTGGTCCCCAGCGCGTATTCGGCGACGAGGCTATCCTCGTCGAGGCCTAAAAAACGCGCGATCGAGCGAATGAACCCACGATTGAAAACGCCGCCGGGCAGCTGATCCCACTGATCTTTTTCGATGGCCTCGAGAAAACGCGTGCTGATGCGCGTGGCGGCCGAAATCTCGTCCAGTGAAACGCCGCGCATTTCGCGTTCGCGCCGCAGGTGTTCGCCGAAAGGTGTCGAAGGCATTCGCAGGGGCCAACAAAAATATAGGCGTCGGTTGAGGGGGTGTCAATGCCGCCCGGAAAGTATGCTGCCCGGCCCGGGCATTGGCGTTACGGCAATCGGGCCGGAATGCCCGTTGCGGGAGGCGAAAACGGTTCACTATAATGCAGATGTTGCCTCTCGAACCCCAAGACGCAAAGCCGCATACCCCCGCCGAACGGTTGCGGAGGGCCGCCGACGCAAAACCATTTGCCGGCCTGGAACGGCGCCACAATCCGGATGTGGATGTGCCTGCGCCCGAAACCTCCGAAGTCAACGTCTTCCACGAACTCGGCAAAGCGCTCACGTCGTCGCTGCAGCTGGATCAGGTCCTGCGCACGATCATGGAAAAGATCAACGAGGTGCTGCGTCCCGACACCTGGTCGTTGCTGTTGATGGACATGGACAAGCGCGAGCTCTACTTTCAGATCGCGACCGGCGCGGGAGCCGAAGCGCTCAAGGACGTGCGCATCAAGGTCGGGCAAGGGCTCGCGGGCTGGGTGGCGGAGTCCGGAGAAGCTGTTGTCGTCGCGGACACCAGCAAGGATTCGCGATTTTTCGGCCAAGTGGATGAAAAGACGAAGATGGCGACGCGCTCGATTGTCGCCGTGCCGGTGCGGTTCCGCGATCAATGCCTCGGCGTGATCGAGCTGATCAATTGCATCGGCCCGGAGGGGTTCAGCGCGCGGGACCTCGCGCTGCTCGAGGCGCTTGCCGACTACGCCGCGATTGCCATCGAAAATGCGCGGCATGTCCAGCGCATCCATGAACTCACGATCACCGACGACTGCACCAGCCTCTACAACGCGCGGCACCTGAATTTCATGCTGGATACGGAGATTTACCGCTCGCACCGCTACGCGTTCGAGTTCTCGTTGATTTTCATAGATCTCGACCGCTTCAAGCTGGTGAACGACACGCACGGCCACTTAGTCGGCTCCAAGCTGCTCGCCGAAATCGGAGAAGCGATCAAGGAAAAGTGCCGACTGATTGACCTGGCGTTCCGCTACGGCGGCGACGAATTTGTGGTGTTGCTGCCCCAAACATCCAAGGAAAATGCGCTCGGCGTAGCGCACCGCCTCCACAAGCTGATTCGCGAGACCGTGTGGCTGAAGAACACAGGGACGCCCGTGCGTCTGACGGCCAGCGTAGGGGTGGCTGCGTATCCTACCGATTCGCGCACCAAGGCCGAGCTACTGCATCTCGCCGATGAAGCCATGTACCTCGTCAAGAACACGTCGCGCGACAGCGTCGCCGCCGCCGGTGTCGGCCTGCTCCCTAGCCGCTGACGATTCCGACGTCGTTCGCCTCCCTCACAGCCTCCATTAGTTTTCGGGGTAAGAGATACGCACCCTCATGAGTCCCCCCGGCGCGAGCGTGAGGGGGGCAATTTGACGACGGGATAGCGGATACGGACGCGAAAAATCTTGAGCAGATCGATGCGGTAAACGCACCTGCCGGTGGATGGAACTAGAACAGGACATGACTGGTAATCAAGAGTTGACCCAAAGTTCAGAGGGTACCTGCTTGCGGGTGGTCAGCTGGGACGCCTTGTTGGGCCGGGAAAACGGAAATCTCTCGTGCGAGAATCCAGCCGGACAAACCATATGACGAATATAGAATGAACCCTTGCACCCCTTGCTCCCCTAGATACACTGGGGCCGTTCCAAGATCTGCAGCCCAAGGCCCGGGAGCTCCGCCCATGTGGTAGGACTCTGAAATTTCAGCGCCATATTCTGCCAGGAACTGTTCTACCGGCATGGGTTCCAGACCGGAGATGATGTTTCCGAATGCATCATTCTCGAAGTGATAGCCTTGAACGCCCTTGAAAATTACGTTTGTGAACTCCGTCGGCTCGTTTTTCACGCGATATTCAGTACGAAGCATGATCGTCCGCGCCTCGCACTGAACTTCGTAAGAGATCAACTCATTGTCATGAATAGACAACGCCATTTCTTTACGACCTCGCAGTAATAGCTAAATGAACATGGGCCTCCGCGCTGGCAAGACGAGATTTCCGAGGGTACCTTCGTAGGGACGCTGAGCCAAGTCCTGATTGACGCGCTAACCGGACACGTCGTACGCCCGCGATTGCGATACTGGTCTCACTGCGCTCGCTGCTGTGCGACTTGCAACTCCCGCGCGCGAGCGATCAGTTTTTTGAGTTTTCCCTCGACCGATGCATCGCCGATGTGCTCATCTTGCAGAATGCCATCCGGGTCGATCGTAAACGTATGCGGAATGGCTTCCACCGCGAAGAGCTTCGAGATCGATCCCGTGAATCCTCCGTCGCGGTAGTTCAGCCAGGTCATTTCGTTTTTCTCGACGTAGTCCTTCCACTTCTGCTCATCAGAATCGAGGCTGACGCTCACGATCACCAGCGGCTCTCCCTGGAATTTCTTCGCGATCTCCCGCATGTGCGGCAGAGCTTCACGGCAGGGCTCGCACCAGGTGGCCCAGAAGTCGAGCAACACCACCTTTCCTTTTAGGTCATCCAATGCGATGCGCTGCCCGCCCAGGGTGGTAACGGCGAAGGCTGGCGCCATTCTGGCCCGCGCAAGTTCGGGCTCATCGATAAACCGGAGCGCCCGTTGCCGATTTGGATCGTCGGCGTGCGCAAGCTTTACAAACCCCTGAAACTGCGCTTTCGCGGCATCGTCCTGCCCCAGATGTGCGAGCGCACGTCCGTCGAGAAGCAGCGCTGCTGGAAAATTCGGGGCCGCCGCGAGCGCTTGCGACAATTCGCTGTGCGCCCGAGTGTACACGTCATCCTTTTTCTTGCTAAGCGCTTCATTCATCAGGACCACGCCGAACTGGTAATGCGCGATCGCTGCCTCTTCGCCGGCCTGGGCCTCCGTGACCATCTCCTCGGCAGCCGTTTCGGCGGTCTTCCAGTCGCCCACCTCCATGCCGTACTTGATCATCTTCCTCTGGCACGCCACGCAGCGGCCGCCGTCCTGCTTGTCCGCCTTCTTGAAGCTGTCGACCGCCGAATCGGTCATGCGTGCGTTCAAATATTTGATAGCCTCCTGATAAGTCTTCTGCGCCTTTTCGTTCGCTGGCCCCTCCGCCTTTTCTTGGCTCAACAAGGGCGCTGCCATGCAGAAAGTTAGGACCACAGCCACGGCGTATCGCATGTCACCTCCTCGCTCTCGCTGCGAGTGGAACTTGTGAAGTGTTATCATCCGGCTGCCTTATCGGTCAAGTATCCGTAGCGGCGACATGGGGCAACCGTGGTTCGCCCTCTCGTCATCGCCACGTTCCTGTTTCTAGCTTGCTCTCTCGCGTCACTCGCGCAAACACCAGCGGCTAGCACCAAACAAGGCGTCATGGAGGGTGACCTGGCGGACCAACCCCAGAAAGCCTTGATACCCTAACCCCACCATTAGTTGTCGCGCGAAAACCACTCGCCTATACTCGGCTTCTAACATAACAAGGGGGATTTGCCATTGCGCAACCGGGAAGCCGCGCGCTACGCGCGCTGGGCGGCGATTACCGCGGGGCTGATCGCGCTGGCGGTCGCCGGTGATTATGCCGCGCGCGCCTTCCGGCGATATCATGCGGGGCGTAATGCACCGGTGGCCGTCCCCGTCACCGTGCAGCAGGCATCCGCGCAATTCTCGTTTTCCAAGGTCGAGCAGGATCGCACTATTTTCACGGTCCGCGCGTCGCACGCCACGCAGTACAAGGATCAGAATCGCGCCGTGCTCGAGGACGTCTGGATCACCGTGTACGGCCGCGACGGAAGCCGCAACGACAATATTCACACTCGCGAATGCAGCTACGAGGGAACCGGAGACGTCCGCTGCGAAGGCGATGTGGAGCTGGACCTAGCGAGCGCGAACCCGACAAATGCACCAAAGGGCACTCAGAAGGACGGGCCGCCGGGCATACGTTCGTTGGGCACGCTTCAGGTAAAAACCAGCAATCTCTCGTTCAATCGCAATACGGGCGAGGCCTCGACTCCGGCGCCCGTGGAATTCCATTTTTCCTCGGGCGGAGGACGCGGCGTGGGGGCGTCGTACAGCACGAGCGATTCGACTGTGCGCGTCGAGCACGGCGTTGAATTCAACATGGCCGCTTCCGAGCAGACCGGCGGGATGCCGGTGACCGCGTCGGGAAGCAGCCTTGAAATCCGCCGCGCCGACCGCACCGTTGTGCTCAAGGGACCGGCGATCGTCCGCGAAGGCGCGCGCGAGCTATCGGCGGATTCCTTTTCCGTGGAACTCGACGCGGACTACCAGGCGCGGCGCGCCGTCGCCGAAGGTCATCCGCAGATTCGCACGGTGGAGGGCGGCGGAAAGATCTCCGTTTCGGCTGCGCAACTGGAAGCGGTTCTGAATCCGGCCGGCTGGGTCGAGCGTGTCGCCGCGGACGGAAACGTGATCGGCACGCGGCAAACAGCTGCCGGCACCGACCGATTCTCCGCAGCGCACGTGGAATTCGCCATGGTGCCGCAGAAAAATCTGATTCAGGACATGACCGCAACCGGCGGCGTGACGGCGGAATCGCATCAGGGCGGCGATTCCCATGTTTTGAAGACGGACGCGCTGCGCGTGACATTTTCCACGGCCTCCGCGAACGGCCATCCCGGCGAGGCGCGAGGCAAGGCGGATCAGCAGCGAATTGAAAGCGCCCAATCTCTGGCGCCGGCCACGATTCAATCCACCAGCAGCAGCGACGTGACAACTCTGCATGCGAAAAAGTTCGTAGCGCAACTTGGTCCGGGAGGGCGCCTCGACAAATTGCTCGGGCACGCGGGCGTCGAAATGCGCCGGCAGGCCGGCAACTCCGCGCCGCAGACGCTTTCGGCCGCGGAGATGATCGCCACGTTCGGCCCGCACGGCGAATGGGACACTCTCGATGAACGCGGAAATGTGCGGTTTCAACAGTTGGATCGCCAGGCCACTGCGGACCATGCCAATCTCGTTCGCGCGACAGACATCATCACGCTCGACGGATCGCCGGTAATTTCCGATGCGATGAGCCGCACGACCGCCGCGAACGTGGTGGTCAACCAGAAATCGGGCGAGCTGCGCGCCACCGGCGGCGTGGTTTCCACATACGTGCCAACCGCGCAAGGAGACTCGCTCAGTCTCGGCTCCGGCGCCGCGCACATCTCCGCGGACGCGCTCTCGGGCACGGTCGGTTCGAGCCACGTGATCGTCACGTACGCAGGGCACGCGCGCCTTTGGCAAGGAGAATCCGTGCTCGATAGCGATCAGATCGAGCTATGGCAGGACGACAAGAAGCTGCAGGCCAGCGGACACGTCGTCGCGGTCTTCTCGCAGGTGTCCGGTCCATTCGCTGCAGTTTCCGCTAAACGCTTCGGCCCCGCGGCTGGCTCGCCCACCGGGCCAACGCTGTGGAAAGTCGTGGCGCCGACTCTGACCTACTGGAGCGATCAGGGTAAGGCCCGCCTTGAAGGCGGCGTCAACGCCAGTTCCAGGCAGGGCTCGCTGGAATCCCGCACGCTGGACCTATTCCTAAGTCCAGCCGCATCCGCCTCTGCCAGTGTCGGCCCGGCAGCACCAGTGGTGAAGGCCCCGCCCGGGGCGCCCGGCGCACCGGGCGGACGTCAATTGGAACGGGTGCTGGGTATGGGAGGGGTTGTCGTCCGGCAGGGAGACCGCCGGGCCATGGCGGAGCAGGCTGAATATACCGCTGCGGACGGAAAATTCGTGCTTTCCGGCGGCGAACCCACGATTGCTGATGCTTCCAGCGACACAATCACGGGCCATTCGTTGACCTTCTTTGTGGCGAGTGATACGATTTTGATTGATTCGCAGGAAGGTTCGCGCACACTAACCAAGCACCGGGTTGAGAAATGAACCGGTATGTTGAAACTCCAAGCCGCCGATCTGAGGAAGTCTTACCGAGGTCGGAAGGTCGTTAACGACATTAATTTGGAGATTCAGCAGGGTGAAGTGGTTGGGCTGCTCGGGCCGAACGGCGCAGGAAAGACCACGACTTTCTACATCCTGGTCGGACTCGCGCGTCCGGACTACGGGCGTGTCATGCTGGACGGCGAGGATATCACCGACCTGCCCATGTACCTCCGGGCCCGCAGCGGCATCAGCTACCTCCCCCAGGAACCTTCGGTTTTTCGGAAACTGACAGTCGAGGAGAACCTGCTGGCTGTTCTGGAAACGCTCTCGGTCACGCCCGAGCAGAGGCGCGACCGTGTCGAGGAGCTTTTGGCACAAATGGGACTTGAGGGAGTTCGATACAGCCAGGCCTACGTGCTGTCGGGCGGCGAGCGGAGACGCCTGGAAATCGCGCGCTCGCTCGTGCTCTCGCCCTCTTTCGTTCTCCTCGACGAGCCTTTTGCCGGGATCGATCCCCTTACCGTCGTGGACATTCAGAAGATCATCGGGGATCTCAGCCATGCGGGCATCGGCGTTCTGATGACCGATCACAATGTGCGCGACACGCTGGCCGTCACGAACCGCGCCTACATCATCAGCGAGGGCAAGATCCTGGCGGCGGGAACGCCGGCGGAACTTTCCGCCGATCCCGATGTTCGCCGCATCTATCTGGGAGAGGGATTCCGGCTGAACTGAAACCCATGAACTGGCTCGCACCCAAATTGCATCTCCGGCTCGCGCAGAAGCAGATTCTGACGCCGGGCCTCGTCCAGATGGTCAGCGTGCTGGCGCTGAATCGTCTCGAGCTAAGGGAGATGATCAATCAAGAGATCATGGAGAATCCGGTTCTCGAGGAGCTGGCCGAGGACGGCGTCACCGCTGACAGCTATACGGACGAAGCCTTCCTCAAGAAAGAAACGGAAAAGCTTCCCGAAACGCCGGCCGCCAACCCGTTCGACGAATTCGATTTCGGCTCCTTTTTTTCTCAATATCTCGATACCGGCTCGGAGCGCGCGGCGAGCGGCGAACATGAGGAAATCGAGAAGCCTTCGTTCGACAAGTTCCTCACCTCTCCGGCCAGCCTGACCGACCACCTCACCTGGCAATTGAGTGTCAGCATCTGCAGCGAAACGGTCCGCAAGATCGCCGATACGATCGTCGGCAATCTCGACGAAAACGGCTACCTGATGGCCACGCTCGACGAAATCGCCCAGTCCGGAAACTATTCGATGGAGGATGTCGAGGAAGCTCTGGCCGTGGTGCAGGAATTCGACCCGCCCGGAGTGGCCGCCCGCAATCTGGAAGAATGCCTGATCATGCAGGTCAAGTTGATCGACCCCCAGAACACGCTCGCGCAGCAGATCATCGCCGAGCATTTGAAGCTTCTGCAGAATAATCAGATGAAGGAAGTGGCGCGCGCGCTGAACCGCCCCATCGAGCTCGTCAAGCGCGCCGTGGACCTGATCAAGCGCCTCGATCCAAAGCCCGGCCTGCGCTACAACAAGATCGAGCCCCGGCTGGTCGAGCCGGACGTCCAGTTCCGCAAGGTGGACGGCGAATGGCAGGTTTTCATGAACGACGACGACGTGCCGCAGCTCCGCTTGAGCCCGACCTATCGCCGTCTCCTGGCCCGCGACGCGGCCGACCGCGACGTCCGCAACTACGTCAAGGAGCGTTTCACCGCCGCCATCCAGCTGATGAAGAATATCGAGCAGCGCAAGCACACCATTCTGCGCGTTTGCAACTCGATCCTGCGCCGCCAGGGAGATTTCCTCGATTACGGGCCCGATCACCTGAAACCGATGATGATCAAAGAGGTCGCCGAGGAAGTCGGCGTACACCCCTCGACCGTCAGCCGCGCCGTCGCCAACAAATACGTGCACACTCCGCGAGGCGTGCTCGAGCTGCGCAGCTTCTTCTCGGAATCGGTCAACGGCCCGCAGGGCGGCGAGATGTCTCTGTTGTCCCTCAAGCGGCGCGTCAAGCAGATGATAGAAGGGGAAGACACGGCTCACCCGCTCACCGACGAACAAATCACCAAGAAACTGGGCGACGAAGGCATCCACGTCACCCGCCGCACCGTCGCAAAATATCGCGAAGATCTGCGCATCCCGAGCACGCACCGCCGCCGGGTAAAGGCCTAGCCGTTTCCCCGTGACGTCCCCCGACCGGAAACGAAGCGCCCGCCAACTCGTCATCCTCACCGGGCTTTCCGGATCGGGCAAGCGGTCCGTCCTGAATACTTTCGAGGACCTCGGCTTCTACTGCGTGGATAATCTCCCCGTCGCTCTGATTCCCGCGTTCAGCGAGCTCTATGAGGGCGGACGCGGTGAAGTGGAGCGCGTGGCCCTGCTGGTGGACGCCCGCGAAGGCACTCACATTGACAAGTTGCCGGGAATTTACCGCAAGCTGAGCAGCGAACGCGCCGCCACGCTCGTCTTCATCGAAGCGAGCGAGGGCGCTCTGTTGCGCCGCTTCAGCGAAACCCGCCGCCCCCATCCGCTCGGCCAGGAAATTCCCATCGCCGAGGGTATTCGCGAGGAGCGGCGGCGCATGGCCCCGATCCGCCGTCTCGCCGACGTCATCATCGACACGACAAAATTCAACGTGCACGAGCTGCGCCAGCTCATCATCGACCGCTTTCAGAGCCCGGGGCGGCGGCCACTCCTGGTCTCGGTCGTCAGTTTCGGATTTCGCTACGGAATTCCCGCCGATGCGGACCTGGTTTTCGACGTGCGCTTTCTGCCGAATCCGCACTTCGTTCCGCGCCTCCGGCCGTTTAGCGGCAAGGACCCTCGCGTCGCGCGTTACATTCGCTCGTTTCCGCAGACCGGAGAATTCCTGCGCCGCATCGAGAGCCTCTTGGGATATTTGATCCCGCACTATATCCGGGAGGGCAAAAGCTTTCTGACGGTCGCGCTCGGTTGCACGGGCGGGCGGCACCGCTCCGTGGCGCTGGCCGAGGCGATTCGCCGCGCGCTGCAACGCAAGGGCTATGCGGCCAAGGTCGTGCACCGCGATCTCGATAAGTCCGCCTCCTGAACTTGCCGAGGCACTTGTTTTGCGATTACGGCTTGCAAGATGCCGGGGCGATGCATAGGCTAAGCAAGCTTCCTGCATTCGGAATTTGGCGACCGAAACCATGGACGGCATCCCGCGCGTGACCGAGCACGACGAAATCCGGCGCCTATTGCGATACCTGCGGCCGTATACGCCACGTCTCGCCGCGGGCATTGTTCTGATCGCCGTGATGGGGGTCGTCGAGTTCCTGGTGGCTTTCGCCCTTCGTCCCGCCTTCGACGTGATTCTGAATCCGCATTCGACCTCGCAGGCGCTGACCCTGTTTCAGATTCCATTCACCAACCGGGTTCTCGATCTGCACTCCTTTGCCCCGCGCCATTTTCACAATGTGTGGACCGTCTTCGCCGTCGCGCTCGTCCTGCTCACGCTAGTAAAAGGAATGTCGGAATATATCGGCAGCATTCTGATTCAGCACGTGGGCCTTTCGGCCGTCACCGATATCCGCAACCAGGTTTACAGCCAGGTCGTGCAGCAGCCCATCGGCTTCTTCCAGCACAATCCGGTCGGGCGCGTGATGTCCGCGGTCATCGCCGATATCGAGCAGATTCGCAACGCCTTCTCAGACTGGTTCGCGGAATTCTTCCGTCAGATTTTTGCCCTCGTCGCTTTCGTCACCGTCCTGCTGGTCATCAACTGGAGGATGGCCCTCGGCTCCGCTGTTTTGATTCCTCTCGTCGAGTGGCCAGTCAGCAAATTCGGCCGCCGGATTCGCCGATCATCGGAGAAGAGCCGGTCGCGCCTCGCCGATTTGAGCCAGATCCTGCAGGAAACCATCGCGGGAAATCGCGTCGTAAAAGCCTTCGGAATGGAAGGATTCGAAATTCGCAAATTCCGCGAGGCCGCGCGCAACCTGTTGCATGAAAATATGCGCTGGATCAAGGCCTTCGCGGCTACCTCGCCGGTGATGGATCTCCTTGGTGCCGTCGTCGTCGCGCTGGTTTTGTACTTTGCACGTCAGGAGATCAAAGCCGGCCGAATGAGCGTCGGCCTGTTCGTCTCCTTCGCCTACGCTCTGTTCAAGGCTTACGAGCCCATCAAGCGCCTTGGCAATGTGTACCAGCTGTTCCTGCAGGCGGCCGGGGTCTCGAAGCAGGTTTTCTCCTTCCTCGATTTGCCGCGGGAGATGATGGAAGCGCCCGGCGCGAAGGTATTACCGCCGTTTTCGAAATCCATCGAGTTCGATCGTGCGACCTTCGCCTACGATAGTGGTCCTCTGATCCTGAAAAATATAGACCTGAAGGTTCCCGCCGGCGCCGTAGTGGCGATCGTCGGCTCGAGCGGCGCGGGAAAAACCACCCTCGTCAATCTTCTGCCGCGTTTTCACGAGGTGACCACGGGCGCGGTTAGGATCGATGGATACCCGGTGGGAGACGTCACGCTCCGCTCGCTGCGCGAGCAAATGGCCATCGTCACGCAGGAAACGATTCTCTTCAACGACACGGTCCGCAACAATCTCTGCTACGGCCGCCCGGACATGCTCGATGAAACAATAATTGCCGCGGCCCGGGCTGCCATGGCGCACGATTTCATCATTCAGATGCCGCAGGGCTATCATACGGTGATCGGCGACCGCGGCCAGCGGCTCTCCGGGGGCCAGCGGCAGCGCCTGGCGATTGCGCGCGCGCTCCTGAAGAACGCGCCGATCCTGATCCTGGATGAGGCGACCTCCGAACTCGATTCCGAATCCGAGATGCTCGTGCAAAGCGCGCTGAACAACCTGATGACCGGCCGCACCGTGTTCGTCATCGCGCATCGTCTCTCGACCATCCGCCGCGCGGACCTAATCGCCGTGCTCGACGATGGCGCGATTCGCGAGCGCGGCACGCACGAAGAACTCCTGGCGCGCAACGGAATCTACGCGCGCCTATACGAAATGCAGTTCCGCGACGCCGAGCCCGTCTCGCGCGTGGCCGGTCTCGAGTGAAAATGTCCGGCGCAAAATCCCAACTCGTCAATCCGCCCAAGGCCGCGTCGAAAGGCCTCAAGTCCATGACGGGTTATGCTCAGGCGCATGTCGTCGAGAATGGAATCGGCCTGCGTGTCTCCGTGCGCAGCGTCAATCACCGTTTTCTCGATCTGCATCTGCGCGTGCCCGAGGGCTTCGAGCCGCTCGAGCCTCGTATCCGGCAAATCGTCCGCGAGCGCGTCCGGCGCGGCCATCTCGACGTTACGCTCCGCTATGAACTCGCGGGCCCGGCCGCGGTCGCCGTAAATCAAGAGGTCGCGGCGGCCTATCTGCGAGCTGTGGCGGATCTGCGGACGCAGTTCGGCATGAAGGCCGAACCGGACCTCGCTTCCATTCTGCGCTTGCCCGGCGTGATCGGTACGACCGGAGCGGGAGCGGCGTCCGACGACGAAATCGCGCGCCTCGAATCCGTTGTCGCCGGATGCCTCACCGAAGCGCTCGACAAGCTCGACCACATGCGCGCGCAGGAAGCTAGCTCGCTGCACGACGAAATGTCCGGCCGCCTCACGAGCATCGCGAGCCTTGCCGCACGAGTCGAAACTCTCGCCGAGCGCGCCCGGCCCGCATTCGCCCGCCGGCTCGAATTGCGCTTGAAAGAATTGCTGGGCGAAGTCCAGATTGACCCCGCGCGCCTCGCTCAGGAAGCCGCTATCGCCGCCGAACGCAGCGACGTGTCCGAAGAGCTGGCGCGCCTTGCGAGCCACGTGCGCCAGTTCGAGTCCTTGCTGACCGGCGCCTCCGATGTCGGCAAGAAACTCGATTTCCTGCTTCAGGAAATGCAGCGTGAGGCCAATACGCTTTTGTCGAAGACTCCCGGCAACGAAGCCGAGAGCATCGAGATCACCGAGATGGCGCTCGAAATTAAATCCGAAATCGAAAAACTCCGGGAACAGGTGCAGAATATCGAATGAGCCTCGCGGAACCATTGGTCCTGATCGTTTCCGGACCGTCCGGTTCGGGAAAGTCGACCCTGGTGCAAAAGATTCTGGAGATTCCCGGCACCATGCTGGCGGTTTCGTCCACCACGCGCCCGCCGCGCAAGACGGAAAGCAACGGCAAATGGTACAATTTCGTCTCCGAGTCCCAGTTCCAGGACATGGTCAAGCAGGGCGAGTTTCTGGAATACGCGCAGGTGTTCGGCAAGAACTGGTACGGGACGCCGCGGAAGGCGCTGGACGAGGCGCTCGAGCAGAAAAAAGATCTGGTCCTGGAAATTGACGTCCAGGGCGCGTTGCAGGTAAAACGAAAGCTGCCGGGCGCCATCGCGGTATTTGTCATTCCGCCCTCGCGCGACGATCTCGAGCGTCGGATTCGGGAGCGCGGGCAGGATTCGGAAGACGAGATTCGCCGGCGGCTCGACCGCGCGCGGCAGGAAATGCTGAGCTATAGCAGTTATGATTTCGCCGTCGTCAATGACGACCTCGAACGCGCCGGCCGTGAAGTGCAGGCCATCGCGCTGGGCTCGCGTTGCCGTGTGGCCCGGACCGAGGAGCACATTCTCGAAATTCTGAAATCTTTTGGAGGTTGACGTTCTCATGGCTGCACTCACAAGCATTCCGGAAAGCCAGTTTGCCTACGTGGTCGTCGTATCGCGCCGCGCCCGCCAGTTGATGATCGGCGGACGCCCCATGATTGATAATCCGAAATCGCGCAAGACCTCGCGTATCGCCGAGGAGGAGTTGCTGCTGGGGCTCCTGGAGTACTCTTTGCCGGAAGTGCCCGAGGGCACGCTGGACAAGGACGGCAAGCGCCGCAAGTAGGGTGCTGCGAACGTTAACGGTTTTGTAGGGGCGCTGCCCTGAGGTAGGAAGGGTTGCTGCGCCCTTCCTGAGTAAACCATGAAGATCGCTCTCGGCGTCACCGGTGGAGTCGCTGCATACAAAGCCGCGGAGCTTGTCCGCCGCCTGCAGCAGGAAAAGCTCGACGTCCAAGTCGTGATGACGCGCTCCGCCCAGGAATTCATCACGCCGCTCACCTTCGCCGCGCTCACCGGAAAGAAAGTCATCACCGAGATGTTCGGCGCGCACGGCGCGGAGCCCGCCAACGTCGAAAGCGCCATTGAGCACATCGCCGTCGCGCAGCGAATTGATCTTCTTCTCGTCGCGCCGGCCACGGCCGATATTCTCGGCCACTTCGCGCAGGGCATCGCCCGCGATTTTCTCTCGACCCTTTACCTCGCGACCAAGGCGCCGGTCGTCGTAGCTCCGGCCATGAACGTCAACATGTGGGAGCATCCTGCGACGCAGGAGAATCTGCAGAAGCTTCGCGCGCGCGGCGTTCACGTGGTGGACCCTGACGAAGGCTATCTCGCCTGCGGCATGACGGGCGCCGGGCGCCTGGCCGCAACCGATGCCATCGTCGAAAGAGTTCGCTCCGTGCTGGGACTGCGCCGCGACTTCGAAAGCCAGACCGTGGTCGTCACCGCCGGGCCCACCCGTGAGGACCTCGATCCCGTGCGCTTCCTCACGAATCGCTCCTCCGGCAAAATGGGCTATGCGCTGGCCGAAGCGGCCGCGCGCCGCGGCGCTCACGTCGTGCTCGTCAGCGGCCCAACCGACCTTTCGGCTCCCGAAGGCGTCGATTGGGTTCCGGTTCGCTCAACCGAAGGGATGCGCAACGCCGTGCATGAACGCGCCGCCGAGGCAAACGTCGTCATCATGGCCGCGGCCGTGGCCGACTACCGCCCCGCCGCCGCGCAATCGCACAAACTCAAGCGAGGTGATGCGGGACTCACGCTGGAGCTTGAACCCACGCCCGATATTCTCGCCGAGCTTGGGCGGGACACCATTCAACAGCGCGGCCAGCGAGTGCTGGTCGGCTTCGCTGCTGAAACCGACAATCTCGCCGAAAACGCACGCGGCAAACTCGCCCGCAAAGGCGCCGACATGATCGTCGCCAACGACGTGACACAGGAAAGCGCCGGCTTCGACACCGATACAAACATCGTCACCATTTTTCTGCGCGACGGCCGCGAGCTTCCACTCCCGAAGCTCACCAAGTTCGAAGTAGCCAACCGCATCCTCGACCGCGTCCTCGAAATCCAAAAGCGCTAAGGCCGTTTCGCTCCGGCGACCCAACCCCAACCGCGCGGTCTTGTGAATTTGCGCATTCTCCCGGATAATCTGAACCTTCGTGGACGAAAACAAATTCACTCGCGCTGAAGCTTGGCTGCGTTACGCGGAAGATCTCGGCCTCGGCCCCTACTATCGCGACCGCAGCGCGCCGCAAGCCGCCTCGTCCGACTTCTCCGAAGCAGTTCCGGGTGACCCATCCTTCGCGGAGCGAAGGGTGGGAACTCCGCCGGAGATACCCGCCTCCACTCCGAATATATCTCGAGCAGTTGCAGCCGCGACGCCGCGCCGCGCTGCGGAGCCACCTCTAGCGTCGGCGCCCAAATCCGGGCCCGCTTTCATTCCGCCCGTCGCGGCCCCATCGCTGTTTGAAGAGCGCATCGAGGGCGACACGCTCGACCGTATTCGCGCCGACATCGGCCCGAATTGCATCCGCTGCAAGCTGCACAAGGCCCGCACGAACATCGTATTCGGCGTTGGCAATCCGAAAGCCCAGCTCATTTTCGTTGGCGAAGGCCCCGGCCGCGACGAAGACGCTCAGGGCGAACCGTTCGTCGGCCGCGCCGGAAAACTTCTCACGCAGATGATCGAGGCGATGGGCCTTCGCCGCCCGGACGTTTACATCTGCAACGTCGTCAAATGCCGCCCACCCGAAAATCGCCTGCCGGAACCTGACGAGATCGCAACATGCTCGCCGTATCTGCTTCGCCAGCTAGGCGCGATCCAGCCCAAGGTAATCTGCTGCCTCGGCGCTTGCTCGGCGCAGACCATGCTGCAAACCACTCAGGGCATTTCGAAATTCCGCGGCGAATGGTTCGACTACCGCGGCTCGAAATTGATCGCCACGTATCATCCGGCCTACCTGCTGCGCAACCCGGCCGCGAAAGGCGAAGTCTGGAAGGATTTGCAGAAGGTAATGGCCATCCTCGGCCTCGAACCCCCAAAGAAGAAATGATCATCAATCGCGCGGTTTGGCTTTTCGGCCGTAGGGGCGTAGCACCGCTACGCCCGGCGCGAATCCTTGGCTTCGCCAATTCCATTCACCGCAATGCGCGCGGCCAGCAGGTTTTGAATCTTTCGTCGACGTAAATTATCGGCGCAAAGTGGCAAACTAGTGGTGGAAGCGTGGGGCTATCAGCCCTGGGGACTACACTCCTATAATCTAGACACCCTTGGACATCATCCTCGGAATATCGGCGGCTCTCGGCTGGGGTGTGGCGGATTTTTCCGCGCGCTTCTCCTCGCGCCGCATCGGCGCCTTCCGCACGCTCATCGTCATGCAGTTCTTCGGCTTTACCGCGCTCAGCGCTTTTCTCTGGCTGACCGGCGGCTTCTCTCGCACCTTCGCGCCCGGTTGGACACCATGGCTCTTCGCCGCCATCGCCGGCCTGATCAACACCGTTGCGGGGCTCGCCCTCTATCATTCCTTCGAAGTCGGCGCCATCAGCATCGCTGGCCCGGTCTCCTCTTCCTACCCGGCGCTCACCGTGGCGCTCGCGGTCGCAAGCGGCGAACGCATCCACGCCATTCGTGGCGCCGGCCTCGCGCTTACGTTCATCGGGATGATCCTCGCGGCGCTCGCGTTCGCGCCCGACGAAAAACACGCCATCGACCCACGCACGCATCACGCCCACGCGCATCTATCAAAAGGCGCTGCTTTCGCAATCGTCGCCGCCGTCGGCTATGGCGTAATGTTCTGGTGGGTTGGATTTCACGTCGTACCTCTCATCGGAAGCGGTTTCTCGGTGTGGGTCATCCGCCTGACCACGTTCAGCGTCCTGCTGCTGGTCGGCTTGCCCACCGGCAAAGCCCTCCCTCTCCCGCGCGGCAACGTCTGGTGGCTGCTGCTGGTTACGGGCCTGATGGACACCTCCGCCTTCGTTGCCAATAACGCCGGCATGGGCGCGGGACATGTCGCCGTCGTCAGCGTACTCGCGTCGCTCTACGGCGCCGTCACCGTGCTGCTCTCCTGGATCTTCCTGCGCGAGCGCATCGAACGCAGCCAGTGGTTCGGCATAGCCCTCATCTTCGTCGGCATCGTCCTTGTCAGCCTCTAGCGCTAGCTTCAATGTTCTTGGGTGTAAGCGCAGGGTTTCAACCCCGCGAAAACAGCGCGCACTTCAAGTCAGAGCTTTAGCCCCTGAGTATATGACCGACGCCGTAAGCGTCTGATCGCAAGAACTATTTGCTGCGGTTCATGAAGGCCTTGGCGATTTTAACCGTCAACCCTGTGACGTCCGCCGCGTCACTCGTTTTTGTCGCACCCAGGGTCTCGAGGTTGGCGATGAGTTCTTGCTCTGCCTGATCCTTGAATACCGTGTAGTCGCGAAGTATCTTGTCGTGCTCAATCTCATTGGCAAGGGGGCGAAACAGCTCAGGGTGGTCTCGCTGAACCAGGAATCCGACCCACCATTCGAAATAGTTGTAATCCACACCAAAATCAGGCCGCTCGGATTGCTCCGTCATCGCAGCCGCAACGAGGTCGGCCCGAGTCGTGGATCGAAGTACGGGCTGAGGAAAGATCGGTGCCGTATTGTACTTGCGCGAGAATTCCAAATCTGATTTCGACTCCATCTGCATTCGCCTTACTCGTTCTCCTATGGCCTGCTTTGTATCCAATGCGCTTAACGCTTTCTGCGCGAGTACAAATTCCGTCTGGCTGACAGCATTTGCCATGGCGAAATCCGTTTCGGTCTCAAGCGCGAGCTTATGTGCGTGAGCCAGCGCAGCGGCGTAGTTCGCTCGGACGTGAGGATCGTCTAGCTTGCGAAGTGATTCCGCAAGTTTCTGCGAATCCCACTCCGGGTCATCGGGCAAAATAGTGAGCGTTAAAACGTTGGAAGTGAGGTTCAGCTTGCTGGGGTCGAAATCATTTGACTTGCCCAACCCTTCGAATACCCTGTTTGTGACGAGGAAGACGGAGTAGGTCCCAGCCGTTTCAAACCGCAGATAGTCTGTCAGTTCTCGCCTTAGCGTCGTGGGCCGCGAAGAAAGATAGTGTCTGCTCGAGCTACAGCAAACTGCAAAGTGACTCCCCATCGCAGGATATGGCAGGAAGACCGTATCTCTCGGAGAAACTTCAAACTTGTTTGCTTGCCCGGCGAAATTCATCTCTTCATCAAGTTCGAGGGAGTAGGCCGACGAACGCGAGCTTCTGAATTCCAACTCGATCGGAATTGTCTCGAAAAGATGAAATGCCGATCTCCCATCTTTGGTTCGTAGCGATAGCCTCAGTCCGGCAGGGTTGCGGCCAAGCCCTTCTTTATTGCGGATCTCAAATTCCGTCTGCGCGCCGCACCAATGGGTGATGAGTAGTAGACAACACAGAAGAGCGAACGGAATGAGGATTGTGCGCCTCGTCATCCTTGTAGTTTGACACCTCTCTGGAGCTGTTGGTTCCCGGCTGCATCGAGTTCCACCTCGTGATTACTGTCGAAAGACTGGTCAAGCTGCCAGGCGGACACTCACCCACCGCCCGCATCTCCCTCCGATGAGAACCTCCCGCGCGGGCTGCTACACTATTCCGCTGCCATGCTCCCACGCTACTGCGAGGTCGCGCTCCCGGTTCCGCTCCGCTCGACGTTCACTTACGCCGTGCCGCCCGCGCTCGACGGCGAACTTCTCGTCGGCCGCCGCGTCGTCGTGCCCTTCGGCAGGCGCGCGATGATTGGCGTGGGCCTCTCGGAATCCGACCGCCCGCCCGACATCCCGCGCGTGAAAGAAATCGCCGAGCTGATGGATTCGCTGCCCGCGCTGCCGCCGAAGCTAATCGAGCTCGGCCATTGGATCAGCCGCTACTACCTCGCGCCAGTCGGCGAAACGTTCCGCGCCATGCTGCCGCCGGAAATCGAGCTGCGCCACGATCGCGAGTATTCGCTCACCGACTGCGGCCGCGCCTACCTTCGCGAGCTTGCCGCCGCCGAAGAAACCACGGACGTCGAGACCATCGAACTCGATTTCCTGCGGCGCTTCGACAAAAA
>JARLGK010000104.1 GCA_031296075.1 Candidatus Acidiferrales bacterium
CCGTGCCAGGTTGATTCCTGCGGTTCCCATGCGGCGGGCATGCGGATATTGATCTTAATCGGGAAGGTCGCTTGAAATCCCTTCGCGCACGGAGATCAATGGCGCGGTTTTCGTAGGGGCACGATATATCGTGCCCGGCGCAGATGCTTGGCAACCCGCTGCCATAAATCCGGCCTCCGCATCGCCTCAACGCATGTGGAGTGCGGGAGCTTGCTCCCGCTGTATTCGGGCGAGGCTTGCCTCGCCCGATCCGGGGCGACCGCAAATGCGTCGTGCACGCGCGGGCAAGCCCGTGCGGCAAACAGCGGCGGCAAGCCGCCGCACTCCACATAACACCAGCGACGCACTCACACGAAGAGCGATCCTTGTCGGATCGTCACTTACCAAGCCAGCGGCTGAGAATCGGCTCGTAGGCATCCACGCGGCGGTCGCGCAAGAACGGCCAATTGCGGCGCGTGTCTTCGCTCTTCGCGGGATCACATTCTACGACTAGGATTTCCTCTTTGTCCTGCGCCGCCTCGGCGACCATCTGCCCAAACGGATCGGCCACAAACGAATTTCCCCAGAACTCGAGCCCGGCGTCACCGGCCGCCGCATTGCCTTCGTAACCGACGCGATTCACCACCGCGACGTACACGCCGTTGGCGATCGCGTGCCCGCGCTGGATCGTCTTCCAGGCATCGAGCTGCGCCGCGCCGAATTCCGCTTTCTCCGCCGGATGCCATCCTATGCTCGTGGGATAAAAAATTACCTGCGCGCCGCCCAGCGCCACCGCGCGCGAGCCTTCCGGGTACCATTGGTCCCAGCAGATCTGCACGCCGATGCGGCCGAATTGCGTATCGAACGTCGGAAAGCCGAGGTCGCCGGGCGTGAAATAGAATTTCTCGTAGTAGAGCGGATCGTCCGGAATATGCATCTTGCGGTATTTGCCGAGGAATCCGCCATCGGGGTCACTCACAGCGCAGGTATTGTGGTAAAGCCCCGCCGCGCGGCGTTCAAAGAGCGAAGCGACGATCGCGACTTTGTTTTCGCGCGCGACTTTCGTCAGCACATCGGTGGTCGGCCCCGGGAAATTCTCGGCCAGATTGAAGAGCTCCGCGTTTTCCGTGCGGCAGAAATATTCGCCGTGAAACAGCTCATCCATGCAAACGATTTGCGCGCCCCGCTTCGCCGCCTCGCGGATTTTCTCGACCGCCCGCGCGAGATTGTCCGCCGCATCCTTGCTCGACTTCATTTGTATGAGGCCGATTACGAATTTGTCGCTCATCTGCGACATCGTACCATGCGCGGACAATCCTCAGAACCCTTGCGTTGAACGCGAGCAGCGGGCGCGGTACATTTGTCGCACTTATGAGCTCTCGCTGGCTGCAGCCTTTCGTCTATGCGTGGAATCTGTTCGTCGAGTTCAAAGCGGCGGTTGTTTTCGCGGTCCTAATCTTCACGGCGGTCACGAGCTTCATCATCGGAGTTCGCATGCGCCGGGAAATCAAGAAAACCCTCGGTAGGAAAGCAACGGATGAGGACCTGGCCGACATCGATACATGGATTGAGGTGAAAGAAGCTGAGGAAAAGTTTGGGGGCAAGAATCCGGAATGATTAGTTTAGCTCAACGCAATCTTTCTTCGGCGAACGACAACGGAAAAGGGCGTCCATGGCGGACGCCCTTTCGGCCTGCCTTGATGCTGAGAGGGGAACTTGGTTTACAGCGAGCGTTCGATGTTGCTGTTGACGCCGCTGCGCGACGCGCCATACACGCTCTTCAGCGTCGGCGGCGGCGCGACTAACCGCACCACGTGCTGCAGGCGTTCGGGCTGGAACGGCTTGGCCATGCAGACGACGGCGCCCAGTTGATGGCTCGCCGAATAATCCGCCGGCTGCGCCGAGCGCGTCAGCAGAATCACGGGAACGCGCGATAGGCGTTCGTTGCGTTTGATGATCAGGCAAAGGTCGTGGCCGGACATATCCACCGCTTCGACTTCGGCGATGAACACGGCCGGAACGGTGGTCCGCAGCACTTCGAGAGCTTCCTGCGCGGTCGGCACGATCACCACGGTGTAGCCGTCCTGCGTGAGCATGTTGCGCATGATTTCCGCGGTTCGCGTGTCCGGTTCAACCGCCAGCACGATGGCCTGATGCTTTGCCATCGTCGGAAGTCCGGCGCCGGATACGCCCGCATCCATCGCGGGACCCGCAGCGCCCTTGCGATCGGCCTTGGCATCCGCCTTCGCGGCCTGAAATTGCACCGCCACGCTGAATTTTCCACCCGGCTGTTCCGCGACCCGAACGATCTCGGCGATGGCCGCCGTGTTCAGGGCCGCCGCAGCGGTCGAATAGGGAAATGTGACGTCGAGCTGCTGGCCCTTCCAATAGCCGGCGTGCTTGGCCGTGAAGAGCAGGCCGTCGCGCGAGACGTCAATGCTCATGCAGACTTCTTCGAATGGCTCGGGAGCATTGACCGCCTTGACATGCACCTGCGCGGAGATTTTCGCGCGGCGCCGGCGGCGGCGCTCGATGGCGCTGGCGCCACCCTGTGCGGAGGCCGCTCCGCTCTTTGCTTTTTCTTCCACTTCTGCGATGGTGGTGTTCATCCCAATCCCTCAGTGTCTGTTGCGGGCCTTTCTTCGTGCTCTAGGACAGCCTGTTGGCTTCCCCCGCTGTAACCAATTTACCGAGAGAGGCACGCAGGCGAAATAGTACGTTAGGTTCAATTTGGGAACTTTAGTCACTCGGCGCGCATCCGTAAGTGGCTTATGTACAGCATGTTAGAAGCACATACGTCAGGTGTAATGCACGAAACCTGCACCACGCCTCTTCACCGTCCATCGCGAAAGGAGCTTTTCCGTCATGGCAGTCACGTCCACCGCATCGCGCGAAACTCCAGTATCGTCCCGGCGTGCCAATCCGGTGCACACCCCGGCATCGGCGAACGACCGCGGGCACGCGTCAGCGCCAGACTCCACGCACAACACAGGCCGGCCAATCGCCGCGCGCCCTTCGCGCACTGCAACCGACGACGAAATTCTCGGCCTCGAAGTTGCGCATCCGGCACTCGCGCCCAATTCTTCTACGTTGTCATCCCGACAGAGGGCCGATGTTTGGTCCGACGAGGGATCTGCTGTAGGCGTTCGCGACGATGCTCGGGCTGATGCCCCCCCCCCCGGCTACTTCGCCGGAAAATCGCGAGCAAGATGCTGGCGATACGCAGGCTCCTGAACCCGAAGCCCTTCGAGCCACGCTCGACGCCAATCCCGAACTCCGTCGCGCATGGGACGAAGTGCAGGCCTACCGCACAACATTCGCAACGCCGGAGGAGGCTCGTACCGCGACAGCGCTCCTCGCGGATCTCGACCGCATGGACGCGCTCTTCTTTTCGCGCCGCCCCGAAGACCACGCCGAGCTCGCGCGCGCCGTCGCCGGCCTCGATCCCACCGCGTTTGCTTCGCTAGCCCAGGCGATGCAGGGATTGACGGCTTCTCCCGTAGGGGCGCAGCATGCTGCGCCCGGTGCGGCGTTAACATCCGTCAACCACGAGCACAACGTCTCGCGCGGAGCTTTTCCGGAAAATGGAGAAACCCCGCCAAGCACATTCGCCGGGCGTAGCGGTGCTACGCCCCTACAATCCCAACAATCCCCGCAAACCGCACTCCCCCCGCAACCCACGCAAGCCCAAACCGAATTCTTCCACGCGACAAACGCCGCAGCAGTCGAAGGCGTCCTCGAAGCGATCGAATCGCAAGTCGAGCGCCTACTGCCGGAAGGCGTCTCGAAATCCGCGCGTAATCGCGTGGTCGGCGAAATCTATCGCGAGCTGGATACCACCCTGCGATCGAATCGCCAGCTCGCGCAGCAGATGCGCGAAGGATTCCGCTCCGGTGCACTGGATGCCGACCATCAGCGCGCGCTCGTCTCGCTCGTCACCGGCCGCGCGCGCCAGGCGCTGCCTGGAGTCGCCAAGCGCGTCCTGGGCGAATGGACGTCGACAATCGTCGCCGCCAATCACGATCGCCGCGCGCGCCAGCAGACCGCCGAACGCCGCGTGGACATCGCAGGTTCCGGTGGCACCGGCAGCGACGGCCAGCGTTCGATGACTCCGCGCGACATTGACTACCGCCGCATGTCCGATTCGGATATTTTGAATCTGTAAAGAAATCGAGGTTCGGCGTTTTAAAGCCGTGGGGCGTACGCCGTTGTCAGTTTATCGGGCGAGCGAAATCGATCGTTTCGTAAGCGATCGCCCTGTTCCCGCAACGATGAATCGGAAAACGGCCCGGGGGAATGTCCTTCCCGGAAAGGTCCTGGGTCGAACCATCCAGATTGATTCTCGCAACCCTCTCGGGATGGCCATCGGGTGCCACCGCCGCATAAAAGCCGTGAAACCCTCCCAAGTTGTGGAGCGAATCAGCTGAAATGAGTGCCATAAGAGGCGAACCTGATTTCTCGTCGCTCACTTCCGGCTGGGCGCACCAGTCGCGAACAATAGCGCGGCCGGGCGGTGCGAAGACGTCGTCTCCGAATCGAGGCGCGACTTCGAGCTTCTCGACGTTTACTTCAAGTGTTTCGTGGCCGACCGTCGAAATTATGTGACCTGGGTAGCGAGTGTTCGCGAGGTCGAGGAAGCTGTCTTCGGTTAAGCCGAGTTGCCCGGAAGTGGCGGGCTGCACGATGGACACGAGTTCCCCCGTCGCCGACTTGAAACATTCGGTGTGTTTCTTACCCGTTCCCTTTAGGTCCGCGCACACGATGTTTTCTGGCCCGTTCGGGCTTGTGTACACTTTCCCGACTCGGATCTGCGTCGGCGCCGGTCCGCTCGCGGCGATTCCCACGAGCGAGCGTACCCTCCACTGCGCGTACGTTAGGACCGAAGGGTTTCGCGACACGCAAAGTTTGTCCTGCACAACGACGTACGCGGCGGTCATTCCACCGAGCCGAAATTCTTCTCGGTAATGGTCCGCGGCCGCCCAAAGGAACTCGTAGGTTCCTTCGAGGGTATCCTTGCCTAATGTGAATCGCAATTTCGCGAAGAGTCGGAATTGAGGAGCGCCGGGCGGAGTCAACGACATCCGCGCCTGAGCCTTCGTAAGAATTTCAGCCGCCTCCACGCTCGAAGGCAGGGATTGCGCCGCAGCGGGGAAGGCGATGGCCACAAGCGCGATCATGATGATGGCTTTGAGTATGCGACGCATTCGATGACGCATACGCTAACATTGCCAGCGGCACCCGGCAAGCGACGGCGCTACGGTTGATTTCCGCAGCCGCAGCCCCTACAAACCCTTCTCGCATTCGTCCGTAAAGGACATCGCTAGCATCACCACGAGTCACGATTCACGAACTACGAATCACCCGCCTATGTGCTCCGCACTTCGGCGCGGCATGCCACTCACGCATTTCCATCCAAAGGGGACCCAATCACATGGCACAAATGCAGAACGCCCAATCCGTCGCATTGCAACTGGAAAAGGTCCGCGACAAACTGCCGCTGCTTTACGAGCGGGACGACATCCTGCTGACTATGATCCAGCAGCGCGGCGACGTGGAACGCGTCAGCTCTCGCAACATGCGCCTGCCGCTGCAAATTCGTCCGGGAGGGAAGTCTGGCCTCGCGAACATGGACGGCGGCGACCTCGGCCGCGGCTCCGGAACCATCTACGACGTCGCGCAGGTGACGCCCGTATTTTTCCGCCACGCCGTCGAAATCACCAAGCTCGTCGAATACGCCAGCAACGCGCCCGACAAATCCGTCGAGAACGCCGCCAAGCGCGAAGTGAAAAACGCGATGGTGCAATTTCGAGCGTTTCTCGACAAGGTGATGCAGACCAACGGCAACGGCGTGCTCGGCACCATCGGCACGGTCACCACCAGCGGCCTGCCTTCCGGCGTCGCCGCGCAGTTCACGATGGCCAAGCCGCCCGGCGCGCAACTTTTTTACTACAACCAGACCGTCGAAGTGTACGACTCGACGCTCACCACCAATCGCGGCTCGGCCAACGTCCTGCTCGTGGATCCGTTCAA
>JARLGK010000105.1 GCA_031296075.1 Candidatus Acidiferrales bacterium
CGGGAAAGCATCTTCAATCCGTTCTACACCACCAAGTCGAGCGGCGTGGGGCTCGGCTTGGCCATTGTTTCGAAGATCGTCGACGAGCACGGCGGAGAGATCAGGGTGGAAAGCGAACCGGGCGCGGGCAGCGTGTTTCGAGTGCTCCTTCCTTTCCGGGAGAATGATCAATGAATGCGACGGTGTTGGTCGTCGAGGACGAAGAGAAACTGCGGCGCGTGATCGAGCTGCAGTTGAAGGCGGCGGGCCACGACGTGGAACAGGCCGGAACCGCGGAGGAGGCGCTCAAGCTGGCCGATCGCGCCGACGTGATCCTCACGGACTTGCGTTTGCCCGGATTGAGCGGGCTCGAGATGCTGCAAAAATTGCGCGGCCAGGAGCTGCGGACGCCGGTGATCGTCATGACGGCGTTCGGAAGCATAGAAACCGCGGTGGAAGCCATGAAGGCCGGCGCGGTGGATTTTCTCCCCAAGCCGTTTTCACTCGATCACCTGATGACCGTGGTGAACAAGGCTCTGGAGGTTCGCACCTTGCGCGACGAAAATCGCGAGCTGCGCGCCGAACTGAGCCAGCGCTACGAATTCGACAATATTATTGGGCGAAGCGCGCCCATGCGCGAGATCTTCGCCACCATCGAGCGCGTCGCACCGACACGCGCCACGGTGCTGCTGTGCGGCGAAAGCGGCGTCGGGAAAGACATGATCGCGCGCGCCATTCATCATCATTCGCCGCGCGACAGCAAGCCCTTCGTCAAGATCAACTGCTCCGCGCTTCCCGAGAATCTGATGGAGAGCGAGCTGTTCGGTTATGAGAAGGGCGCATTCACGGGCGCGAACATCAGTAAACCCGGTAAATTTG
This sequence comes from Candidatus Acidiferrales bacterium, assembly GCA_031296075.1. Taxonomy (GTDB): domain Bacteria; phylum Acidobacteriota; class Terriglobia; order Acidiferrales; family UBA7541; genus Palsa-295. The sequence continues at coordinate 859 of JARLGK010000105.1, forward strand.
AGCAGGCCGACGCGGGAACCGTTTTCATGGACGAGATCGGCGATGTGCCGCCCGCGATTCAAGTGAAGCTGCTGCGGATCCTGCAGGATCGCGAGTTCGAGCGTCTGGGCAGCAACAAAGTCCGGCATGTGGATGTGCGTGTCGTGGCCGCCACCAATGTGGATCTGCGCGCGGCCCTGGAGCAAGGTGAGTTTCGCGAGGATCTCTACTATCGCCTGAACGTCCTGCCGATGAACATTCCGCCGCTGCGGGAGCGCAAAGAGGACATTCCATACCTGGCTCGCCATTTTGTCCGCAAGCTGGCCAAGGATTTGGGGAGCCGCGTGGAATCGATCTCGGATGGCGCGATTGAGCGGCTAATGGAATATCATTGGCCCGGCAATGTGCGTGAACTCGAGAACGCTATCGAACGCAGCCTGGTGATGGCCTCTGGCGATGTCTTGGAGGCCGCCGATATCCGGCTCGACTTGGCCCCCAAGCCGCGAATCGGGCCGGCCGATGGTTTCCTCCCCGAGGGAATGACGCTCGACAGCTACGAGCAATCCATCATTCGCGAGGCGCTCAATCGCGCCAGCGGCAACAAAAGCCAGGCGGCGCGGCTGCTGGGACTGACGCGCAATGCGCTGCGCTATCGCTTGTCGCAGATGGGCATCGAATCGTAATTCGCTACGTACGCTTGGCCCGCGAATATTGCTTGGGCCACGGGCCATTTTGATGTAATTGGTCCGCCGCGCGCAGCGGCCAGTAAGGATCACGCAATAGCTCACGCGCGAGAAAGACCACGTCGGCTTGGCCGGTGCGAAGAATATGGTCGGCCTGCTCGGGCGATGTGATCATACCGACCGCGCCGGTAGCGATCGCTGCTTCCCTACGGATGCGTTCCGCGAAGGGGACTTGAAATCCAGGCCCCGCCGGGATTGTGGCATTGGGCGCGGCGCCGCCCGACGAACAATCAATCAGGTCCACGCTGAGCCTTTGGAGCTGTTTTGCGAGGCCAACGGAATCCTCGATAGTCCATCCGCCTTCGAACCAATCGGTGGCGGAAATACGGACGAATAAGGGAAGAGTCGCGGGCCACGTTTGGCGCACAGCCTGTACCACTTCGCGCAGAACAAGCGTGCGGTTATCGAAGGAGCCGCCGTAGCAATCGTTGCGCGTGTTGCTGAGCGGCGAGAGAAACGAATGCAGCAGGTAGCCGTGCGCCGCGTGGATTTCCAGGACCCTCGCGCCTGCTTCGCGCGCCCGGTGCGCTGCCTCCGCGAACGCTTGCACCACTCGTCCGATTCCTGCTTCGTCCATCGCCCTGGGTGTCGGCGATGCCGGCGAAAACGGAATCGCGCTGGGCCCGTAGATCGGCCGCCAGCCACGCTCACTCTCATCCAACGCCCCGCCGCCATTCCACGGTGCCGCGGTGCTGGCTTTCCGTCCGGCGTGCGCCAACTGCATCCCTGGCGCCGCGCCATGATCTTCAATGAAACGGAAAATACGCGAGAGCATCGGGATGTGATCATCTTTCCACACACCGAGATCGTCGGGGCTGATGCGCCCATCGGCAAGGACGGCGGCCGCTTCGGTGATCACCATGGCCGCTCCACCCACGGCTCGGCTGCCCAGATGCACCAGGTGCCAATCGTTCGCGAAGCCGTCGACGCTGGAATATTCACACATGGGCGAGACGCCGATGCGATTCCGGAAGTGTACCTCGCGAATTTGCAGCGGCGAGAATAAGTGAGCCGCAGCGGCCGGGCTGGATTGCGTCATTAACTCTTTGTAGCATTTGTCGGGCGTGCTCTAGTGGCGATCCGGCATCTGATACACTGCCACCTTGAGACCGAAACCCGCCACAGTCGTGGCCCTCTACCCGGGCTCCTTCGATCCAATTACGAACGGCCACCTGGATTTGATCCAGCGCGGCTCGGCTTTGTTCGACCGCCTGATCGTCGCTATTCTCCGCAATGCCGAAAAGCGGCCGTTGTTCAGCGTGGAAGAGCGTATGGAGATGCTCCAGGAGGTGGTCGGCGAGCTCCCCAACGTGGAGGTAGGCGCTTTCGGCGGCCTGCTGGTGGATTATGCCGCCGAGCGCGGCGCCAGCGTAATCCTGCGCGGAATTCGCGCTGTCTCCGATTATGAATACGAGCTCCA
>JARLGK010000106.1 GCA_031296075.1 Candidatus Acidiferrales bacterium
GATCGGCAGCAAGCGCAAGGTGCTTTCGGTTTACAAGGCGCTGGAACGCGAAGGCTATTCGGCGGAAGAGTTCGCGCGCGTGCATGCGCCCGTGGGACTCGATATCGGCGCGCTCTCGCCGGAAGAAATCGCCGTCAGCATCGCGGCGGAATTGATCGCCGTGCGCCGCAACGCGCAGAATCTGCCGCACAAATCCGTGAAACTGGCCCAGGCCGCAAGCCTTCACCACGATTGATTTCTCCATGAACTCCTCCGCGGTCGAACACGCGAGACCGCTCGCTGCAATCATCCTCGCCGGCGGTGAATCCCGGCGCATGGGCATCCCCAAAGCGCTGCTTCCCTACCGCGGAAAAACCTTTGTCGAACACCTGCTTGAAGTGACGCGGCACCCGCGCGTCGGCGTGACTCGCATCGTCGTTGGCGCGCACGCGAACGAGATTCGCGAGAAGCTGAGCGGCCACGCCGTCGAGATCGTGGTGAATGCGGACTGGGCGAAGGGGCAGCTCTCCTCCATTCAGGCCGCGATTCGCAGTCTGTCCGAGGGCGGCACGGAGGGGATGATTCTCTGCCCCGTGGACCACCCGATTGTTTCGGCTGCGCTCATCGCGCACCTCATTGAGGAATTCGATTCGAGCGCCAAGGCCATCGTGCTCCCCACATTTCACGGCCGCCGAGGGCATCCCCTGATCTTTCGCGCGAGCCTTTATCCAGAACTGCTGCAGGCCTCTCCAGAGGTTGGCGCACGCCAGGTTGTCTGGGCGCACGCGGACGACGTGCTGGAGGTGCCCACGGAAGAGGAGGGCGTGGTCCTCAATATCAACGATCCGGCGTCACTGGAGCGCGCGCTGGGTTCGCCCGACCGCCAATAGAATTCGCAGTTTTGGGCCGATCTAAAGCTTTCGAGCGATCGCGGCCACGACATCAACACAAAGCTGCGCGGCGTGAAATGACGCGGGTGGGAGCCCTCCAAGATCCTCGGAAATCTGTTGCGGAGTAATGCCGCTCGCTTCCGCGAGCGTCTGCCCGGTCAAAAGTTCGGTGAGCACGGAACTCGCTGCGATCGCCGCGACGCAGCCTTGCGTCTTAAACCGCGCAGCGACGATGCGGCCTGCCTCCATCCGCACGGCCAGTCGCAGCACGTCCCCGCAGACCGGATTCGTGACCTCCACGGTGGCAGTGGCATCGGGCAGATCGCCCGCGTTACGCGGTTTCCCAAAATGGTCGAGAACGACTTCGTTGAACATCGGCGACAGTATAGAGCAGGGCGGCCATCGCCCGAGACGCGTATTAGAAGGGCATGGTCCGTGAATGGCTCTCCGCAAATTATCCGCAACCTTTCGCTTTTTCTTTGAATCTGATTGACAGGAAGGGGCTTAGCGCGATACCTTGAAGGTCCTAGCCTATGTTCCTCGTCAGGGCGCGGGGGACATCGTTTAATTCGCCTACATATTTTTCAGGAGAGACTACAGATGCGACGACTCGGATACCTTTTCACCCTTGTGATAGCCCTCGCGATGTTTGCGACCTCCGGCTTCGCGCAGGATGGAAAGCTGAAAATCAAGGTCACGCCGAAACAGGCGTACGTTTTCGTGGATGGAAACGCGATCCGCGAAGGAAACCAATCCATATCCCTCAGCCCAGGGAAACACACCGTGGTCGTAGTGAACTACGGCTACAAGATCTCGACGCAGGACGTCTCCATCGAGGCGGGAAAGTCCACGCCGCTCGAGGTGAAACTCGATTCCTACGGCGGGACGGTTGCCGGTCCTTTCGGCGACGTTCAATTCTCGGGCGATGAACGCGCGGCGGTCCTCTCCAATGGCGCCACGCCCGCGTATTTTGTCGGACACGTCGATGAATTCAACTGGGATTGGATCTGGCACCAGAATTTGCTGCTGCCTGCGGGCACGCACCACCTCACGGTGACTCACGCGGGAAAGACGGTATGGTCCGGCGATGTGACCGTGGTCGTGGGTAAGAAGGTTGTGGTTGACCTCTCCAAGGGCACGCAGAAGACGGTCGAATGGAAGCGCGGCGAGAGTCTGAAGGACGTGCCGCGGTTCAAGGCCGGAATCGCGAGCGCAACGGTGGCTGTGGCCCCGGTGACGGGAAGCTTCAGCTCCTCGACGGCTAACATCAACTGCGGGCAGTCCTCGACTCTGACGTGGCAGACCTCGGAAACCGTGGACGCCAACATCAGCGGAATCGGCACGGTGGCCGCGAGCGGCAGCCAGTCGGTTTCACCGCACGCGACGACCACGTATGACTTCACGTCAGCCGGCCCCGGCGGAATCGTCAAGGGATCGAGCACGGTGAACGTCAACACAAAGGTTGACGCCAGCCTGACCGCGAACCCTGCTGAAGTTCACTACCGCAAGATCGGCGAAAAGGTCATCACCCAGGATTCTTCGACGGTGACCTGGACAACCTCGAACGCCGACAGCGTGACCGTAGACGGCCAAAAGGTCGAGCTGAACGGCAACGAGACCGTCAAGGCCGAACCCGCGGATTCATCGCAGGTACCGGACGGCGGCCAGCCGCGCACGATCGACGAAACGAAGAACTTCACGCTGAACGCCACGAACGTCTGCGGCGGATCGGCCACGCAAACGGCGGGAATGCACATCACCGGCTCGGTTGAGCCGATTCCGGCAGTCACGCTGCAGAGCGTTTTCTATCCCACGGATTATCCCGACAAGAAGCATCCGCAGATCGGACTTGTCCGCAGCCAGCAGCTCGCGCTTGCAACTCTGGCCGGTGGATTCAAGAAGTATCTTGAATACGATCCGGACGCGAAGCTGTCGGTGGAAGCTCACGCCGACGACCGCGGCTCGAAGCCCTTTAACCAGGACCTGAGCGAACGCCGCGTCGAGCGGATCAAGCAGTACCTCGTTGACCAGGGCATTTCGGCCGACAAGGTGCAGACCGCGGCTTATGGTAAAGACCAACCCCTCGACAAGGCCACTGTCGGCACACTCGAAAGCACGAACCCGAACGCCCCGCCCAAGGCGCGGCTCCGGGACAAGCGCTCCGATTGGCTGGCGTATAACCGTCGCGCGGATATCGTGCTGCTGCCGTCCGGCAAGAAGTCGGCGCAATTCTTCCCGCACAGCGCCGACGACTCGAAGCTGATCTGGCAGATGCCGAAGCCGCCGCTGGCAAAGGTGCAGGCCGATCAGTAACCGATCCTGAAGTTAACCAGCGCGCCGGGGAGCGAAGGCTCTCCGGCGCGTTTTTGTTTTTGCTCCCCCCCATGTAACTCAGGTCTTCACGACGCCTTCTGTCGGGAAGCCCTGAGGCTTTTCGGCTCTCTTGCGTTCCTGAATTTGGTTTCTAGGGGGTCGGAGCTTTAGCTCCGACATCCCGAAGCAAAGAAATGGGGCTTCAGCCCCTGAGGTCTCGATGCTTACCGTTGTTGCCGCCCTAATTCAGCACCACGGCAAGCTGCTGGTCTGCCAGCGGCGGCGCGGCTCCCGATTCGAACTGCAGTGGGAATTCCCCGGCGGGAAATGCGAGCCCGGTGAAACGCTCGAGGCCGCACTCGCGAGGGAGGTGCGAGAGGAATTGGGCGTCACCGCGCGGATCGGCCCGGAAATGCACCGCTTGCAGCATCAATACGGAGAATCGGGCGTGCCCTTCGAATTGGTCTTCTTCGCCGCAAGCGCCGCGCCCAGCGACATCCAGAATCTGGAATTTGAACAAATCGAGTGGCGTGAGCCAAAATTGTTGCCGGGGCTGAATTTTTTGGAGGCCGACCGCGATCTGATTGCCAAGCTTGCGAGTGGCGAAATCCAACTGCCGCGAGCGGGCAGTTCCGGCGATTTCCGCGAGGGCTAGGTGTTCTTCGCCCCGAAAATCTTCCGCACGATCATCGTGACGGGATCGTAGAACTCATCCACCACGCGTTCCTTGAGCGGGATGATCGCGTTGTCGGTGATGTGAATTTCCTCGGGGCAAACTTCCGTGCAGCACTTGGTGATGTTGCAGAAGCCGATGCCCAGCTCCTCTTTCAGCAGGCGGGTGCGATCCAGACCGTCGAGCGGATGCATCTCCAGCGCCGCCACGCGGACGAAAAAGCGCGGGCCGCCGAACTGTTCCTTCTTATCGTGGTCGCGCAGCACGTGGCAGACGTCCTGGCAAAGAAAGCATTCGATGCACTTGCGGAACTCTTGCACGCGGTCTACGTCGCGCTGCTCCATCTTCCATTTCACGCCCGGCCGCGGCTGGAACGGCGGAATCTTCTTGTTCACCTTGTAATTCCACGAAACGTCGGTCACCAGGTCCCTGATCACCGGGAACGCCTTCATCGGAGATACCGTGATCGGCTGGTCCAGAGGCAACGCGTCCATGCGCGTCTTGCACATCAGCCGGGGCTTTCCATTTACTTCCGCCGAGCACGACCCGCATTTCGCGGCCTTGCAGTTCCAGCGCACGGCGAGGTCGGGAGCCTGATGCGCCTGGATCGAATGAATGGCGTCGAGCACAACCATGCCTTCGGTGACCGGCACTTGATAGTCCACCGCCTTCCCGCCTTCCCGGTCGCCCCGGAACACCCGCAAGGTTGCGTCTGCCATCAAGAGCCTCCGCCCTTCCCTACTTATCTTCCGCCATAATTTGCGCCAACTCCGCCGGCATGGCGGTGCGCGGCACCTCAAACAGAGTCATGGCGTCGCCCTTTTTCACGATCACGTGGTTCTTCTGGCCCCACACGTCCTCGCTCTTCGGAAAATCCAGACGGCTGTGCGCGCCGCGGCTTTCCTTGCGCGCCAGCGCCGCGTGCGTGCACGCCTCGGAGACGGTCAGCATGCACTGCAGATCGCGCGACAAATGCCATCCGGGATTGAACAGGCGCGAGCCTTCGACGCGCATCTTCTTCGCGCGCTCCCTCAGCTTCTCCAGTTCGACCAGCGCCTGCCGAAGATCCGCGTCCGTCCGGAAAATTCCCACCAGACGCTGCATCATGTCCTGCAAATCGTGATGAATCGTGTAGGGATTCTCACCCTCGGCGCGGTCGAATGGCGCAAGCACCTGGCGCTCGGCTTCGTCGATCTGCGCGTTGTCGAGCGACGGCGCCGCCGTCTTTTTCGCATGCTCGGCGGCCGCCAGCCCCGCCCGCCGGCCGAATACGATCAAATCCGAAAGCGAATTGCCGCCCAAGCGGTTCGCGCCGTGAAGACCGCCCGCCGCTTCTCCAGCGGCGAAAAGCCCCTTCACGGACGACTGCCCCGTTTCCGCATCCACGCGAATTCCACCCATCATGTAGTGGCAGGTCGGCCCAACTTCCATCGGCCCTTTGGTGATATCCACGTCCGCCAGTTCCTTGAACTGGTGGTACATGCTGGGCAGCTTGCGCTTCACGTATTCCGCGGGCTTGTGCGAGATGTCGAGATACGCCCCGCCATGAGGAGTGCCGCGCCCTTCCTTCACTTCGGTGTAGATCGAGCGCGCCACCACATCGCGCGTCGAAAGCTCCATCTTCTTCGGATCGTATTTCTCCATGAAGCGCTCGCCGTTCTTGTTGCGCAGGAGTCCACCTTCGCCGCGCACCGCTTCGGTAACCAGAATTCCCTGCACTCCCGGCGGCCAGACCATGCCGGTGGGATGAAATTGCACGAATTCCATGTCCAGTAGCTCGGCGCCTGCTTCGTAGGCCAGCGCCATTCCGTCGCCCGTGCATTCCCAGGAGTTCGACGTGATCTTCCAGGATTTCCCGATGCCGCCGGTGGCAATTACGATCGACTTCGCCTTGAACGTGACGAAACGTCCGGACTCGCGCCAGTACCCGAATGCGCCTGAAACGCGGTCGCCGTCTTTCAGCAGCTTCGTGATCGTGCATTCCATGAAGACGTCGAAACCCATCTGCACGCCGCGGTCCTGCAGCGTGCGGATCATCTCCAGGCCCGTGCGGTCGCCGACGTGGCACAGCCGCCTGAACGTATGGCCGCCGAACGCGCGCTGCAGAATGTCGCCGCTCTCGGTGCGGTCGAAAAGCGCGCCCCATTGCTCGAGCTCGCGCACGCGGTCCGGAGCTTCTTGTGCGTGAAGCTGCGCCATTCGCCAGTTGTTGACGAGCTTGCCGCCGCGCATCGTGTCGCGGAAATGCGTGCGCCAGTCGTCGGCCTTGTCCAGGTTGGCCATCGCGGCGGCAAGTCCGCCCTCGGCCATCACCGTGTGCGCCTTACCCAGCAGCGATTTGCAGACCACGGCCACTTTGGCGCCCTGCGCCAGCGCCTCGATCGCGGCCCGGAGCCCAGCGCCGCCCGCGCCGATGATCAACACGTCGTGTTCTTGGGTTTCGTATTTGGAGTTCGCGGTCACAGCAGTCGGATGTCCTTCAGCGCACCGCTGGCCACCAGACGGATGTAGAGATCGGTCAGGCCCACGGAGATCATGCTCACCCAAGCCCAGAACATGTGGTGCTCGTTCAGTTTCGTAACCCCTTGCCATGCCGTGTGGCGCGGCCCTCCGGCCACGGAGCAGGAAAAGCAATCGAGCTTGCCGCCGATCAGATGGCGCAACGAGTGGCAAGAAAACGTATACGTCGTCAGCAGGACGATGTTTACCAACATCACCAGCGTGCCGACGCCGATCCCGAATTTGCCGTCGAAATCGAATGCCACGATGGCGTCATACCAGAGGAACACGACGAATATCACTGCGATGTAGAAAAAATAGCGGTGCACATTCTGCAGGATGAATGGAAAAGCCGTCTCGCCGCGATACTTGCGGCCGCCGCCCTCGCTGACCGCGCACGCGGGCGGGTCCAGCAGGAATCCGCGGTAAATCGCTTTGCGATAGTAATAGCAGGAGGTGCGGAAGCCCAGCGGCCCCGCGAGAATCAGAATCGCCGGCGAGAATGGCCACCAGTGATGTTGCGGATCAATAAGCGGTGAATAGAACGGCGAGAGATAAGGAAGCCCGAGCTGAAAACATTCGTAGAACTTGCCTTCGAAGGCGCGCCAAGTGGTGTAAATGCCGAAAGCGCTTATGACGATGATGAATGGCAGATTTTCGATCCACCACGCATCGCGGCGCTGCGTACTTCCAAAACGCGTCAGTCCCTTGACACTAGAAGAATCCGCCACCCGATTGCCTTCCCCCGATCACCCATAGAGTATTCCACAAAACGGTTTTTGCAAATAACAATCGCATCGTCGCTCGACTGCGAGTGGCGGAACAATTGGAATACAACTGTCATCATCGCACAATTCGCCGCTCGCTCGACACATGCGTTGACTAGTAGATCGAGTATCCGCCGTCAACCACGAGCGACGCGCCGGTTACGAAATCCGACGCCGGAGCAGCCAGAAACACGGCGGCTCCTGCGCACTCGTCCGGATTGCCCCAGCGGCCCGCGGGCGTCCTTTGAACGACTTCCTGGTAGAGAGGCGTCGCTTTTATCGGCGCGGTCAACTCCGTCTCGAAAAACCCGGGAACGATCGCGTTCACCTGAATATGGTGCGGGGCAAACTCGATCGCGAGCGATTTGGTGAGCTGTACCACCGCGCCCTTCGACGAGCTGTACGCAGGAACCCCGCCCGATCCAAATAGCGAGTACATGCTTGCGATATTGATGATTTTCCCCGCTTTCCGTTTCAACATGGAAAGAGCCGCCGTCTTCGAGAGCAGGAACATCGATGTCAGATTGATCTCCAAGATTTCCTGCCACCCTGCTCTGGTCTCCTCGAGGGCCGGTTTGAACACGCCAGCACCGGCGTTGTTCACCAAGATGTGCACCGGACCGAGCGTCTTCTCGACTTGTGCGAAAGCTGCGTCGCGCTCTGAGTCCTTGGTCATGTCAACGCGCAATGCCACGGCGCGAACCCCAACCGCTTGAAGTTCCGCCAGCACCGCCGCATTTTTTGCCTCTTTGCGCCCGAAGATCGCGACGGACGCCCCTGCATTCGCAAAACCGAGGGCCATGCTCCGGCCGAGACCGCCGTTGCCGCCGGTGACCAGCGCCACCCGGCCGGTTAGATCAAAAGGATTCTTTGCGCTCATCAAATCGCTCCTTGGTCTCGAATCAACTAAACGAGAGCTCGCCCGCCGTCAACCACGATCACCTGCCCGGTAACGAAATCAGCGGTTGCCAGGTACGCGACCGCGCCGGCGATGTCGTCGCCCGTGCCGGTGCGATGCAATGGAACTCGGCGGATGTATTCCTCATCCGGTGGCTCGCCCGGAAACTGTATCGTGCCCGGCGCGACGCTGTTCACCAGAATCTCGGGCGCGAGCGCCCGCGCCAGGCAGCGGGTCAGCATGATGGACCCGGCCTTCGAAACGCAGTAGTGCGTGTAACTGGGCCACGCGAGCAGACCGCCGAGCGACGATAAATTAATGATCCGCCCGCGGCCCTGCCGCTTCATGATCCGCGCTGCCGCCTGGGCGCACAGGAACTGCGATTTCAAATTCGCGTTCATAATGCCGTCCCACTGTTCGTCGGTAATGTCCTCGAATTTCGCGGAGAAGAACTCTCCGGCATTGTTGACGAGGATATCCAGCCGGCCGAACTCTTTCTCGACAGACGCGAAAAGTTTTTCAACCTCGGGGCGACGCGACACATCGGCTTCAATCGCCACTGCCTTCGCTCCCAGCGCTTGAATCTCGCGCACGGCGGACTCGGCTTCGGCCTTCGACGTTTTGTAATTCACCGCAATCCCGGCGCCTTCAGCGGCAAGGCGCAACGCGATGCTCCGCCCGATGCGCTTTGCCGCGCCGGTCACCAGCGCCACTTGTCCCCCGAGCGGTTTCGCCGGCATCTTCTGGCCCTCCAAAATGCAGACGCACACATTAGCACTAGCCGGCCCTCGCCGAACACCCGCCGTTTTCCCGAGCACTGTGGTCTCTGTGTCCGCTCAGTGTCCTCTGTGTTTAATGCAGCGTTCAAAGTTTGCCGCGCGGGTCAAATCGTATCCCGGTTTTGCTCGGCTCCGATTGCGTGGCGGCCCCGCCTCGGCCATAATGCGCCGGGCATTTGGAGGCGAGCGTGGCGACATCGGAAGTGAAGAAACCGTCGGGAGACATCGCGCCGCTGGAGCCCGATCTCACTCCTTCCGAGATTATCCGGCGCGCGGAGGCGATGCGTCCGATGCTGCGCGAGCGCCAGAATGCCTGCGAAGCAGCGGGCCAGGTCTCGGAAGACACCAACGCCCAGTTCATCGCGGCCGGCTTCTATCGCATCCTTCAGCCCCGCTGCTTCGGCGGCTACGAGTTCGACCTCCCCACTTTTCTCAAAGTGATGATTGCGATCTCGCGCGGCTGCTCGGATAGCGGCTGGGTGCTGGCCCTGACCGCTGGTCACGCATTCCTGATGGCGTCGTTCCCGGAAGCAGGCCAGCTCGAGGCCTTCGGCGACAAGGGCGAGTTCCGCGCGCCGAGCGTGGCCATGCCCGGCGCTTTCGCCGTTCCGGTGGACGGCGGCTACCGCGTCAAAGGCGCGTGGGACTACACCTCGGGCTGCCAGCTGGCAACGCATATTATCGGTGGCTCCATCATCAAAACAGGTGGCGCAATCCCGGACCTCGGTGCGTTCATCCTCTTCGACCGCGATCAGTATCGAATCGAGGACAATTGGTACGTGATCGGCATGCAGGGCACCAGTTCCCGCCGCGTGATCGTTGACGAGATTTTCGTGACCGCGCATCGCGTCCTGCTCGTGTACGACGCCACCGGCCAGTACATCCATCCGCGCCCCGGAAGCCTGCTCCACGCGAATCCCTTCTATCGCGGGAGGATCACCTCGCTGTTGGTTTCTGAAGTTGGCGCGGTTTCCGTTGGGATTGGACGCGGCGCGCTCGACATCTACGAGGAAATCCTGCACAACAAGAAGACAAGTTTCGCGCCGTTTCACGCTCGTTCCCAGGAACTGGAATACCAGCGCCATTTTGGCGAAGCCCAATCGCTCGTGGATACCGCCGAGGCCGCGTTGCTGAAGATGGCGTCTGACTATAGGGAGTGCGCGCGTCGCGATGCCGAAGAAGGAATTCTCTTCACCGACGAGGACGACCGCAGATTCCTGCAGATCGAGCAGCAAGTCATCAGGCTCTGCTGGGAAGCAGTGGATTTAATGTTCCGCACCAGCGGGACTTCCGCCGCCGCGAAGACGGCCCCGCTCGGGCGTTATTTCCGCAATCTGGCCGTGATCCGAACCCATATCACCATGCAGCGCGACCATACCGCCGGCAATACCGGGCGCTTGCACTTTGGCTTGGCTCCGCTGAGCCGCCTCTAAGAAACCAAAATGATGCCATCGAGACGCGACTTCCTGAAAACGGTGGGTCTCGCCGCGGGAGCAGTATTCTTGCCGGACACGGCGGGGTTCGCACGCGCCCCGGCGGGCACGCAGCCTGCGCCGCCGCCCGCCGATGGCGTCGCTGATTACACCTTGCGGATCGCCACTACTCCTGTCGAACTCGCGCCCAATCGCATCCTTTCGATCGCCACGTACAACGGCCAATTCCCCGGCCCGTTGTTGCGCTTGAAGGAAGGCCGGCAGGTCACCGTCGATGTCCACAACGACACGGACACGCCCGAACAGTTGCACTGGCACGGCCAGACGATCCCTTCCGATGTTGACGGCGCCGCCGAAGAAGGTTCGCCCTTCATTCCTCCGCCCGGACAACGGCGCATCGTCTTCACGCCCGCGCCAGCGGGCTTTCGCTTTTACCATTCGCACGTGCGCGCAGGGGCAAATCTTGCCGCAGGACAGTACAGCGGCCTGGTGGGACCGGTTTACATAGAGCCCCGGCACGAGCCGGGAAACTACGACCGCGAGGTCTTCCTTGTCTTGAAGGAATTCGAGCCGACCTTTAGCCGCGGAGGCGACATGGACAGGGATTTTCTCTCGCCCGCGGCCGTGAGCTGCAGGAAACTGGAGAGACGGCCATGAAGGCGTCGCTCACCAAGGGCATGCCGCACGGCTTTGAAGTTGGCTATGGCTCGTTCACGATCAATGGGCGCATGTTGGGCCACGGTGATCCCATTCGCGTCAAGCACGGCGAGCGAGTTCTTTTTCACATTCTGAACGGAAGCGCCACGGAAATTCGCAGTCTCGCCATGCCAGGACACGAATTCCGCGTCGTCGCGCTCGATGGGAATCCGGTGCCGAATCCCGCCATGGTTCCCGTGCTATGGATCGGCACCGCCGAGCGCATTTCAGCTGTTGTGGAAATGAACCACCCGGGCGTATGGATCATGGGCGATCTTGCCGACGACGACCGTCACCACGGCATGGGCGTCGTGATCGAATACGCCGGTCAGCGTGGCAAGGGCCAATGGCTCGCTCCTGCCAAGTCGCGCTGGAATTACGCGCGCTTCGCGAAGCCGGACGCGCTCGCAGCCGCTCCGGATGAGACCATCGAGATGACTTTCGCGAAAGACAATGCCGCCGCCAAGGGATTCAACCGCTGGACCATCAATGGAGTTTCCTATCCGGAGAACGCCATGATGGCCCCGCCTTCCTTCCATCTGAATCAAGGCAGGCGCTATCGCATCAAAATGGCGAACGCGAGCGACGACATTCATCCAATTCATCTGCACCGGCACAGCTTCCAATTGACGCGTCTTGCGGGAAAATCGACCGCCGGAATAATGAAAGACGTCGTGATGCTCGGCGGTTACCAGAAAGCGGAGATCGACTTTGTCGCGGACAATCCCAGACTCACGCTCTTCCATTGCCACCAGCAGCTGCATATGGATTTTGGGTTTATGACATTATTCGATTACGTCTAATTGGCGGGCATCAACGCGGAGGAAGAATGAAACTCGATTTGCTGGCGATCGCGCCGCATCCGGACGATGTCGAACTCACCTGCGGCGGCACCATGATCAAAATGGCGCAGGCCGGATACCGAACGGGCATTCTCGATCTCACCCGCGGCGAGACCGGCACGCGCGGCACTCCCGAGACGCGCCTCAAGGAAGCGGCCCGCGCCGGCAAGATCATGGGAATCAAGGCGCGGCGGAATCTCGGTCTGCCGGATGCGCACCTGAAAGTGACCGACGAATACAAAGCTGCCATCGCCGCCGTGATTCGCGAATTTCAGCCGAACACCGTGATCCTGCCCTACTGGGAGGGCCGCCACCCGGACCACTACACCGCCGCGACGCTCGCCTTTGAGGCCTGCTTCGTTGCCGGACTGAAGAACTATCCTCTCGAAGGCGAGGCGTTTCGCCCGTTCAAGATTCTCTACGCGGCAGCGTATGCGGATGTGCGGCCCACGTTTGCCGTGGACATCACCCGGCAGTACGATCGGCGAAGGCGGGCAATTCTCGCGTACGCATCGCAATTCCGCCCGCCAAAGAAAGAGCGGCGATCGAAGGTGGTGCTCCCGCTCGACGACCTTGAACAACGCATGGGCCACCAAGCCCGTGACTACGGACGCATGATCGGCGTGAAATACGCGGAAGGCTTCGTGGTCAAGGAAGTGCTGCAAACCGACGACGTCGTCAAGATGCCAGTGCGATCCATGTAGAGCGGCGCCCGCATGCTCGTCGCACGAAAAGTTCGGCATGAAAAGAAAACGCCCTGGCTGGAAATCCCGCCAGGGCGTCTCTCTGTCAGCTAGCCGATCTGGACCGTTAGAACTGGTTCCAGAGGTACTGGTTGTAGACCTCGTGGTGATATTGAATTTCGGGTCCCTTCACGACCGTGCCCAACAGCCGGGCGCAGCGGTCGGCGGATCCCTGTTTCAGGTCTCCGTAGCGGCCCTTCACATCTTCTCCGAGCAGCGTCGTCATCCACGCCGACTTCCGGAAATCCTCCAGCGCCGTGTAGATGTTGTCAGGCAGGTACCGCTTTGCCTGACGCAGGTTCGCAATGCTGGCCGTGGTGCCGTCGATCCCCGTCTTGAAGATCGTGTAAAGGACCAGATACGGATTTGCGTCCGGCGCGACCGAGCGGACTTCCACGCGCATGCTCTTGTCGTTTCCGATGGGAATCCGGACCATCGACCCGCGGTCAACCGCCGAGGCGATGATTTGGTTGGGAGCCTCAAAGTGTGGATCGAGCCGCCGGAACGCATTGACGCTGGGATTCAGCGCCAGGCAAATATCGTTGCCGTGCGACAGGATACGATCCACGAACGACCATCCGAGAGCCGACAGCATCTCCTCCCCGGCGGGATCCCAGAACAGGTTCTTGCCGTCCTTCATGATCGATACGTTGGTGTGCATGCCGCTACCGTTCACGCCCACCACCGGTTTGGGCAGGAACGACGCGGTCATCCCCAGGCTCGTGGCCACCTGGCGGCAGATCAACTTGTACAGTTGAATCTGGTCCGCCGCAGCCACCACTTCGCCATACCCGTAGTTGATTTCGAATTGCGAAGGCGCAACTTCCGGGTGGTCCTTCTCGTTCTGGAAGCCCATGGCCCGCTGCACTTCCGCCACGGTGTCGATGAACGTGCGCAGCGCGTCGCCCGGCAGCGAGTGGTAATAGCCGCCCGTGTTGACGTACTCGAACTTGCCGGTATCGACGTAGTGCCGCTCGGCGTCCACGCCTTTGAACAGGAATCCTTCGATTTCGTTCGCCGCATTCAGCGTGTAGCCGTCGGTCTTGAACTTCGCCTCGGCAAAACCCTTCAGGATGCCGCGAATGTCGGCCGCGTAGGCGCCGCCTTTTTTCTCGATGACCTCGCCGAATACCAGCACCTTGCCCGATCCGAAGAAATCGGACGGCGCCCAGTAAAACGCGCTCCAATCGATTCCCAACCGCAGATCGCTTTCCCGTTGGGCCGTGAGGCCGCGGATCGAGGAACCGTCGAACGTCAGGTTGTCCCAGCTCTTGACCAGGAACTTCTTGTCGTAGTCGAGCATGTGCAAGCGGCCCTCGAGGTCGCTGAAGCACAGCGTCACAGCCTTGATGCGCTTCTCGTCGGTCAGATATTTCAACCGCTCTTCCTGCAGCTTGTGGCTCTCGACCCGGTTCTTGCGCTGCTCTTTCGCCTTGATGTTCAGATCTTCCAGCTCGCTATACGTCAGCGCCAAAAAGTTGCGAAGTTCGTTAGACATGAAGCTCCTTCAAAGTTGGAATGAACGTCTCTCAGAATGAAACTCTTATTATCGTCCCTGCGCAGAGGGCCTGCGCGGCCCCGATTTCCCCCGGAAGGGTACCGTGCCGCTCTTCAACACGTCAAATCCAAAAAGCTGATGCGACAAATCCAGAGCGCATGGCTTACGGCATCGAGAATCGGCCAAGGCGCGTAAATAAGTCATAAAGGAAAAATACGGTTGGTCCTTCAGTTCGCCCCCCGGTTCGCCCTCCGGACCAACGACGTTGCACGGTGCCGCACCCCCGTCCGCCGCGGGAAAAGGCGTCCCGGTCGAATCTGATAGACTATTTATCGGGGCATCCAGCAACCGTGAGATTGTTCGGACGCAAAACTGCCGGTACCTCTCATTCCCGGCTGCTCCCGGCGAACGGGAGCGGGCATCTCCCCTCCGCGTCTCACCGGCTCACTCTGGACCTGGCGCGCGCCGAGACTTTTGCCTCCATGCTCGCCAATAGCCGGGCGTCCCTAGTGATCGAAGTCTCGGACCTGCTGGCCGGCATGTACATCTGCAACTGGGAGCGCCTCTCCGTGTATTGGGAAGAGGAAGACCGCGAAGAAATCGAGACCTTCTTGCGCGGCATCTGCCGGATCAGCCCTCAGAGGTGGCATTACTGGATCGAATTCTACGACGATTTGCGCCGCAAAGGAGAGCGCTGGCAACTCTGGCACCCGCCAACCAAACTCAAGAAAACTGTCCCGCGCGAATCGCCTCTGCGGCCCTCCGCCGCGCTCGCATCCGTGCTGAAGCAAGCCGAGGAAATCGCGCCTTCTCGCGACTCGGTCGGCGGACGCAACATCCCGATCCTTACCAGCGAATGCGTCCTGCTGTGCATCCTGCGCAGCTTCGGATCGGAAGTCAGCCGGAAACTGGCCGCCACAGGGCTCGACGCCGGTCGCCTGGAGCGCGAAGCGCTCTTCCCCCGCCGCGCCCCGCTGAAGTAATCAGGCAGGCTCACGCAATCGACGTCGCTTCCTCTGTGAACTCTGTGCCTTCTCTGTGATCTCTGTGTTAAGTCTTCCGGTTCTTACGATTTTCTCGGCACTTTCTCTGCGCTCTCTGCGCCTCTGCGGTAAAGGTTTTCGTCTTTCTTCAAATAATCATCTTGAATCGCGGCCACAAAACCGCCAGCGGAGCAATCGGCTTGCGGCACACATACACGGGAACTCTCTGCTCGTTGGGCATGGCGTGTGGACTTGTAACCGTCGCGGCGCGCCGGACATCTCCAAAGTATTTGATGAACTCGTCCGAGCGTTCTCCGAAGATGATCATGCAGCCGCCGGAATATCCGCGCGGCCCCCAGTAGAAATAGCTGTTGTGCCCGCTGAGCGCCTGCGGCAGGCCGAGCGCCGGTCCGTAGTGATCGATCGCCCCAGCCTCCCCGTAGTTCCCTCCCAGAATCCCGCAATCAGCGTGATCTGTCGCAGGAAGGCTTTGATAGACCTGCGCGACCGTTTCGGCCATGGTATCCCACCCAAACATGTCGGCGTAGAGCTGCGGCAGCGGGGCATACACCGCGTCGCGCTCCGTCTTCACCACTTTTGAATACGGCAGCATCTGCGAATAGCGCAGAAACGTTGCGACCGGTAGCATGGGAACGCCAAACGGCAGCGCAATCAACCCGCCAACAATGAGCAAGGAGGGAAAAGCGGCCCGCAGCGATTGCCGGGCGCTCGATTCGAAAAACTGCTCGATTGCGACTCCGCCGGCAGCCATCAGCAGCGGATAGACGGGCAGCGGGTAGTAGGATTTCCCGCCCAAAATCATGAAAATCGCCATCACGATCAAATAGGTCCACCCAAGAAAGCGAAATCGCCTCCCGCTCGTTGAGAAAAAGCACCAGGCCAAACCACCTAGCCAGACCGGGAGCGCCAGGGGATGCAAGAACGCGATCTGTTCGCCCAGAAAGCGCAGCGGAGATATCGGAATGTTTTTATAAAGCTGCGCGTTGCGCACCACTTCAATTTGCGGCCAGCCGTGGCGCGACTCCCAGAGCAGGTTCGGAAGGAACAGCGCGAACGCGACCAGCCCGCCAATCCAGATCCATCGCGAGCGAAACAACTGCGACTGCCCCGACAGCACCAACCCGGCCACAATCGCAAAACCAAATACGGCCATGCTGTGCTTGTTTTCCAGCCCCAGACCCGCGACTGCGCCGAAGGCCAGCCAGAGTCGCGGAGAAGCACCGAGCACGATGCGGACCCCGAACCATGCGCAGAGCAACCAGAAAACGGGCTCGAAAGCGTTCATTGAAAAAAAACTGTCGAAGGCAAGATACGCGGGCGCGAACAGCATGGCCGCCGCGGCGAGAAATTGGGCGAAGCGGCCGCCGCCCAATTCGCGCGTCAGCAGGCCAGTAAGGAACACGATGGCAGCTCCGGCCAGCACAGGAAGCAGTCGAAGGGAGAAAAGCGAATCGCCCAGTAGATGGCGCGACAACCAAGCCACCAGCGCGATCAGCGGCGGCTGGTCCACATAGCCCCAGGCGAGGTGCTCGCCGCAGGCCATGTAATACAGCTCGTCGCGGAAAAAGCCGTAGTGGCGGATTCCGGCAAATTGCACCACCAACTTTGCCAGCGCCAGGCCCGCCAGAATGACGGTGCCGCTCACCGCCGCTTCGCGGGTGCGGGCGGCGGCGAGCGAGGTCCCGTCGAATTCGCTGACTCGAGTCTCGCTCATGCGGGCTGGGACATTACGAGAAAAAGCCGGCGCCGATCGTTCGCCTTGGTTTATTTGCTCGCTGCTGAATCAATTTGCCGCGGGCGCGACAATCGCCGCCGACTTGATGCTGTCCAGATTGGGAAAATTCTTGTCGAGATAGGCTTTTCCCTGGTTCGTGATCGAACCTTGGTCGGGCCGCTCACCATAGCCGCTATAGAGCTTCTGAACGACGTCCATCCCTGAGATCACTTTGCCGAACGGAGAGAAACCCTGGCTATCCAAAAATGTGTTGTTGCCGAAATTGATGAAAAGCTGCGTCGTGCGCGTGTTCGGGCCCGCGGTGGCGAACGTGATCATGCCCGGAGCGTTGCTCTGCTTTCCCGGATCATCCTTGATGTTGGCGTTATGCCAGACCTTGTTGACCTCCGGGTCCGCGCTCAACCCAAATTGCACCATAAAACCCGGTAGGTTGCGGAAAAATGCGGCGTCCGTAAAAAATCCGTGCTTCACCAGATTGTAAAAACGGTCGGCCCCCAGAGGTGCCCAGGCGCGCGTGACCTCGACGACGAAATCGCCCTTGGTGGTCACGAATTTTGCCTGAAACACTTCGGGTGCCTTGGCGTTCAGTGTAGCCGGATGCAGCAGAGCGGGATCGCTGGTCATGTGTGTTGTCCTTGGGTGCGTCGCTGGGCTCGCTTGTCCCGCGGGTGCTGCAGGAGCCTGTCCTGCAAGCGCGCACGGGGCGAAAACGGCCATCATACAAAGTGAGATCGTTGCAACGAGACGTTTCATGCGTTATTTCCTCTCTTGAACTTGGCTGCGGCCTCCACATCTTGCATCAAGCGCAGCGCGTTGCCACCGAGAATTTTCTCAATTTCCGTTTCAGAATAACCCCTCTGCAGCAGCGCCTCGGTGATCCGAGGCAGGCAGGACGCGTCCTCCATGCCGAAGGGCATTTCGGCGCCGTCGAAATCGGACCCGAGCCCCACGTGATCGACGCCCGCCACCTCTACCGCGTGATCGATGTGGTTCACGATCGCCGTCCAGTCCACGCGCGGCAGCTTGCCCTCGGCCACGAACGCCCGGACGATTTTATCCGATTCCAGCAGCTGGCAGGCCCCATCTTCTCCGCACCGCTTCTTCGCTTCCGTCTCGACCTGCATTTCCAACTCCGGGCGGGCCTTCTGCGCGTCACGAAATTCCTGGCTCAGAAATCCCATATGAAAATTGATCTGAACGACGCCGCCTCTGGCAGCGAGAGCCTCGATCATTTCGTCGGATAGGTTGCGCGGAGTCCGGCAGAGCGCCTGGCACGAGGAGTGCGATGCGAACACCGGCGCTTCACTGACGGCGAGAACGTCAGAGAGCGTCTTGTCCGACACGTGCGAGACGTCCACGATCATTCCCAGCCGGTTCATTTCGCCGAGGGCCTGATTGCCAAAGTCGCTCAGTCCATTGTGCGCGGGCTTGTCGGTGGATGCGTCGGCCCACTCGGTATTTTGCATGTGCGTCAGTGTCATGTAACTGACGCCCAGCGCCGCGAATTCGCGGAGCACGCCGAGGTCGCGGTTCATCATGTGTCCGCCCTCAATCGCCGTCAGGACCGCAATCCTGCCTGTCGCCCGCGCGCGCCGTATGTCTGCCGCGGTTCTCGCCGGCGCCAAATCTTTGGGATGTGCGGCGACCTGCCGGCGAATCGCCTCGATCTGTGCGAGCGCGCGCTCGACCGCCTTCGGCCCGGTAGCTGTGCCTTTTATCCAGACCGCGAAAAAGATCGCACCCAGCCCGCCCTCGCGCATCCGCGGGATGTCCACCGACCCATCGGCGTGGCGCTCACCCAGATCGAAATCGCCATATATGAACCGCTGCGTCGTGTCCGTGTGCGTGTCTACGACCAGCGAACGAAAATGAAGCTCGCGAGCCTTGGCGGAGATTTCGGTTCGAGGATCAATCGCAAGCGACGACAAAACGCCCCCCGTGCACGGCAAGTCGTGAGCGGTCCCGCCAAAGCCGCGATTCCCCGCGCGGCTTCCTCCAACTTCCGCTCCGGCTAAGGATATACCAAAACTTTCCCGTCGCCGTGGCGTTCCAGCGCCGTATAGCGCCCAAACGCGTGTTGCATTCGGCGCACTTCCCCGCGAGTCATGCTCGGACGAAATCCGGACCGGGAGTATCCTGTATCAGACTTCGCGTCCGGAAAGACACACCGAAGATGGCCAGCGAACATATTGGCGAATTGAAGAAGTGGGCGACCGACGTCGCGCGAAAGGGCGGCGACGGCGAGCCGATCCAGCTCGTTCGCGCCCAGGAATTGATCAGCAAGAATTTCGGATTGCAGACGCACGAAGTCGCCATTCTTGGCCTCACCGCGGATGGTCGCGCGCTGCGATTTCTCACGCCGCACAACCTGCGCACCGTCGGCCAGATCCCGCTATCGAGCACGAATTCTCTGGCCGCGCGCACGGTGCGTGAAAAACGGCCCGAGCTGATCAATCATTTTTCGGTGGTTCCCCACGCATCCGTCTTCGAAGCGGTGCCCATCGCCGATGAACAGCGCGGCGATCCCATCCAGAAGATCATGAGCTCGCCCATTCAGTCGAGCGGCAAGGTTATCGGCGTCATTCAGGTGTCCCGAAAAGGCAAAGCCATGACCGACGCCGGCCCGGATTTCACTCATCCGCAGCTCCGGGAGCTGAGATTGATCGCCGACGCCCTGGCTCCCTGCATTGTCATCTGTAATCAGGAGTGAACTCGCTCCACCGCGCGCCGGTGTCCTCGTTCACACAACTGTAATTTCCCAAACACGTGAAATAAGTTGAC
This sequence comes from Candidatus Acidiferrales bacterium, assembly GCA_031296075.1. Lineage (GTDB taxonomy): Bacteria > Acidobacteriota > Terriglobia > Acidiferrales > UBA7541 > Palsa-295. The sequence continues at coordinate 19,531 of JARLGK010000106.1, forward strand.
ATCGCTGCGCACGCTTGCTAATTTTCGAGCGCAGAATTTTTCGGTTGAGATTTCAGGAGGCACCGCACTCCGGCAAGACTCATGGCGTTCGTCGCGAAGAACATTTTCCTCACCAAGGGAGTCGGAAAGCACCGCGAACGCCTGTCGAGCTTCGAGCTCGCATTGCGCAACGCGGGCATTGCTGCTTGCAACATCGTTCGCGTCTCCTCCATTTTCCCGCCTTCCTGCAAACTGATTTCCCGCAGCGAAGGTCTCAAGCACCTCAAGCCCGGCCAGGTCGCGTTCACCGTCATCAGCGAAAACCAGACGCGCGAACCGCACCGGTTGATTGCGGCGGGCGTGGGTCTTGCGCTTCCCGGCGACAAGTCCATGTACGGGTATCTTTCCGAGCATCATTCGTTCGGCGAGACCGAAGAGGTCGCGGGCGAATACACCGAGGAACTTGCGGCGGAAATGCTCGCCACGACGCTCAACGTGGAATTCGATCCGGATTTGTCGTGGGATGAAAAGAAGGAAGTCTACCGCA
>JARLGK010000107.1 GCA_031296075.1 Candidatus Acidiferrales bacterium
GCCGCCGAGGCCCTGAATCACGCGAAACAAGACCAGCATTGGCAACGACGGCGCCAGTCCGCAAAGCAGAGAGCTGAGAGTGAAGAGCACCACGCAGCCGAGGAAGAATCTCTTGCGGCCAAATAGCGCGGAAAACCATCCGCTCAGCGGCAGTACGATGGCATTGGAAACCAGGTAGGACGTGAGAACCCCCGTGCTCTCGTCCCCCCCCGCCGAAAGATTGCCGGCGATATGAGGCAGCGAGACGTTAGCAACGCTCGTGTCCAGAACTTCCATGAACGTGGCCATCATCACCGTGGCCGCAATGAGCCACGGGTTGATCGCCGGCAGAGGGTGAGCGTATTCGGCGGTGGCGGCCATTTATTTTCAGGCGCGGATGGTTATCGGGCGGCGCATGGTGGATCGATTAGGATATTTCAGCGACAAGCAACGGAAGAGATCGGGAACTCCAAACACGCTGCTGGATTCTCGCCGCATCTCGCCAGGTCAGGATATCACCGGCGCTTCGAATGGCTCAAGACGCCAGCGGAGTTGAAATCGCGCGGGCTGTAAATCGTCGTTCGCTGCGGCGCCAAAAATACAGCAGCGCGCACCCGATCAGGATCAGCGCCACGCACAATCCCGTCCACAATCCCGCCGCGCCCCACCCCTCGCGGAAACAAAGGTACGCGCCGACGGGCAGTCCCACCAACCAGTAAAGAGCCGCCGACCAGATCATCGGTGTGCGCGTGTCGCCGGCGCCGCGCAGCGCGCCCGTAGCCACGGCTTGCAAGCCATCAAATAGTTGGAAGAACGCGGCGACGAACAGCAACCCGCTCGCGGCTCGAATCACCGCCGGATCGGGCGAGTAGATGCGCACGATCGCACCCGGCGCCAGCCAGAAAATGAGCGCCGTGCACGTCATAAAGCCCGCGCCGAGTAGCATGGCAGTCCAGCCAGCGCGGCTCGCCGCGTGCGGATCACGCCGTCCGAGCGCCTGCCCCACGCGCACCGCCGCCGCCGAGCCGAGACCCAGCGGCACCATATAGGTGAAGCTCGCGGTGTTCAGCGCGATCTGGTGGCTCGCCAGCGGAACCGCTCCCAGCCTGCCAATCAGCGCCGTGGTCACCGCGAACACACCGACCTCCAGCCCCAGTTGCGTCGCCGCCGGGAATCCCAGGCTCACGAGACGCCAGACACGCGGCATGTTGGGCCACGGCGAAGCGTGGCGCAGGCCAACCTCGTAGCGAATGTCGTAATACGCGCAGTAGCCCAGCAGAACAGCAGCCATGTAGATGCGCGCCGCGCACGTCGCCCAGCCCGACCCAACCGTGCCCATGGCGCGGTGTCCCAGGTGACCGTAGATCAGCGCCCAGTTGCCCGCCACGTTCACGAGGTTCGCGGTGATCAACGAAAACATCACCGGCTTGGCCAGATCAATCCCTTGCAGGTACCTCCGAAAAACGAAGTAGAGGAGAAGCGGAAGCGTACTCCAATTGAGCGCCCGCAGATAAGGGATCGCCTGATCCAGCACCGACTGCTGAATATGGAGCGCACGCAACACCGGCCCCCAAAGCCACACGACGCCCATCAAAACCGGCGCAAGGGCGAGGCTCAAATAGACGCCGTTCACGAGCGACCTGTGCGCATCGTGCAGGTCGCCCGCTCCGTAGGAGTGCGAAACCAGCGTGTCGAGCCCCAGCATCAGCCCGGTGCCGAAAATTGCCACGACATAGTAAGCAATGCTCCCGAGGCTGACGGCGCCAATCGCCACGGCGCTGTTCGCCTGACGTCCGACCATCATCGTGTCCACCACGCCCATCGTCATCCAGCCGAGCTCTGCGAGCACGAGCGGAATCGCCAGACGCAGCATCGGCCGCGCTTCTTCGGCAATGTAATGGAAAAATAAACGTTTCAGCATGATCGGAATCACGCAACGATTCGGAGAGATGATATCGCCTCTGCAAGATTGGGAAAGCACAATCGGACTGGCTGCCGCCGATTCTTGGAAGGGAATTCGAGTGCGTTAATCGCGCGTGGCCGGGCCGGTGACCTGTATCAGGGAACCCGGAGCAGCCGACGGGCCGCCGTCGAAAGTTTGCGGAGCGCGCCACGCGTCCACCACGGAAATCTGGTGAACGCAGGACACGGTGCAACGGGGAGCGCAACTCTTCTTCGTGAGGAATTCGCGCTGGCGTTGCTCGGCCGTGTATTCGGCGAGCGGGATGCCCGGATAGCCGCGCTGCTGCGAGCAATAATGCACCAGGCCATCCTCGCAGATGTACAGGTAGCGCGAGCCCGCGCGGCAGCGCCACTGATTCTCGCGGCCTGCGGCGATATTGTGCTGGAATCCGTTGACGCGCGTGAACGATGCCTTGCCGAGAGACATGATCTCTTCGAAAATTTCCCGCTCGCGCGTGCCGAGCGGCTGCAGCTGTCCGTTGCCGTCGTGCAGAATCCCGACCGTGGACGTGAAGCCCAGCTCCAGTGCTCGGTGCGCCACGGTGAGCGCGTCCTCGGGATTGCGGACGCCGCTACCGAGCACTGAATTGATGTTCACGTGGAATTCGGCGTGTTCGGCCAGCAGCGCCAGTTTCTGGTCGAGAACTTTGAGGCTCTTCTTCGAAACGTCGTCGGGCTGCACGTTGTCAATGCTGATCTGCAGGTGCTCGAGCCCTGCGCGGTTCAAGCGCGCGATGCGATCGGCCACCAGCAAGTAGCCATTGGTGATCATGCCGGCGAGCATGCCGTTCTTGCGGATGCGCGCGATGATGGCGTCGAGTTCGGGATGCAGCAGTGGCTCACCGCCGCTGATCGTCACCGCCGCGGTGCCCATGGCGCCCAACCGGTCAATGCGCCGGAACATTTCCTCGGCCGGCACCGGTTTCGAAAAATCGTCAAACTCGTTGCAATACGTGCAGGCCAGATTGCAGCGGCGTATCGGGATGATATGGACCAGCAGCGGATGGCTGGTCGAGACGAGGGCCTTGGCGAGCTTCTGCAGTTCCCTCATCCGGCGATGCGCCGCGGCCATCTTCTTGCGAATTTTCTGTCGAAATGTCACGAAATCCACTAGGAGAAAGCGCCGAAATCAGTGCTCCGCCCCCGTGTGCAATATTATGCCACACGAACTCTGCTTCCCCGTCTTGAACCGCTGCAGGTGCGTCGCATGGCCATTGGCCAAGGGCGCAAAGCGGCTGCGGAAAAAGACCCACCCGTCCGGACGGCACTCCTGCTAGAATTTGATTTCTTGCTTGGCATGGGCTACGTTTTGTCTATACAAACGCAACTTTCTTGGCCTGCGTGGATACCTGCGGGGGAATTCGCCCCTGGGGACACCGCTTTTCACCGACGGGGGTGAAGTTTGATGGCTGATGCGGTAGCGGAAAAAGTGATCGCCACACTCGCGTCCGTGAAGCGCATCCCGGCCGAGAACATTAAGATCGACACCAACCTCCAGGAAATGGGCATCGATTCCCTCGATGTTTTCACGCTTCTGTTTGAACTCGAAAACGCCTTCAAGATCTCGATTCCGGACGACGACGTTCGCTCCATCAAGACCGTCAACGACATCGTCGTGGGCGTCAAGAAGATCCTCGCGGCCGCCCCGCCCAACGCGGCCGGTTCAGCCAGCCCGGCGGTCTGACGAATGGCCTCGCGCCGTGTCGCCATCACAGGGCTCGGAATCATTTCAGCCCTCGGCCTGAACCTCGCTGAAAACTGGGAATCGCTCCGCAATGGCCGCTCCGGCATTGGCCCCGTCAGCGTCCCCGATGTCGCCGGCGTCGGCCTCAAAATGCAAAACGGCGCGCAGGTCCGCGGCTTCGATCCCCTGAAGCATTTCGCGGGCGGAAAGGACACGCAGCTCGACCGCTTCGCGCAATTTTCCGTTGTCGCCGCGCGCGAAGCGTTCAAGGATTCGGGAATTTCGCTCACGCCGGAGCTGCGCGAAAACGCCGCGATCGTCTGCGGCTCGGCCGTCGGCGGCCAGTCAGCGATTGAAGTGGGCTTTGAAGACCTATGGGTCCACGGCCGCGGCCGCGTCCACCCGCTCACGATTCCGAAGACTATGGCCAACGCCGGCGCCAGCCACATCTCGATGGATCTAGGGCTTGCGGGCCCGGTCTATACCGTTTCGACGGCCTGCTCGTCGGCCAACCACGCCATCGGACAGGCGTTTCGCCTGGTGCGCGATGGCGAAGCCGATCTCGCCGTCACCGGCGGCGCCGAGGCGTTCTTCACCATCGGCATGCTGAAAGCCTGGGAAGCCATGCGCGTGGTCGCGCCGGACACCTGCCGTCCCTTCAGCAAGGATCGCCGCGGCATGATCCTGGGCGAGGGCGGCGCGATGATGATTCTCGAGCCGATGGAAGCCGCGCAAGCGCGCGGAGCGAGAATTTACGCCGAGGTCTGCGGCATGGGCATGACTTCCGACGCTCACCACCTTACTCAGCCGACCGTGGATGGCCCTGCGCGCGCCATGCGCGGCGCTCTGCGCGAAGCGGGAATGGCGCCCGAGGAAGTCGGCTACATCAACGCGCACGGTACCGGCACGGCGGGCAACGATCCCATCGAGACGAAGGCGATCCGCGAAGTATTTGGCGCGCACGCGGACAAGCTCGCCGTCAGCTCCACGAAATCCATGCACGGCCACGCGCTCGGCGCTGCCGGCGCCCTCGAGGCGATCGCCACGATTATGGCGCTCCACCACGGCATCCTGCCGCCCACCGCCAATTTCACCGAGCGTGACCCAGAGTGCGACCTCGACTACATCCCGAATCAGTCGCGCGCCGTCCGCGTTCGCGCAGCCCTCTCGAATTCCTTCGCCTTCGGCGGGCTCAACGCCGTCGTCGCCTTCCGCGCGTACAAGTCCTAGCCAAAGTCACTCCGCGAACTCTCATTTGGACGGAGATCGCTCGGAATTTCGGACGATGATCGAGAGAACTATTTCGGAATTCGCTCGAACGCGACTAGAAGAGGCGGGAAACGAGCGGAACGATCATGTTCCAGCCCTGCGGTACGATTTCCCAAGTGCGGGTGAGTTCGTCCGAGCACGACAGCGTGATCATGATTCCCAGCCAGAAGAAGCCGGCCAGAATCACAACCCTCGTCAGGCCGGTCGCGTATTTCACGTGCATGAAGAACAAAACGACCAGCACCATTTTCGTGACGGCAATCGTGAGTGCCACGACCGTGTTCCAACGACCCAAGTCAATGTACGCGACGCCCGTGGTAAGGGCTGTCCCAGCCATCAGCGAAATGAAAACGATGATGTACGTGCTGACGGGCACGACGTGCCCGACGGGGCCGGATTGCTCGGAATGATTAGACATCGGCGATCAACTCCCCGGGTAGCGCCCGCCAATCAGGTACAGCAGCGCGAAAAGGAAAATCCAGACGATATCAACGAAGTGCCAATACAGCCCGCTGATCTCAAGCGGCGCGTAGTATTCGGGCGAGAACTTGTTCCGCGCCGTCATGATCACCAGCACCGTCAAGATGCCGAGTCCAGCCACCATGTGGATGGCGTGCAGGCCGGTCATGAAGAAATAGAAACACATGAACATCTTCACGCCCGGGGCATGGGGTCCATTGTAAAACCACTGCACTCCCGGAATGAGACCTTCCTGGTAGTCGCGAAACCACTCATAGTGGAGCTTGATCCCGATGAACGCGGCGCCGAGGATCATGGTCAGGATCAGCCAGAAGATGATCTGGCCCTTCTTCTTGCCGGTTTGCGCGGCGCGAATCGCGAGCGCCATGGTCAAGCTGCTGCCGATCAGCACGTATGTGTTGGTGGCGCCAAATCTGACTTTTAGCAAATGGCTGCCAGTGACGAACGACTCATAGTGCAGCGCGCGATAGATGGTGTACGAAGCGAACATCCCGCCGAAGAACAGGATTTCCGTGACCAGGAATACCCACATGCCGAGCCGCCCAGCGTCGCGCTGCTGCTCGACGTCCTCGAACTGATGGGCGAATCCCTGCGGATGCGCGCCGTGGGCGAGTTCAGACATGGGCCGCCTCGGATGCGTAGTTATATGCGTCTTCGGTCACGATGGGTATTTCCTCGAAATTCTGCGTCAGCGGCGGCGATTGCGTGGTCCACTCGAGACCCTTCGCTCCCCAGGGATTCTTGCCCGCCGGTGGGCCGTATCGCATGGACCAAATAAAATAGACGAGCGGAATGATGTATCCGATGCCGAGGATCGAGGCGCCTGCCGAAGACATCACGTTGAGCACCTGAAACTCCGCGGGATAGATCGCGTAACGCCGAGGCATCCCCAGATAGCCGAGCACAAACTGCGGGAAGAACGTCAGGTTGAAACCGATGAAAATGATCGCCGCAGCGATGCGCGCCCAGAGGTCCGGGTAGAGGCGCCCGGTAATCTTCGGCCACCAGAAGTGCAGTCCGCCCATATAGGCCATTACCGCGCCGCCGACCATCACATAATGGAAATGCGCGACGATGAAATAGGTGCCGTTCAGATGGACGTCGGTAGCCAGCGCGGCGAGGAACAGTCCGGTCAGACCGCCGATGGTGAACAGTCCGATGAAGCCCAACGCGTACAGCATCGGCGCTTCGTAGGAAATCGAACCCTTATACAGTGTGGCCGTCCAGTTGAACACCTTGACCGCCGACGGGATCGCGACCAGGAAGCTCAACACGGAGAAGACCAGGCCCGCGTAAATCGACTGGCCCGTGACGAACATGTGGTGGCCCCAAACGACGAAGCTGATCACGGCGATGGACAAGCTCGAAAACGCCACGAAGGCGTACCCGAATATTTTCTTTCGCGAAAACGCGGTAATCAATTCGCTGACCACCCCCATGCCGGGCAAAATCATGATGTACACGGCCGGATGGGAATAAAACCAGAAAAGATGCTGGAACAGAAGCGGATCGCCGCCGACGGAGGGATCGAAGATTCCGACGTGCAGGATACGTTCCATACCGAGCAAGAAAAGCGTGATGGCAATCACCGGCGTGCCAAGAACGAAAATGAGGCTCGTCGCGTACATGGCCCAAATGAACAGCGGCAGCCGGAACCAGGTCATGCCGGGCGCGCGCATCTTGTGGATGGTGACGATGAAGTTCAGCCCGGTGAGGATTGAGGAAAAACCGGCGACGAAAACTCCGAGAGCCACGGCAACCACCTGGGTATGCGAGTACAAGCTGCTGTAGGGCGGATAAAACGTCCAGCCCGTGTCCACGCCGCCGGAAAGCGTCGCATAGAGCGCGAGGGCCGCGCCGGTAATGAAAATGTACCAGCTCATCAGATTCAGTTTCGGAAACGCGACGTCGCGCGCCCCGATCATCAGGGGAATCAGGAAATTTCCGAGCGTCGCCGGAATCGACGGAACCAGAAAGAAAAACACCATGATGATCCCGTGCGTGGAAAACAGCTTGTTGTAGGTTTCCGGCTCGAACAGCGCGCCCTGCGGCTCCGTCAGATGCAGGCGCATCAGAACCGCCGCCATTCCGCCCACGAAAAACATCAGCGTGATGGACCCGAGATACAGCAGACCGATGCGCTTGTGGTCCAGCGTCAGCAGCCACGACCGGATGCCGTAGGTTGCGTTGAGATAGTTCACGCCGGATTCGACCGGCTTTTCCTGGCTCGTACTCATTTGCCGTTCATCCTTTCTTCCGAGCCAAGCGACTTCACATAGGCGATCAGCTGGAGCATCTGTTCCTCGTCGATCTGCCCCTGGTAGGTGGGCATGATCGACTGATAGTTCGGCAAGTGAACGGAATTGGGAAAGTAGATGGCCTGCCGGATCAAAGCTTCATCCACGATTCGCGTTTCGCCGCTCTGCATCTTTTGCGGCTTGCCGTAAATTCCCGCAAGCGATGGAGCATGGCTTCCTGCTTCCGGCGAGTGGCAGTTGCCGCATCCGAACTGGCTGTATAAGCGTTCGCCCTGCGCCGCCATCGATTCAGTTTTCTCGCCACCCGCAAGCCACACGGCATAATCCGTTGGGGACATCACGTACACCCAGCCGATCATCTCGGAGTGGTTCGTGCCGCAATATTGCGCGCAAAAAAGATGGAAGGTGCCCGTCTCGGTCGGCTGGAACCAGATCGAGGAGTAACGGCCGGGCAGCACGTCCTTCTTCACGCGAAATGCGGGAATGTAGAAGTCGTGAATCACGTCCTGCGAAGTCATGGTCAGCTTGACGGGCACGCCCACCGGCACGTGCAGCTCGTTGATTTCGCGCGGCCCTTCCGGATGCTGCAGGTGCCACATCCACTGCTTGCCGATCACAAAGATTTCCGTCGAGGACGCCGGCGGGCGCCCGTTGCGGACGTACAGGCTCGAGGACCAGACGAACAGGCCCACGCAGATCAGCGAAGGAATAATCGTCCAGGTCAGCTCGAGGCTCATCGGGGTGTGCGTTTGGGTGCCCGATTCATTCGGTGATTTCCTGCGATACTTCAGCATGAAGTAGAAAATGATCGAAAAAATCAGCACGCTGAAGAAAATCGTGATGCCGGACAGCATCAAGTAGAGCTGGTCCACGCTATTGGCGATCGTGGAAGCAGCGGGCGGTTGCAGCGGCATCATGGCAGCCATGGCCGCCAGCGAATCAAACCCGGATTGAAGGAAGCCCATCATCACAGTTCCGTTGCGATCCTTTGCAGGCCTGGCGTACTCCGCCGAGCCTGATTTACGCCTTGTGCCCGGGGAGCGAGTAGTGCTCGCCCCGAAACAAAAAGATCAGAAAAATCCCGCCGACCAGCACCGTCAGAAGGCCCCCGAGCTGAAGCACGCGCGAAATCAACAGGCCGTATTTCCCGGTGTGCGGATCGTAGTGATAGCAAAAGAGCAGAATCTGATCAACCGGCGAACCAATTTTCCCTTGCGACGCCTCGACCAGCCCCAGGCGCAAGTCGCGTTCCGGATAGCTGACGCCGTAGAAGTAACGAGAAATCTTTCCTTCGGGCGTCAGCAGCATGATCGCGCTGGCGTGGGCGTACTGCTTCGAATCGGGATCGTAGGCGTAGCGGAAGCCCACTGCGTCCGCGAGGCGCTTGATCTCAGGCTCTTCCCCGGTCAGAAAATGCCAGCCGTACTGCGCGCCCGGCCGCTGGTACATTCCCGCATACATCGCCTGCTTGGCCTCGGCCACCACCGGCCTGTCGGTCGGGTCGATGCTCACCGTCACGACGTTGAAATCCTTGCCGATCTCCATGGGAATCGATTGCAGGCTGCGGTCGAGTCCATTGAGCACCTGGGTGCAAAGCATCGGGCAATTGTAATAGACCAGCGTGAGAATCACCGGCTTGCCGGCGAAAAACTGCGCGAGCTCGACGGGATTTCCGTGCTCGTCGCGAAACTTGAGGTTGAGCGGAATTTCGTCATTGAGCTTCTGGTCAACGCCGACTTCCTTGAGCAGCTCCGGACGCACGCCGATCCCCTGCGTCGGGTCGGTGAATTGCGCCGCCGCTGGCGAAGGATGCACGAGCAGAGCCGCGACGAGGGCCGCGCCCATCACCCACGCTTGCGCCGAATTGATTCGAAGCTGCACTGTTTTTCCGCTCTCTTCTTTCGCTTCCAAAATCCGTCTCGCGTTAGTGCGCACTACTCTTTCGCCTCGCCCGCGGCGGCGGCGCGTTCCTTATCCGCCTCGGTTGGTTCGGTCAAATACCCGCACTGGCCCTGCACATCGGCTTCGCCGGCCACGGTCGGCAGCGCCTCCGGAGTATACGAACCGGGACCGGACGCTTCGTTCGCCGCGCGCGCCGGCAATCCCCGCGCCAGAATCAATTCCATCGCGCGCTCCACCGGAATGCGCACCACCCCGCTCTGTTGGTCCACCCAGGCGTAGGAATTCACGTCCTGCTGCTGCGCGGCGCAGTAGTCCTGCAGCTCCTGATGCGGCCGCACTTGCAAAAGCGGGCCCGGCGGAATCATTCGGTCTGTCGGCTTCACCATGGGCGACATTGTTGCACCCATGGGCTGCGCCTTCTTAAATGAATCAAAGCTAAATTTCATCCCAACCAGAGTCACGGCAAGCACCACAGCCATCCAGAACGCAAACTGGAACAGGCCCTTAATATTGACGTCGCGCTTCTCGTAACCCGCGCTCGCATCCACCGGAGCATTCGGCTTCGAGGAGTGTTTAGTCGCCATGTTGATGCTCCAAGACGCCCGCAAACCGCGGATCGTGCAGCGGCAGCAGCGGCATTTTTTTCAGCTGCGCCATGTACGCGCCGACCCACACGCCGCCAATACCAATCACGGCAAATACGTCGAGCCCATGAATGCGCGGACCCGACTGCTGGAACGACGGCACGATCAGCCAGTACACGTCCACCAGGGTAATGACCAGCATCCACACCGCCAGGACCGAAAGCCTCTGCAAGCGGCGCTTCACGCCTCGCTGCAGCAGGATGAAGAAGGGCACGAAGAAATGCAGGATCAGCAATGCTGCCGCCACGGGAGCCCACGGTCCGAAGGCGCGCACCTTGACCCAGGGAATTTCCTGCTTCAGGTTTCCGGACCAAATGATCAGGAACTGCGCAAACGACATGTAAGTCCACAGCAACGTGAACGTCAGCATCAGGTTGCCGATATCGTTCAGCCGCGGCGGGTCGTAGGAATCGTGCAGCGGCTGATAGCCATCGAGCATCCGCAGCATCACAACCGAGAACGAAAGCGCGGCCAGGCACGCGATCACCATGAAAACCATTCCGTAGATGGACGAATACCAGGTCGGCTCGAGCGTCATGACCCAATCCACCATCGCCCAGGACCACGACAGAGCCCAGAGAATCGTTCCCGGCGCGGCCAGACTCGACATCCGATCCTTCAGGATCAGATCCCCGGTGCGGTCCTGCTCGGCCGACCATTTGTTCAACAGGGCAGCCAGCAGATTCCAGATAGCGAAGTAGATAACCGCGCGCACGATGAAAAAGTGCGGCTCGAGATAGACACGCCGGAAATGGCCCGCGGGTTCGTCGCCCAGCGAACCGGCCTGCATCCAGGGATAAAGCCGCGACATGCCGAAAAGCACGGGGACAAAGAGGACCGTCATCGCCGGTATCGTGCGCGTTCCGGCTTCCAGGATCCGGCGAATGGGAAGGCCCCAGCGGCCGCCGGTCATGTGATGAAGCTGGAGGATGGCCATGCAGCCCATCGCGAACACCATCCAGAAGACGTACGCCACCAGGTAGGAATGGAAGAACTGCGTCCAATCCTTCAGGCCAAACGCCAGCGCCACGGTAATGATGAGGCCGACGACGCCGAAAGCCAGCGCGCGCCTCTGCGCGCGATCGATTTGCAGCCGAACGTTGTCCGGCAGTATGTTCGGCAAAGTCATCGCGATTGCCCCATGGATTGTCCCGACGGCTGCTGCGCGGATTGCTGCGTCAGCTTCCCGCGCTCGGATTCCGGCACGTCGTCGATCTTGGAGTTGCGCGCGAGCTGCAGCACGCGAATGTAAGCCGCAATTCTCCAGCGATCGGCGGGTTCGACGCGCGCCGCATAGCTGTACATGGCGCCGAAGCCATTGGTCATCACTTCATAGAAATGCCCGGCGGGCGCATCGCGCAACCGCTGAATGTGATAGGAGGGCGGCTGCGGAAACCCGCGCTGGACGATCATGCCCCGGCCCGTGCCGGTGTAGTCGTGGCAGGGCGTGCAATAGACGTTGTAGCGCTCGCGGCCGCGATCGAGGTCGGCCCTGGTAATCGGGAACGGAAATTTATCCACCACCACTCCGTTTTCCCGGCCCGTGAACATCAGCTCATCCAGACGCAATTGCCCGCGGGCGACCGTACCCGGAACAGGCTGGCGCTCCGAACGCCCGTCGGCGAAGAAGTCGGTCGGCTCGTACGGCAAATATTTCGGCTGGACGTGCATGTCCAGGCGGCAGCCGAAAAGCAAAAGGGCGACCGTGCCGAGGCAAGCGACGGTCACGCCGCGCGCAAGCGAGCGCGCAGACCGCGTGTTGCCGCGCGCTCCGAAAACGCCGGGTATCAGGTCAGTCCTCAATTTCGAATACTCCATGCGGGTGCAAGCCTTCCAGAAACGCTTTCGTCTGCGCGAGATCAAATTTCTGGTCCCGCGCCTTGATGCACAGGAAAAAACGGTCCGTGGACGCCGCCGCGAACCGCTCGACGTTAAACGTCGGGTGATACGGCGTAGGCAGCCCATTGAGCGCGAGCATCCCGAACACCGCCGTGAGCGCCGCGCCGAGAATGGTCAGCTCGAAAGTGATGGGAATCCACATCGGCCAGCTGTTGAACGGCTTCCCGCCGATGTTCAGCGGAAAGCTAATCACGTTGGCGTACCAGCACATGCCGAAACCCGCCAATCCGCCGCCCAGGCCACCGCAGAAAACCAGAGTCGGGAGGATCGTCCAATCAAATCCTACGGCTTCGGCCAGACCCTCGACGGGAATCGGCGAAAACGCGTCAATGCGGCGATAGCCCGCTTCATGCGTGCGGTGGGCCGCCGCGAGCACCTCTTCGGGCGACGCGAACTCAGCCATCAATCCGTAAATAGGCCGCTTGACCATGTTGCCGATCACACTCCCACTTGCTTCAAATTCTAGTCGCGAATCTCGGGGTTCGGATTGCGTACGCGCGCGAGATACGTGGTGCGCGGCCGCGTGTTCAAATCCTCGAGCAAACCGTAATCGCGCGTCTGCGCCTTGAGCTTCGCAACTTTGCTGTTCGGATCGTTGATGTTGCCGAACACGATCGCTTCAGACGGGCAGGCGCTCTGGCACGCGGTGATGATTTCGCCGTCGCGGATCAAGCGATTCTCTTCCTCGGACCGAATCTTCGCCGCATTGATCCGCTGCACGCAGTAGGTGCACTTTTCCATGACTCCGCGGCTGCGCACGGTGACATTCGGGTTGCGCATGCCGTAGAGGCTCGGCGTCTTGTAGTCCGAGTAAAGATAGAAATTGAACCGGCGGACCTTGTACGGGCAGTTGTTGGAGCAATACCGCGTGCCCACGCAGCGGTTGTAGGTCATGTCGTTCAGACCCTCGGCATTGTGGGTGGTGGCGCCGACCGGGCAGACATACTCGCAAGGCGCGTTCTCGCACTGCATGCAGGGCAGCGGCTCGTAGTACATCTCGGGATTGTCGAGGTTGCCGCGGAAATACGTGTCGATGCGAATCCAGTGCATCGCACGGCCGCGCGCCACCTGGTCCTTGCCCACCACAGCGATGTTGTTTTCCGATTGGCAGGCGATCACGCACGCGTTGCAACCCACGCAACGGTTCAGGTCAATCGACATGCCCCACGCGTAGCCTTCATATTTGTAGCCGGGGTAGATCGTCAGGTCCTTGGTCTTTTCGTCCTCGGGATTCTTGGCGAAGCTCGGATCCTTGCGGAACTCCTCCATCGTCGCAATCCGGACGAGATCGCGCCCGTGCTCGCCGCCCTGGCCCACCGCAGCGGAGCTTTCCTCCTCCACGGGGTGCCCATTGAGATCGATGTTGTATTGCGCCTGCGTGGTCGCGAATTCGTATTTCTTGCCGGTTTTCGCGACTTGCACGCCGCGCGCAATCCATGGCGCGGACGATGCGCGCAACAGATACGAATTGAAGCCAGGGCCCGTGCCCACGCTTCCGCCGCGAGAGCGTCCGAATCCGAGGTGCAGCGTCACCGAGTTATCCGCGTGCCCGGGCACGATGTAGATGCCGCCATTAATATTGCGGCCCGCGGGCGCGAGCGATAGCGTGACGTAATCACCGGTGGTCAAGCCGAGCTGCTGCGCCGTGCCCGGGCTGATCATCGCGGCGTTGTCCCAGGTGAGCCGCGTGATGGGCTTCGGGAGCTCTTGCAGCCACGAATTGTTCGAGAATTCTCCGTCACCGATTGAAGGATCGGGGCGGAAGACGACCTCGAGCGGGCTCGTATCGCTGCCCACCGCTTGGGTATGTCCCAGAGCCACGAAGTCCGCATGCGGCGCCACGGAAATTGCGGGCAGCGCGGTGCCGGCGATCAGCCCATCGTGCAACGAAGTTTCCCAGAGCGCTTCGAAAGCCTTGTCCTTTTCGGGGCGCTGGCTTTGCCAGTAGCCGCGAACCAGATCGTGGCCGGACTTTGCGGCGTCGCCGGTGAACAGGGCGATGATCTCATGCGCCGAATGACCGTCGTAAAGCGGCGCGATCAAGGGCTGGACAATTCCGGCCGTGCCGTCGTAGGCGCGGCCATCGCTCCAGGATTCCAGTGAGTGGGCAGCCGGAGCGTGCCAGTGGCAGAGCTCGGCCGTCTCGTCATTGTAGAGGCCGGAATGAACGCGCACCTTCGCGTTTTGGAGCGCCGTCGCAAAATTGAAGTCAGCCGGCGCATCGTAAACCGGGTTGGCTCCGAGGATAACCAGGAAGTCGACCTGGCCGGCATTCAAATCATTGACGAGTTCGCGCAAGGATTCGAGTTGGTTGACCGGATTTGCTTCGATGGATTCGGTATAGACGACGGTTTTGCCGACGTTGCCAAGCGCCGCGTTCATGGCGTGGGCGAGTGCGTGAACGAACGGCGGCTGGTGCTCGCCCGCAATCACAATCGAAGATCCGCGATGCGCGGCCAGATCGCGCCCGACGGCTCCGACCCACGCGGCCGGAATTTTCGCGCTGGCGTTCGCGCTTGGCGGCACGGCGACGCCCGCAGCGGCCGCAAGCTGTCGCGCCAGATCGTCAATGTCCGCCGAGCGCACGGGCAGGCGATGATCCGACACGGCTCCCGTGCTCGTCGGCATGCTTTCGGCGACGTACAGACGGTTCAACTTCGACGCCGGCCCGGCGCTGAGATCGCGGCGGGAACCAAACTCGCGCGCGTAGCGCACGTGCCCGGCGCCGCAGCTGAGAAAATCGGCGTCGAGCGAAACGATTACATCGGCCTGATCTAAATGATAGACGGTATTGACCGGCCGGCCAAATGCGAGCCGGGCGCCTTCGCGCACGGAATCTCCGCCACATACTTCGTACTGGTGCCATTTCGCTTCCGGAAACTGCCCGAGCAGGCTTTTAATCTGCGCGCCAAGCGTCGGAGAAGTGATCGTCTTGGTGAGGACGCGCATCCCCGCGCCCTTGGCGGGAGCCAGGCGCGTCCGCGCATTGCCCATTTCCGCGGCAAAATCGCTCCAGGTACTGACGCGCCCGTCGAATACCACCGACTGCGAACGGTCGGGATCGTAGAAATTCAGGATCGAAGCCTGGCTGAAGATGTCCGAAGACCCGAGGCTTCCGGGATGCTCCGGATTCCCTTCGATCTTGGTCGGCCGGCCCGTATGGCTTTCAACCAGCACGCCCGTGGCAACTCCAGCCTGGAATAGAGATGTAGCGTAGAAGAGCGGGCGGCCGGGGAGAATTTCCTCGGGCGGACGCACGTAAGGCACGATCTTCTCGGTGGGGAGTTTCGTGCATGCGCTCAGGCCAGCCATGGCCGCCGAAGCCGCCATCAGTTTCAGCACATCGCGGCGATTGATATCATCGTTGCCTTTTCCCGCACTCGGAGGAAATTCGTGGTCGCGAAATTCGACGAACTCTTTCGTGCCCGAAAGCTCCTCGAGGCTCTGCCAGAGACGCGGGGCGCCTGCGCCAGCGAGCTTCGCCCGCGCCGCAGCCAGGTCGATCGAATTCTTCGCGATGGAATCTTCGTTCATCGTCTCGCTTTCATCACCGGTGACACGTGGAACAGGTCTGCAAACTCTTGATGTTGTATTCCGCCACGAGCTTCTTCCCCATCTTGAGTTGTTCGCCTGCGGAAGGCGGCTCGTAGTATGGATTGAAAACTTCCGATTTCGGCCGCACGTACTTCTCGGGCTGGCGATGGCACTCCAGGCACCACGACATGTAAAGGGTGCCCGCGCGCTCCGTCAAAGGCATTTCCGCGATTTGTCCGTGGCACGTGGTGCAGCCGACGCCCTTCGCCACATGAATGCTGTGGTCGAAATAGACGAAATCTGGCAGCGCGTTTACGCGAATCCATTCAATCGACTTGTCGTCGCGGTAGCTCGCACGCACGGGCTCGAGCATCGAAGCGTTCGTCCAGATCTGCGAATGGCAGGTCATGCAGGTCTGCGTCGGGGGAACTCCCGCGAAGGACGATTTCTCGACCGACGTATGGCAATAGCGGCAGTCGATTCCCAGCTCGCCCGCATGGTGGCGATGGCTGAACGGCACGGGCTGCTGCCGCTTGACGTTCTGATCCGTGTACCACGGCGACATCGCGATCGCATACAGCGCGTAGCCCAACGCTCCAATGATCACCACCGCGCCGTAAATGCTCAGCCGCGAGATGAAGTTCGTGCTGCGATGAAAGATCTGTGCCATCAGTTCTCTAAGTCGTTCCTTCTATGAATGACCCTTCTCTTCGTTTGTTTCGTGCACCAGCGACCGCACTTCCACGATGGATATCATCGGCAGGAAGCGGATAAAGAGAAAGAACAGAGTAAAGAACAGCCCGAACGTACCGATGTACGTCGCCCAATCCCACCTTGTCGGGTAGTACATTCCCCAGGACGAGGGAATGAAATCCCGGCTCAAGCTGATCACGATGATCACGAACCGCTCGAGCCACATTCCCATGTTTACGACCAGCGAGAGGACGAACAGCAGCCCCACGTTGCGGCGCACTTTCCGGGACCACAGCAGCTGCGGGATGATGATATTACAGGAAATCAGCATCCAATAGAGCGGCGCGTACGGCCCGTGGAAGCGGTTCTTCATCATGTAGATTTCGTACTGGTCGCCGCTGTAGAACGCCAGGAACGCTTCGATCAAGTAACCGTAAGCCACGATCAGTCCCGTCGCCAGCATGACCTTGGCCATGATGTCGAGATGCCGGGCAGTCACCAGATCTTCCAGGTGATAGAACTTGCGAATCGGGATGGCCAGCGTCAGCACCATCGCGAAACCCGAATAGATGGCTCCGGCGACGAAATAAGGCGGAAAGATCGTGGTATGCCATCCGGGAATGATGCCGATCGTAAAATCGAAGCTCACAACGGTGTGGACGGAAACAACGAGCGGTGTCGCGAGGCCCGCTAACAACAGTGACGCCGTTTCATAGCGCGACCAGTGGATGGCCGACCCGCGCCAGCCCATGGACAGCATCCCGTAGATGATCTTTGCGGTCTTGTTCTTGGCGCGATCGCGCAACGTCGCCAGGTCGGGAATCAATCCCACGAACCAGAACAGCAGCGATACCGTCAGGTAGGTCGTCACCGCGAATACGTCCCAGACCAGCGGGCTGCGGAATTGCGGCCACATCCACATCGGATTGGGATACGGCATCAGATAGAAGAACATCCACGGGCGGCCCATGTGCAGCAGCGGGAACATTCCGGCGCACATCACGGCAAAAAGCGTCATTGCCTCGGCGAAGCGGTTAATGGATGTCCGCCACTTCTGGTGCAGCAGGAGAAGAATCGCGGAGATGAGCGTGCCTGCGTGGCCGATACCGATCCACCAGACGAAGTTGACGATGGCGAAACCCCAGGCGGTCGGGACGCGGATGCCCCAGATCCCCACGCCCTTGATCATCAGCAGGGTGATCGTGAGGTTCAACAACATCAACGCGCCAAATGCGATCAGGAGACCGAAGACCCAGCCCGGCGTCACCGGGCGCGTCAGAACGATCGAACTGATCTTGTCGGTTACCGTTTCGAACGTATGACCCGGTCCGATAATTGGATCGGGATCGGCAACCCCAGCTGTGTTGTGTGAACCCTCAGATGCCACGCAGTATCCCCGGACGAAATTTATGAATGCCTGTAATCTGCTGAAGGAGCGTCAAAAGCCCGGAATCAGCGCCCCCACACCCCGTGATGGCGCGATTCGCGGTCCGAAGCGGTACAGGTCTGACAGCGGCGCACGATCTTTCCGCGCCCAAATTCCGAAACCCAACTCTGTTGACCCTAGATGCTCGCTCAGGACGCAATAGGATAAAACCTGAGAAGCTAAGACGCAAGTTTAAATCAAAATAACTTTTGCGGCCAGATTCAGCGAGATTCCACATTTGGAACTCCGCCACGACTCGGGAGACGAACGCCGCCCGCACTTCGCGCGGCGCGCTTGATCCGCGCTGTGCCATTTAGGGCATGACCCGACATTGAGCAGCCTCATGACCGTGCACCGGATTGATAGAATTGGATGGTGCGCCCCGCAATGCCAGTGGCGGTTTGGCTCGTGCTCGCGATTTCTTCGTCGGCCACGGCCGATACGATCGTGTTGAAGAACGGCCGCCGCATTGTGGCCGATAACGTCATCGAAGACGCCGCACACGTTACGTATCTGACTCCCGCCGGCCAGTTATCCATCCCCAAGTCCATCGTGGCCCGGATCGAGCACGACGGTTTTGGATATTCGTCCGCCTCCAAGGCATCCTCCGAACCGCCTGTTTCCGCGCCGCAGGTAGAGCCGGTTCGCGGCTACGAAGACGTGCAAGCGCTGGCAGTGCACGACAATGCGATCGATTTTGCGTACCTCTCGAAACTGGATTCCGACGCGCGATCCGGCTCCGTGCCCGCCGTTGCACGAGTGGCCGCCGCGCAATACGCCGCCGCGCAATTCCTCCTCGGCAAGGGCGATACCGACGCGGCGATCGATCACTATCGCCAGGCGCTCGCGTTCGCACCCGATAATATTGGCCTGCTGTTGAATCTCGCCGTCCTGTATCTCCGCGAAAGCAAGTTCACCGAGGCTCTCGATCCGCTGGAACACGCCCGCCGCGCCTCCCCGGATTCGGCGGACGTCGCCAAGCTGATGGGCTGGGCGTATTACGGCGCGAACAAAATGGACCGCGCCATCGAGGAATGGCAGCGCGCCGAAAAGCTGCGTCCCGATCCGGAAGTCGAGCAGGCCCTCGACAAGGCCCAGCGCGACAAGGCCGAGGAAGAAACCTATCGCGAGGGCGAGACCGCTCACTTCGCGTTGAAATACAACGGCGGCGCCACACCCGATCTCGCGCGCGGCATCTTGCACGTCCTGGAAGACGACTTCAACAACCTGGAATCGCAACTCGATTACACGCCCCGCGAACAGATCGCGGTCATCCTCTACACGGAGCAGGCTTTCGCGGACATCACCCGCGCCCCGGGATGGGTCGGCGCGCTCAACGATGGCCGGCTCCGCATTCCCGTGCAGGGCCTGACGTCCGTGACGCCGGAGCTCGCGCGCGTGCTCAAACATGAGCTTACGCACAGTTTCGTCGGGCAGAAGTCGAACAACCGAGCGCCTACGTGGCTACAAGAAGGTGTTGCGCAATGGATGGAAGGCCGCCGGAGCACGTCGAACGCCGGAGCACTGGTGGAAGCAGCCAACCAGGGCGCGGCGCCGCCGCTCGGAGCGCTCGAAGGCTCGTGGATGTCGCTCGACGGTAATTCTGCCACGTTTGCGTACGCGTGGTCGCTCGCCGTGGTGGAATCGATCATCGATTCCGGAGGCGTGAGCGACATTAGTCGCCTGCTCGAGCGCGTGGCCACTTCGCCTTCAACCGAAGCCGCCGCGCAGGAAGTGTTGCGCTCGAATTACGCCGACCTCGATCAACAGACCGTCGCCTACCTCAAGCACGCGTACCTGCGCTAATCAACGGCAACGCGTTTCATCGGCCGATCACGCAGTGGTTGTGGCTTGCGCGATTACAAAGTGGCGAGAAGCCCCGCGAGCAAAGCGGCGCGCTCAGGCAGCGAGCGAATGATCACATGCTCAACCGAGCTGTGCGCGCCATTGCCGATCGCGCCCAGACCGTCGAGCGTGGGCACGCCAAGCGCAGCCGTGAAATTTCCGTCGGAGCCGCCGCCGACCCATGCTTCGCCGAGCGACGAACCCATCTCGCGCATAAGAGACTGCGCGTGGTGAAACAATTTGACGACCTCAGCAGTCCGCTCCAGCGGCGGGCGATTGATCCCCCCGCGCACCTCCAACCGCGCGCCTGGCAAAATCGCTCGCAGGCCGCGCAGCTTGAGGTTGATCTTCGAGGCATCCGCCAGGTGCGTGTAGCGAATGTCCACTTCCGCTCGCGCGTGATGCGGCACCACGTTCGAAACCGTTCCGCCCTCGATCACGGTCGCCTGCAACGCAATCCCGCGACGCGGATCGTTCATGTGCTCCAGGCGCGATATCTGCAGCGCCAGTTCGTGCACGGCGTTCACTCCCGCTCCCGGGTCGAGACCGGCGTGAGCGCCACGCCCGGTAATGATCAATTCCGCCGTGCCCAATCCCTTGCGCGCCGTCTTCAGATTCCCGCGTGCTCCAGCCGCTGGTTCGAGAACCAGCACCGCGTCGCTCCTTCGCGCTTCGCGCTCGATTGCCTTCCGCGACGTGTGACTGCCGATTTCTTCATCCGAGTTCCACAGAAACACCAGCCGCTTCCGCGGACGCACTCCCGCAGCGCGCAGCGCGTCCACCGCGGCGAGCGCGAGCACCAGCCCCGCCTTCATATCAAAGGTCCCCGGCCCGAATGCCCGCCCGTCGCGTACCCGAAACGGCATCTTCGCAAGCGTCCCCAGCGCATATACCGTGTCGAGGTGCCCGATGACTAAGATTTGCCCCTTCGGCCGCCCCTCGCCGAGCCAAAGCTCCGCGCGCACATGATTTCCGCGCTTCGCCTGCCGCAAAATCCGGACTTTCGCGCCACGCCGCCGCCATTCGCTGGCGATGATGCCACCGAAGCGATCCACCGCCGCCTTTTGATGGCTTGGCGATTCGCACCGGACGAACTTCCCAAGCAGCCGCACCAGCTTCTGCTCCCGGCCGCGCAGTTCACGGCGCAGGCTTCGCATCATCGTGCCGTTTTCGCTCATCGCGCGCGTATCCTATCAGCCGGGGCATCGAGCGGCAACGCCGCCAGGGCGTAGTGGGTCAGTTTCCGATTATCCGACCGATCAGGAGTTAGTTGGCGGGTGGACGAGCTAGAATACGACGGTTTCTTTCGGCTCCGCTTTCTACTGTTTCGCCGCGGAAGCGGTGGTGGTTGTGTTCTGCAGGACATCGTGCACCGTAAAATGAATGGTCTTCCCGTCGGGTGTGACTTCCATGCGCTGAACGCCGATCACCTGTCCGTCACGCTTGTCGGTTTCTTCGATCGTGCTCTTATCGATCTGCTTCACGGAGACGCTGGTAAGGCCGGGGTCACCCCTAAACGGCGCTTCGGTCCCGTCTAACTTCGCGGCGTACGATTGACCAGTCGGATTGCTCATACGCAGGGTGCCCGCCTCTACCCTGAACGTAATCATCGAGGCATTTTCCGACACGTTCTCCATCTTAGACATCTTCCAGGATCCCGATATCGCGTGAGATCCCGCTGGCCCCGGCGCAATACGAGTAGCGACCGCAGTTCCCTTCACGGATTGAGCATTGGTATTGCTGCTATCGGAGAATTCAACCTTCATCGTCTTTCCGTCGGCGGAAATCGTCGTGGTTGTAGTCGTGACGATCTTCCCGCTTTTCTTGTCGCTTTCCGCGATCGACCAATCATTGATGACCTTAATGCTGACCGAGTCGTAGTATGGGGATCCGGTCGCCTTGTGATACTGGCCATCTGCCTTGACTTCGATTGGGGGGACGCACGAGGAGCATCTGTATGTGCCATCCTTAAGCACGTATACGTAGGGTTTAGTCGGAAACTGCGCGTTGTCGATATCGACCTTCCACGTGCCGTCAAATACGCTCTGCGCAGCAGCCGCCGTTGGCATGAACACCGCGATGGCTAATCCTGCTTGAATAAGTTTTTTCATGGTTTTCCCTCTCGACTTAACTGAAATCCCAGGGGAGGGCCCAGACTGCCAACCACTCTACACCGATCGCACAGGAGCGGACAATCGATCGGGATCGAGCATTTCGTAACACAGTCCATCGGCCAAATGCCTGATTCACGCGCCAACCAGGAACTGACGCACGCCCCGCCGGAGCACTCGATTCCCACCTGCCTGCAATTTCGTATAGAATTGTTCGATTCAGCGGCCCCCAAATAAAAGGCTAAGAGGCCAACCATGCTCCTCGACATCAACGAGATACAAAAGGTTCTCCCACATCGCTACCCCTTCCTGCTGATTGACGGCATTGAAGAAATGGAACGATGGAAGCGCATTGTGGGAATAAAGAACGTCTCCATCAATGAAAGCTATTTTCAGGGGCATTTTCCTGGCAAGCCGATTATGCCGGGTGTCTTGATCATCGAGTCGATGGCGCAAACTGGAGGCTTTCTGTTGCTTCAGGAAGTGGCGGACCGCGAAAAAAAGCTCCTCTATTTCGTCTCGATTGATAACGCCCGCTTCCGCCGTCCCGTCGTGCCCGGGGACCAGCTGAGGCTGGAAATGAATGTCGTCGCCTGGCGCGAAGGCCTGGGCTTCTGCAAGCTTCATGGCAAGGCCACCGTCAATGGCGAACTGGCCGCCGAAGCCATGCTGATGTGCAAGATGGTGGATCTGGAAACGGAAATGCCGCCCGCCACGGAACCCGCCGGGAAGGCGCGATGAGCGAAATTGATTCCCGGGCCGTCGTTTCGCCATCGGCGCGAATCGGCTGCGGCGTAAGAATCGGGCCATTTGCGGTCGTAGGAGACGAGGTCGAGCTCGGCGATGGCTGCGTTCTCGAATCGCACGCCGTGGTC
This sequence comes from Candidatus Acidiferrales bacterium, assembly GCA_031296075.1. Lineage (GTDB taxonomy): Bacteria > Acidobacteriota > Terriglobia > Acidiferrales > UBA7541 > Palsa-295. Next base: position 22,562 of record JARLGK010000107.1, read on the forward strand.
AAGGGACCGTCCACATTGGGCCGCAACAATCATGTCCACTCCTTCGCCATCGTCGGCGGCGACCCGCAGGATCTGACCTATTCGGGCCAGCGCGTGCGACTCGAAGTGGGCGAGTCGAACGAGTTTCGCGAGTTCTGCACCGTGCACCGCGGCACGATCAAAGGTGGCGGCGCCACTCGCATCGGCAGCCACAACCTGATCATGGCTTACGCCCACATCGGACACGACTGCATGATCGGCGATCACGTGATCCTCACCAATGGAGCGCAGCTCGCCGGGCACATCGTGGTGGAGGACTACGCCGGGATCAGCGCGTTTTGCCTGCTGCATCAGTTTTCCCGCGTCGGCTCGCACTCCTACATCGGCGCGGGCACGGTGATCACGCAGGACGTCGCGCCTTTTTCGATGGTCGTAGGGCCGCGAGAAGTGCGCTGCTATGGCATCAATAAGATCGGCCTCGAGCGCCACGGATTCTCGGCGGAACGCATTAAGACGCTGGAGCAGGCTTACCGGCTCCTTCTCCGCTCGAAGCTCAATACCTCGCAGGCCGTCGAGAAGATGCGCGGAACCCTCTCTCACTCCGAGGACGTCCAAGCACTTATACGGTTCATCGAGTCGGTTGCCGATCGCGGCTTAACGAAATAGGAGCCGGAATGGCAGCGACCGCGCAAAACACGGTGGTGGGCTGGGGCTTGATCGCCGGAAACGGCGATTTCCCGTTTCTGGTGCTCGAAGGAGCCCGCAGCCGGGGCATCGAGATGACCGTGATCGCCATTCGTGAAGAGGCTTCGCCGACGCTCGAGCGCGCCGCGAAGCGTTTCCACTGGATCAGCCTCGGCGAACTCAGCCGCGGGATTGAACTAATGCATCAAGAGGGAGTAAAGCACGCCGTGATGGCCGGGCAGGTAAAACACAACAAGATTTTCAGCTCGATCCGTCCGGATTGGCGTCTCGCGAAACTATTGTTTTCGCTTCCGGCGAGAAACACGGACTCCCTGATCGGAGCGGTCGCCCGCGTGCTTCAGGACGAAGGCATCGAACTCGTGGATTCGACGAAGTTTCTCGGGCCGCTGCTGCCGGCCGCGGGAGTCCTCACCCACCGTGCGCCGGACGAAGCGGAAGCGGCGGACATCGAATACGGCAGGCAGATCGCCGGGCAGATCGCCGGCCTCGATCTTGGGCAGACCGTCGTGATCCGCCAACGCGCGTGCGTCGCAATCGAGGCAATGGAAGGCACCGATGAAACCATCGAGCGTGCCGCGCGAATCGCCGGCGGCCAGCGGCTCGTTGTCGTGAAGGTCAGCAAGCCGCGGCAGGATATGCGATTCGACGTGCCGGTCGTGGGAATGAAGACGATCGAGGTAATGCGCGGCTCCAATGCCACGGCGCTCGCAATCGATGCCGGGCGGACGCTTCTATTCGATCGCGACAGTCTGATTCGCGCCGCCGACGATGCGGGCATTGCGATTCAGGCATTTCCTCCGGAACCGGCGCCATCAAAGAAAACTTCGTGAACGAAAGACCCATTCGAGTGGCCGTGGTTGGCGCCGGAGAGTTCGGCCGGAACCACGTTCGCGTCTGGCGCGAGCTCGACGGCGTGGAACTTGCCGGCGTGGTGGATACGAACGCGGATCGTGCGGCCAAAATCGCCGCTGAATTCGGCACGCAGGTCATTCGCGATCTCGACGCGCTGGTCGCGCAGCGCGTGAATGCCGTTAGCCTCGCCGTACCTACGAAAGAACATGCGAAGATCGGCTGCCAGCTTCTCGATGCGGGCCTGGATGTGCTGGTTGAAAAGCCGATGGCCGCCTCGCTCGAAGAAGCCGACCGGCTGATCGTGTCCGCGGCACGCTCCGGACGCATCCTGCAAGTGGGCCATGTCGAGCGTTTCAACCCGGCGGTCGTGGCGGCGAAAAAGATCGTGTTGCGCCCGATGTTTTTCGAAGTCCATCGGTTGGGCATTTTCACGCCGCGCAGCCTGGATATTGATGTTGTCTACGACGTGATGATCCACGACCTCGACATTCTCCTCTCGCTCGTGGATTCGCCGGTGGCCGACCTGAAAGCCGTCGGCATTCCCGTGATCACCGACAAGGTGGATATCGCCCACGCGCGGATCGAGTTCGAGACGGGCACTGTCGCCAACGTCACGGCCAGCCGCGTTTCGACCGAGCGCGTCCGCAAGATGCGTTTTTTCCAGGAACACGAGTACATCTCGCTCGATTTCGCGCGCCAGGACGCACTGCGCATTCGCGTCACGCCGGGCAGTCCGCAGCCGGCCATCGGATTCGAGAAATTGGAGACCGCTCCGGAAGAACCGCTGCGCGCCGAACTCCGCGCGTTCGCTGAATCCGTTCGTACCCGCAAGCCGGGCATCGTGGACGGCGCCGCCGGGCGCCGAGCTCTCGCGCTAGCCGACCGCGTGATGGCAGGCATCCTGGACCACGCGCGCCGCGTCCAATTAGGTGCTTTCTCTCCACAGGACGTTCGATGATTCCGCGCACATTGGTTCCAGTCGACGTGCGCCCCGTCACCAAAGACGAGGCCAGGAAGAGGCCGAGCCGCGTCACCACCTATCTGGATGACCGGACGGTCGTCCCCTCGGGATTGTCCGAAGCGCCTCCGCTCGACGGCAAGACGACCATTCCCTCGCATCTTCCGCTCGGCGTGCTCGTGGATCGCACGCTCGTTTCGCGCGGCATGGCCATCAAGCCGATCGAGAGGATGCAGCACATCTCCGCCGTCACGCTCGAGATTCTCGATTCGCGCACCGTTGTGCCTGCGTACGTGGAGCCGCTCACAGCCGAGGAAATCGAAACTCCGGAGCACGCGCCGGAAATGACCGCGGAGCTTCGCGAAATCGTCCAGCCAGACATTTTCACCACCGGCGACGCGAATCTGCTGATCGAGCCGGAAGAAAAGAAGGATGCGAAATCCGACCTGGTGACGCGAGTCCTCTCGATTCTGGTGCACGTCGCTGTGATCGCTTTTCTGATTTTCGCGCCGAAACTTTTCCCACAGCCGTCGGCGGAGGAAATCGCTCGGAACCAATTGCCGACGAATTGGATCTATTCGCCGCCTTCGACACCCGTGCCCGCCGCGCCGACTCCCAAGGTTCGGGTCAGTCCTGAAACGTTGCACAAGGTCGCTCCGCCCGTTGAAAAACCGCAGATCGTGACGCCGGCTCCGAGCCCGGAGAAGCCGCCAACGGATCTGCCGGAAGCGCCGCGGCCTAAGTTTGAGGTGGCGCCGAATCCTCCGCCGTCCATACCGACGACGCCTGTGCCATCGCACTTGGAGCCCGTTCTGCCCGCCACGCCAAGCAACCGGCTCAATCTCCAATTGCCCACATCGTCCCCGGGCAAGATGATCCAGGATCAGATGCAAAATGCAGCGCACGAAGGGCGCCAGGCACCTGTCTATAGCGGCGGGCCACCCGCGGCCGGAGGCGGAGGCCGTGGAGTGGGCATGGGTAACGGCGTGGATGTTCTGTCGGATACGCAGGGCGTGGATTTTTCCGCCTACATTCGCAGGCTCCTGGCCACGCTTCAACGCAATTGGGAGGCCGTGATGCCCGAGTCGGTGCGCATGGGAGAGAGGGGCGTCGTCTTCACCACTTTTCAAATCAATCCGGACGGCAGCGTTTCGGCGCCGGACCCAACCCTCGAAAGAACGTCCGGAAAGGAACCGCTCGATAATGCCGCGATGTCGGCGATCCACGCGTCGAACCCGTTCGAGCCCCTGCCTTCTCAATTCCATGGACCCTTTCTGAAATTACGAATCGCGTTCATTTACAATATTCCGCCGGAACAAGTTAACCTCCATTGAAACTGAACCGCACGCAAGTCGCCGGGGCCCTTCTGCTGGCCGCTCTCGTTTTGCTGGCGCTGCTGGTGCGGTACTGGATGCTTCCTAAATGAACCCCCCTTCGCCGGAGGCACTGGCGCGGCTGATCGTGATTCTCGGGCCGACCGCTTCGGGCAAATCGGCGCTGGGAATCAGCCTTGCCGAACGCCTCGGCGGCGAAGTCCTGGTTTGCGACTCCACGCAGGTCTACCGCCATTTCGACATCGGCACGGGCAAGGTCCCTTTCGTCGAGCAGCGCGGCATCCCGCACCATCTGGTTGATCTGGTCGAGCCACACGAAGTCTTCACCGCCGGAGAGTATCGCCGGCGCGCGCTCGAGGTGCTCGAAGATGTGCGGCGGCGCGGCAATCTGCCAATTATCACGGCGGGAACGGGGCTTTATCTTCGCGCGCTGCTCGAAGGGCTGGCGGACGCACCCGAACGATCCGAAGAGCTGCGCGAACGCCTGCGAAAGAAAGCCAAGCAATACGGGCCTGGATATCTGCACCGCGTGCTCGCGCGCATGGATAAAGAGGCCGCGAGCAAAATCGCCCCGCGCGACACGCAAAAGATCATCCGCGCCATCGAAATCCGAAAGCTCGCCGGAAAGCCGGTCGGCGAAATTCATCGCGGCGGCCGAACCGCACTCGAAGGCTACGACGTAACCAAGATCGGCCTCGCGCCACAGCGCGAAGCGCTCTACGCCAGAATCAACGCGCGTGTCGAGGCCATGGTCGCGGCCGGATGGTTGGAGGAAGTACGCGGCCTGATTGCCCGAGGCGTTCCCGCAGCCGCGAAGCCCTTTCAGTTTATCGGCTACTCGGATTTGCGCGAGTACATCGAACGCGGCTACGCAACCACGGCCGATGCAATACTGCGCATCCAGCAAGCCACCCGCCGCTTCTCCAAGCGACAAACCACATGGTTCCGCAGGGAGCCGAACGTCAACTGGCTTCCCGATTTTGGCGACGATCCCTCCGTTACATCGGCGGCCCACGTGATCACTCATCCTACGAATTCCTAAAGGCTTGACCGCGCGTTGGAATTCCAGTACTGTCGGGACTGCATACGGTACCGTATGCATACGCCACAGTATGGCTACTTCAGCGACAGCCCGAGTCGGTTCCCTCCATCCGGACGATTGGATACGCGCCGCGCAGGCTCGCCTGGCCGGCCAGGGAGTCGAATCCGTGCGCGTCGAGGTGCTGGCGCGCGACTTGGGCGTCAGCAAGGGCAGCTTCTACTGGCACTTTCGCGATCGCGGAGAGTTGCTCGATAGTCTGCTGGTCCGCTGGGAAGACAGTGAACTCGACTGGCTGAACCGGGACGACGGAGCAAGCGCCGCAACGCGGTGGGCAAGATTCCTCGAAAGGACCGCCAGCCCGAAGCGCATGCGCATGGAAATCGCCCTGCGGGCGTGGGCCCGCGGAGACGAGGGCGTTGCGACGCGCGTGGCGGCGATCGAAAAGCGGAAAGCGCGCCTCATCGAGGACGTATTGCGCGACATCGGATTCGCAGAAACCGCCGCGGAATCCTGGTCCGAAGTGGCTTTGCTGATTTGCCTCGGATGGCTTGACCTCGCGACGCGCGACAAGCAGTTCCAATTCGCGAGCCGCAGCCTGGGCGATCTGCTTTCCGAATTCATACTCGCCGCTTCCGGTGGGTCGTCGGCGCCGAATCGCTGAGCGCGCGGCTGGCCGGACACCGGAAACTGTGGCACACTCGATCATTCGATGGATCCCCAGTACATTCGGAATTTCTGCATCATCGCGCACATTGACCACGGGAAGTCGACTCTGGCCGACCGGCTGCTGGAGTTGACCGGCGCACTCTCCCAGCGCGAAATGAGCGCGCAGGTGCTCGACTCGATGGACCTTGAACGCGAACGCGGAATCACCATCAAAGCCAAAAGCATTCGACTGCATTACACCGCGCGCGACGGCCACGAATACCAACTGAACTTGATCGACACGCCGGGCCACGTGGATTTTTCCTACGAAGTTTCGCGCGCGCTTTCCGCCTGCGAAGGCGCGCTTCTGGTGGTGGACGCCAGCCAGGGTGTGGAAGCTCAAACGGTCGCCAACGCCTTTCTCGCCTCGCGGAACAACCTTGCGATCATCCCGGTGATCAACAAAATCGACTTGCCTGCCGCGCGCATCGATTTCGCGAAGGAGCAAATCGAAAACGTTCTGGCTATTCCCGCCGACGACGCGCTCCCGATCAGCGCGAAGAGCGGGCTCGGAGTGGATGAAGTGCTCGAGGCGGTAGTGAAACGCGTTCCGCCTCCCAAGGGGTCCGCGGACGCTCCGCTGCGCGCATTGATATTCGATTCCTGGTTCGACATCTATCGCGGCGCGGTGGTGCTGGTGCGCGTGATGGAAGGCCGGCTCACGCCCGGCACGAAGATTCGCCTCTGCGCCGGCAACGAAGTCTACGAGGTCGAGGCTTTGGGAGCGCTCACGCCCAAGCCCGTGGTGCTGAAGGAACTGGCGGCGGGCGACGTGGGATTCATCATCGCCAATATCAAGCGCGTGGCCGACGCGCGCATGGGCGACACGGTTGTGGAAGCGAACCGTCCCGCCGCGCCGCTCCCCGGTTTCGAGGCCATCAAGCCGATGGTCTTCGCCGGACTTTTCCCCGTGAATGCGACGGACTACGAAGTGCTGCGCGATGCCCTCGGCAAGCTGCAGCTCAACGACGCCGCCTTTTTCTACGAACCGGAAAATTCGGTGGCGCTCGGCTTCGGATTCCGCTGCGGATTTCTGGGCCTGCTGCACATGGAAATAGCGCAGGAACGGCTTGAGCGCGAATTCAATATTGACCTGATCACGACGGCGCCGAGCGTGCAATATCGCATCACGACCATCGACGGCGAAGTGAAGGAGGTGGACAACCCCACGAAATTCCCGCCGCCGAGTTCGATCCAGAAAATCGAGGAACCGATTCTGACGGCGATGATCATCACGTCGGAGGAATCCGTGGGCGGAGTGCTTGCGCTCTGCGAGGAAAAGCGCGGCGTGCAGAAGAAGTTCGAGTACCTCTCGCCGACGCGCATCATGCTCACCTACGAGATGGCGCTGAATGAGATCGTTCTGGATTTCTACGACCGGCTGAAAAGCGTTTCGCGCGGCTACGCTTCGCTCGATTATCACCTTTCGGGCTACCGCGAATCGGATCTGGTCAAGCTCGACGTACTGGTCGGCGGCGAGCCGGTGGACGCGCTGACGGTCATCTGCCATCGCGATCAATCCTACGACCGCGGCCACGATTTGGTCAGCCGACTGCGAAAACTGATCCCGCGCCAGATGTTCGAGGTGCCCATCCAGGCCGCCATCGGCAGCCGCGTGATCGCGCGCGAAACGATCAGCGCGATTCGCAAGAACGTGATCGCGAAATGCTACGGCGGCGACATCTCGCGCAAGCGCAAGCTCCTTGAAAAACAGAAGGAAGGCAAGAAGCGCATGAAGCGCGTCGGCAAAGTGGACATTCCCCAGGAAGCTTTCCTCGCCGTGCTCAAGGTCGCCAGCAGCACGGGCGACGACGAATAGCGCCCGAACTTCGCGACGTTTCACTCCGCGGCAGTCGAAATTCACGCACAAAACTCGCGCATGACCGACGCGAAAAGTGTGACGGTTAAGCTGTGTCGCTTTCCTTTGTTTTGAATGAGATACGCGGGAAAGGACTCGGCATGGTGCGACGGGTAATTTCGGGCGAAACGAGGCCCTGCCGGCCTCGCGTACGAGGCCGCTCGACACCGCTCTACGCCGCGCCCTAAACGGGGCGTGGACTTTGGACCATTGGCCCATGCTTCCATTTTAGTGAGCGCAAGGAGGAACACCATGGTGCGCGCCTGTGGACATTTTCAGGAATTCCTTTTGCGGCGAACGGTGGCGTCGAGCTGGCCGCGGGCGAGGCGGACGGAAATGTCGTCGCCGACCGCAACTTGATCCGGCGAGCGCAGGACTTTCCCCGAGGCGTCATAGGCGATGGCGTAGCCGCGTTGAAGGAGATTCAGTGGGCTGCGCTCTTCAAGCTGAAGCTTCAGTTTCTCATAGCGATGGCGTTTGGCGATGAGCGCGCGATCGATCCTGACACGCAGCGCTTCGCCACGCTGTTCGATGAGCCGGCGCAGCACGGCCGCGCGCGCGCGCACATCGAAAGACGCAAGTTGCGCGCCCGATCGAGTCATACGCTGCCGCGCCATCGCAAGCTTGAGCCGCAGGACCACGCCGAGGGACGAGGAAAGCTCGTCCAGCTGTTGATGCCTCCTCCGCACGAGCAGTTCGAGCTGCCGAAATCCGCGATGGGTTTGCAGATCGCGCACGCGGTGGCGGCGCTCGGAAAGCAGATAGCGCATCTGCTGGACGAGGTCGCGGTAGTGCGCGGCGATGTGGCGCTCGAATTCCTGGCGCGACTGCACGACGATTTCAGCCGCGGCCGAAGGCGTCGGCGCGCGCAGGTCGGCCACAAAATCTGCAATCGTGAAGTCGGTCTCATGCCCGATGCCCGTGATCACGGGAATCTCGGACGCCGCAATCGCGCGCGCCACGATTTCCTCGTTGAAAACCCAGAGGTCTTCCAGCGATCCGCCGCCGCGCGCGACAATCACCACGTCCGCGAGCTTCGCGCGGTTGAAATGCCGCAGCGCCGCGACGATTTCGGCCGCCGCGCCCTCACCCTGCACCTTCACGGGATAAAGCTGCACGTGCAGGTTGGCGAAGCGCCGCTTGAGCACGCGCAGGATGTCGCGAATCGCGGCGCCCGTAGGCGACGTGACCACGCCGATACATCGCGGCAGGATGGGCAGCGGCTTCTTGCGCGCCTCGTCGAAGAGGCCCTCATCTTGAAGTCTTTTCTTGAGCTGCTCGAAGGCGAGCTGCAACGCGCCGAGGCCCACCGGCTCGATGTGGCTGACGTACACCTGATACTCGCCGCGCGGTTCATACACGCCAAGCGAGCCGCGAACCGTGATGTGCAAGCCGTCCTCAGGGCGGAATTTCAGGCCGCGCACCTGGTCACGAAAGCAGACGCAGCGAATCTGCGAGCGCGCGTCCTTCAGGGTGAAATAGAGATGCCCCGATTGCGCGGCGTGGTAGTTCGAGACCTCGCCCTCGATCCACACGTCGCGGAACGCGTTTTCCAGGAGATCGCCGATGCGTTCGGTGATCTCGCTGACTTTCCAGATGTGGCGCTCGGGCGCGAGATCGAAAAGTGACGATTGGCTCATGGCTCTAGCGGCGGAAGAAATTGACGATCCAGAAGATCAGCGTGAGGGCAACGCTCACGACAATGCAGGTGACGATCGGGAAATAGAAGCTGCCATGGCGGCCTTGATAGGAAATGTCGCCCGGCAAGCGGCCGAGTCGAAACGGAAGCCGCGCGCCGAACATCAGCAGAGCCCCGGCGCCGATCAGTACGACGCCGACGACGAGCAGCAGCTTCCCGATTTCGCGCAGCGGATCCATGGGACGATTCGAGGCCCCATTCTAGCTCGATTCCCGGCGCGATTCTCTCGAGCCGCTAGGAACGGCGAACTCAGATCAGTTCGAGCCCCGCGAAAAAGTAGCCGATTTCGAACGCGGCCGTGGCGGGTGCGTCGGAGCCATGGGTGCAGTTGAACTGGATGCTCGTGCCGAGCTCCTTGCGGATGGTGCCGGGCGCGGCCTTCGCGGGATCGGTGGCACCCATCGTGTCGCGCCACTTCGCGATGGCGCCTTCCGCCTCAAGGACCATAACGACCGCTTTGCCCGAGCTCATGAAATCCGTCAGCTCGCCGAAAAACGGCCGCTCGCGGTGCACGGCGTAGAAGCTCTCGGCTTCGGTTTTCGTTAGCCGCAGCGACTTGAGCGCCACGATCTGGAACTTCGCCGCATGGATGCGGCTGAGGATTTCGCCCGTGAGTCCGCGCTTCACTGCGTCCGGCTTGATGATTGCAAATGTGCGTTCAACCGCCATTCGATGATTCTCCCGTGTTTTAGATTTCTTGCGCCGCTCAAATCGGATGCTACTTCCTTTTCTTAGCGCGCGTCTTCGCTTTACCGGCAGCGATTTTCTTCGGTGACGCCTTCAATCCAGATTTCCGCTTCGCTTTGCCGAGAACGGCGGCCATCGCCTGGCCGATCTCCGCGGGACTTTGCACGGTGTGAATCCCGGCGGCGCGCAAGGCAGCGTATTTTTCCTTGGCAGTGCCTTTCCCGCCGCTGATGATCGCGCCCGCATGGCCCATGCGGCGGCCCGGCGGCGCCGTCTGTCCGGCGATAAATCCGACGACTGGCTTCTTCACATTCTTCCTGATGAAGTCCGCCGCGATTTCCTCGGCGTTGCCGCCGATCTCGCCGATCATCACGATGGCGTGGGTTTCCGGATCATCGTTGAACATCCGAATCACGTCGAGAAAGCTCGTCCCGATGATCGGATCGCCTCCGATGCCGACGCAAGTGGATTGGCCGATGCCGAGTCCAGTGAGCTGGCCGACAGCTTCGTACGTAAGTGTGCCGCTGCGGCTGACGACGCCGACGTTTCCCCGCTTGTGGATGAAGCCGGGCATAATGCCGAGCTTGCACTGGCCGGGAGAAATGGTTCCCGGGCAATTCGGCCCGATCAGGCGCGTCTTCGAATTCTTCAGCGCGGCGGCGACGCGCACCATGTCGAGCACGGGTATCCCTTCGGCGATGCAAATGACGAGGGGCAGCGCCGCGTCCACCGCTTCGAGGATCGCGTCCGCTGCGAACGGCGGAGGAACGAACGCCATCGCGGCGTTCGCGCCGGTCTCGCGGGCGGCTTCGGCAACTGTGTTGAAGATCGGCACGCCGAGATGCTTCGTCCCGCCCTTGCCGGGCGTGACGCCAGCGACGATCTTCGTGCCGTAGTCAATCATCTGCTGCGAATGGAAGCTGCCTTCGCGCCCGGTCAGGCCTTGTACGACCACGCGCGTGCTTTTATTTACAAGAATACTCATCGCGCGCCACCCGCGAGCGCCACGGCCTTTTCCGCGCCGTCCTTCATGCCGTTCGCGACGGCGAAATTCAGCCCCGAATTCCGCAGGATTTCCTGGCCCTCGCGAACGTTAGTGCCTTCCATGCGCACGACCACGGGAACCTTGAATCGCAGTTCCTTCGCCGCGCTCACGATACCGCTAGCCAGCATGTCGCAGCGCAGAATGCCGCCGAAGACGTTGATGAACACGGCTTTCACATTCGGATCGCTCAGCAGAATGCGGAACGCGTTTTTCACGCGCTCCTCGGAAGCATCGCCGCCCACGTCCAGAAAATTCGCGGGGCTGCCGCCGCTCAGCTGGATGATGTCCATGGTGGCCATCGCCAGGCCCGCGCCATTGACCATGCACGCAATCGTGCCGTCGAGCTTGATGTAGTTGAGCTTGTATTTGGAGGCTTCGACTTCGAGCGGCGTTTCTTCGTCCAGGTCGCGCAGTTCCTTGAATTCAGGATGCCGATAGAGTGCGTTGTCGTCGAAATTTACTTTGGCATCGAGCGCAACCAGGCGGCCGTCGCCCGTGACGACGCAGGGATTAATTTCGAGGAGCGAAGAATCCGTCTCGACAAACGCGCGGTAGAGAGATTGCAAGAACGGCACCGCCGCTTGGACCAGGTCCGCGGAAAGTCCGAGGCCAAACGCGAGCTTGCGCGCGTGATAGGCCTGAAAACCCGTCTCGGGGCGAATCGTTTCGCGCAGGATCGCTTCCGGATGTTCCTTCGCGACTTGTTCGATTTCCATCCCTCCGGCGGTGCTGGCCATGAACACCGGCGCTCCCACCGCGCGGTCCACGAGCACGCTCAAGTAAAGCTCGCGCTTGATGTCGAGGCCTTCTTCCACCAGAACGCGCCGGACGATGCGCCCCTCCGGGCCCGTCTGCGGGGTCACGAGTTGCATTCCCAGCATGCGTTCGGCGAATGTCGCCGCTTCTTCGGCGGATTTGGCGATTTTTACTCCGCCGGCTTTGCCACGGCCGCCCGCGTGAATCTGCGCTTTCACGACCACGACGGGTGTCCCGAGACGCTCCGCTGCGGCTCTCGCTTCGTCCTTCTTGGTTACGACTTCGCCGCGCGGCACGGGAACGCCGAATTTCGCGAGGATTGCCTTCGCCTGATATTCGTGAATTTTCATGCTGGTTCCGCGAACGACCCGAAGCTCACCTTAATAATGCTAGAATTTGTAAACGCTCAAAGCGATTCAGTTTACTTGGAACCCGCGGGCCGGGCAAGGTGAGCATCGTCTTCTAATTCCAGCTGCATGCGGCCCGATGCCGTGAAAATCAATGATCCAGCAAGCGCTTGAAAAAATCTCAGCCGGAGCGAGCCTGTCGCGAAGCGAAGCGGAGGCTGCGGCCGAACAAATCCTCTCTGGCAATGCGACGGACGCCCAAATTGCAGCGCTTCTGACGGCTTTGCGAACCAAGGGTGAAACGCTCGACGAGCTCGTTGGATTCGCCACAGCGATGCGGCGCCATGCCACGCCTATTTTCCCCGCCGGCCACTCCAAGGCCGAAGAGGCGCTGGTCGATACATGCGGCACCGGCGGCGATGCTTCCGGCACATTCAATGTCTCCACAGCCGCCGCATTCGTGGTGGCGGGCGCCGGCGTGCGCGTGGCGAAGCACGGCAACCGCTCGATCAGCTCGCGCTGCGGTTCTGCCGATGTGCTCGAACAGCTTGGCGCGCGGATCGATTTGCCCGCGGAGCGCGTGGCGCGGTCGATTGAAGAGGTGGGCATCGGATTTCTTTTTGCGCCGGCGGTGCATGCGGCCACACGCCACGCAATGGCGGCGCGCCGCGAGCTGAAAACGCGCTCGATATTCAATCTGCTGGGGCCGCTGACGAATCCGGCGGGAGCATCGGCGCAAGTGGTTGGCGTTTACAGCGCGAGCGTGACCGAATTGATGGCGCGCGCGCTGGGTGAACTTGGTGTGCGCCGAGCGTTCGTGGTCCACGGAGCGGACGGCCTCGATGAAATCTCCATCTCCGGTGAAACGCAGATCGCCGAGCTGCGCGACGGCACCGTGCGGAGCTACACCGTGACGCCGGAAGATTTCGGCTTGCGCCGCGCTCCGCTCGACGCCATACGAGGCGGCGACGCGAAGCAGAATGCCGAGATCATCCACAAAATCCTCGGCCGCCCGATGCTTTACCGCGATCACGGCCCGCACCGCGAAATCGTGCTCGCCAATGCTGCCGCGGCGCTCGTTGCCGCCGGACGGGCGACAGATTTTCTCGATGGCGCGCGCCTGGCCGCGAAATCGATCGATACGGGCGCGGCGCGAGAGAAGCTCGAGGCTTTTGTCGCGTTTTCGCAGAGAGAATAGAACCGCGAACGGAAGATTCGTAGTTAGATGCTCAGGAAATTCTGCAGGAGACGGTAACCGACTTCGGTGAGCACCGATTCGGGATGGAACTGCACGCCTTCGACGCGAAATTTGCGGTGACGCAGGCCCATGATCGTGCCGTCGGCAGTTTCGGCGGAAATTTCCAGCGTTCGCGGCAGCGACTTCCGCTCCACGATCAGCGAATGGTAGCGCGTGGCCGGAAAATCCTGGGGCAAGCCGCGAAAAATCGTTTTGTGGTCGTGATGGATTTTGCTCGTCTTGCCATGCATCACCTGTGGCGCGCGGATCACCCGGCCGCCAAACGCCACTCCGATCGCTTGATGGCCCAGGCACACGCCCAGGATCGGAATTTTCCCGGCAAAGCGCTCGATGAGCGGCACGCTGATACCCGCTTCGGCGGGCGTGCACGGCCCGGGCGAAATCACGATGCGTTCGGGCTGCAGGATGTCGATCTCGTCGAGCGTGATCTGATCGTTGCGGCGCACTTCGAGCTGCTGCCCCATCTGGCCGAGATACTGCGCCAGGTTGTAGGTGAACGAGTCGTAGTTGTCGAGTAGCAGCAGCATGTTTCGTATTCAGGATAGCGCGGATTGTTACTCGCCGCGACCGATGCCTCCGCGATGGGCGATTTCGAGCGCCTTTAGCACCGCGCGCGCCTTGTTCCCGGATTCCTCGTATTCGCGCTCCGGTACGGAATCGGCCACGATGCCCGCGCCCGCCTGCACGTAGGCGCGGCCATTTTTCGCGACCAGCGTGCGCAGGCCGATGCAGGAATCGAGATTGCCGGAAAAATCGAGATAGAGAATCGCGCCCGCGTAGATGCCGCGCCGCGTGGGCTCCAGCTCGTCAATGATTTCCATGGCGCGCACCTTGGGCGCGCCCGAAAGCGTCCCCGCCGGAAAACACGCCATCAGCGCGTCGAAGCAATCCACGTCGTCGCGGAGCCTCCCGCGCAGGCTCGACGCGATGTGCATCACGTGCGAATAGCGCTCCACAAACATCAACCGCTCGGGCTTCACCGATCCGTATTCGCACACGCGGCCCAGGTCGTTGCGCCCCAGGTCCACAAGCATCACATGCTCGGCGCGCTCCTTGGGATCGGCCAGAAGTTTGGCTTCGAGTTCGCGGTCTTCCTTTTCATCGCGCCCGCGCGGCTGAGTTCCGGCGAGTGGCCGGTACGTGGCGTTGCGCCCCTGCACTTTCACGAGCATCTCGGGCGAGCTGCCCACGACGGAAACATCGTCGAGCTTCAGAAAATAAAGGTACGGCGAGGGATTCACCACGCGCAGCGCCCGGTAGATTTCAAATGGCTCGGCGCTTGTCCGGGCCTCGAATCTCTGGCTGACGACGATCTGAAATGCATCGCCCGCGCGGATATAGGACTTGGCTTTTCGCACGGCGCCCGTGAACTGAGATTTCGTCATGTTCGAGCGGACGCGCAATGGCTCTGTGGGCCGCGTTTCCTTTTGTTTCGGCAACGGCCCTTCGAGCATCCGGCGCGTCTTCTGGATCTCGCGGACGGCAGCGTCGTATTTTTCGCGGAGGCTGCCCTCCCCTTCGGTGAACACGTTGCGAATGATCCAGACGCGGTGCTGCACGTGATCGAACGCCAGCAGGCCCAGATAGAACATCATCACGCAGTCGTCGAGGCCCACGTCGTCGCGGCCGGTCGCCGGGATTTTCTCGACGAGGCGGACCATGTCGTAAGCGAAATAGCCGATGGCCCCGGCGATAAGGGGCGGAAGCCCCGGCACGCGCGCTGGACGAAAGCGCCGGGTTAGCCGGCGCAGGCGCTCGACCGGATCTTCGTCGGAGCGCACCAGCTTGCCGCCCGTTTCGAGCGTGCAGGAACGCCCGCGCGCCCGAAACACTTCCGCCGGGTTGGCTCCGGCGAATGTGTAGCGCGCGATCGTCTCGCCGCCTTCGACGCTTTCGAGCAGAAACGAATATTTTGCCTTGCGCGCAATGCGGAGATAGGCGCCGACGGGCGTCAGCAGGTCGGCCGTATAGGTTTCATACACCGGCACGAGATTTCCCTCCCGCGCCAGAGCGGTGAACGTTTTGAAGTCAGGTTGAATCATCGTGTGGCCCGCTGCTTTCCCGTTTTCCTGCTACCAGCCGTACTTTCTTCGCGCGTAAGGGCCTGAACCACGGCGCGGCGCATGGCCGCCACCGGCGCGCGCTCGCCCATCCAGATTTCCCACTGCGCCGTGCCCTGCGCAACGAACATTTCGATGCCCGAGACAGTTTCGATGCCGCGGCGCACCGCGAGTTGCAGCAGCCGCGTCAGGCGCGGGCGATAAATGGTGTCAAATACCAGCCGGCAATTCAATTCATTCGCTTCGAGCGGCGAGCGGCCTACCTGGGGATGCATTCCCACGGGCGTGGCGTTCACGATGGCGTCGAAGAATTCGCGCCGCACCCGGGCCCGTGCGATGGCTTCGCCGCCGACGGCTCGCGCCAGCGATTTCGCTCTCTCGTGCCGCCGGGCACTGACGCAAACGGCGGCTCCCGCCTGCGCCAGCGCGAACGCTACGGCGCGAGCGGCCCCACCCGCTCCGACGATCAGCACGCGGCTGCCGCGCAGAGGCATGCGCCGCTCGAGAGAGCGCAGTACGCCGACGTAATCCTTGTTGTACCCGTAAAGTTTCCCGCCGCCGCGCACCACAATCGTGTTCACGGCCTCGATTCGCGCCGCGAGCGGATCGCAGCCGTCGAGGCGGCCGATGATGCGCTCCTTGTGAGGCAGCGTCACGCTGAAGCCTCGGATGCCGAGCGGCCCGACCGAATCAAGGAAATCTTTCAGGTCGCGCACCAGGAACGGCAAATAGACAGCGTTCATCCGGCGGGCCGCGAATCCCGCATTCTGCATCGCCGGCGAGAGCGAATGGCCAATGGGATTTCCGATCACGCCGTAAACGCGGGTCCGCCCATCGAACCCGTCCGCGCGATAGACGCGTTTCATTTCTTCGAGCGTGATTTGACCCGGCGCCGTGGCGTTCTCGACGGGCGCATACGCGAACGCGCGCTTTCCGCGCAGCGCAAGGAACCGCACAGGCAAAGCCACGTCGCCCATCGGCACGGCGACGATGTTCTTCTGCTTCTGCGCGAAATCGAGCAGTTTTCGACTATCGGCGAGCGAATCGCACTGCGCCGCGATCTTGATGGCATCGGGCCGGTGGCGCCTTAATTCGACGGCGACCCGCGAGAGATTCGGCGGCATCCCTCGAAAGAAATGCGCCGACGCCAGCTGGCGCCCATCGCCGAGAACAACATCCACCAGCTCGGGCGGACACTGCCGGACGGTTTCGACTTCCAAGTCATACCAGGTACAGCCCGCGCGAATGGCCTCGGCGAGGTGGACCAACTGCTTGGCGATGGTTCCGCGGTATCGGCCTCCTGCCTCATGGCGGCGGCATGTCGCGATCACGGTTGCTTTCGGGCGGATAGGGGCAAGTTGCCCCAGGAAATGAGTGATCTCGGCGTCGCTCGAGAGCCAGTCAAGTCGAAGCTCGATGGTGCTTGTTTCCCGGAGCGCGCGGGCGAGCTGCCTCCGCATAGACCGCGCATCAGGCGCCGCGACGACGGCGCAGAGTTTGTCTCTCCCTAACATCCTGTGTTTCCAATCTCTTCCGGAGTCTTCCCGCCGCACCTTGATGCTCTGCATACGAGGGGGTTCTTGCTTCTACCATGCGGTGCACAATGTGTAAAGCCCGGCAGACCATTGTCTTGACGCCGTCTAGTACGTCCATTACAGTCGGCTCATGGGCTGGCGCCGGGTCTCCGGCGCGATGGGTTTCCATAAGGAGCGAGTGTCATGCGTGGGAAAATTGTCCTTGCAGGACTAATTCTGGGGCTGTCCGGGATGGTTGCGGCGGCGCAAGATCGGCCGACGGTTCCGCGACCGGGAGACGTCTATTGTTCGGGAATGGTCACGAGCGAATCCGTCCCCCAGGATACCTACGTGATTACCGGCGAGCAGTCGGCCACCAAGATCACGTTTGACGAGGGCGACTACGTCTACGTCAACAAAGGCTCCAGCCAGGGCGTGAAAGTGGGCGACGAATACTCGGTCGTCCGGGCAGTCAAGGACCCCATCGGAATCGAATGGACGAAGTGGGAATTCGCCATCCTCCGCAAAATGGGAACGGTGTGGGAGGATGAAGGCCGAGTGAAGGTGCTGGTCGTGCGGCCGGACGTTTCAATCGGGCAAGTTGAACACTCTTGCGATTACGTCCAGCGCGGAGATATCCTGCTGCCATTCACCGAGCGGCCCGCTCCTCCGCTGAAATCGGAAGCCAACTTTGATCGCTTTGCTCCAGCGAACGGCAAACCGCTCGCCATGGTGATTACGGGCAAGAAATTTCAAAAGCAGGTCGGCAACGAAGACGTCATTTACGTAAATCTCGGGAACGCTCAGGGAGTGAAAGTCGGCGATTACTTCCGCATCTTTCGCTACCAGGGCACCCAGCACGAGACAGACTATCAAACGCCGCGCTATTCCTTCGACATGGAATTCCACTCGGCGGTCCCAGACGCGGGAATCTATGGCTTCGGAAGCGTTCCAAAGAAATACAACTGGAGCAATGTTCCGCGCGAGGACCTGGGCGAGGGAATCGTGCTGCGGACGGGACCTAATTCCGCGACTGTCCTGATAACGTTCTGCCTCCGCGAAATCTTTCCGGGAGACTACGTCGAGATCGAGTAACGGGGCTAAGCCCGGCCTTCTGGGCCGGGCCGCTGTCCCGGTCGAAAGTCCGATTCACGAAATACGTCTGCGGTAAAGCAGTGGATTTTTGTATCCGGCTCCCGCCACGCGTCGCGTTCGAATCCGGCCTTTACGCAAGTCTCTTCCAGAAATCGCCCAGCCGCCCAGCGGTATTCGATCGCCACCTGCGGCAGCAGGACCCCGCGTTGCCGGCCCCGGCTGACCATGAGCCCATGCTTGCCCGCTTCAATCCGATCCGGCGCAATCTCCTCGAGTGGCGAGAGCACCGAAAGTTCAATTTCGATCTCACCGAGTTCGTCCGGGCGAACCGGATCGAATCGGGGATCTTCTAGCGCGGCGGACTTCGAGCAATGAGCCACAACCTCGAGCAGCAATTGCCCCGAGCCGACTTGTCCGATGCAGCCGCGAAGCCGTCCTCGGTAGTGCAGCGTAACGAACGCGCCGGTTGATTCTCCGAGTTCCGTGTCTTGGGGGAGATCTTCCAGGGATTCGCGGAGTTCGGCCGCCATAGTCAAGGCGCGCCGGGCCACTTCAAGAAGCAGTTGCTTTTCGCGACTACCGAGTGAGGACATCCTGAGGTTTGTCTTTCGATTCGACCACTACGACGCTCCGGCGATGCCGTTCCTGCACGCGAAAATTGATCTGGCTCCAGAACATCTGGAAATAATGGATCGCCGAAGCCACTGCGCTCAGCACCACCAGCCATAGCAATGTAACTCCGAGCGTCTTCAACGCGGGATGATTCGCCGTCAATATCACGGCGCAGCCAGCCAGGACTTGCAGGATCATTTTAGTCTTTCCCAGCGCCGTCGCCGGGATCACCAATCCTTCCACGGAAGCAATCTCACGCAGTCCCATCACAATGAATTCGCGGCCGATGATGATAACCACCATCCACGCCTGCACCAGATGCATCTGCACCAGCGGAATGAACGCCGCGGAAATCAGAAGCTTGTCCGCGACGGGGTCGAGGAGAATCCCCAGCGTCGTGATTTCGCGCCGCCTCCGCGCGATGTAACCATCCGCCGCATCCGTCGCCGCGGC
The DNA here is from genome assembly GCA_031296075.1 of Candidatus Acidiferrales bacterium. Taxonomy (GTDB): domain Bacteria; phylum Acidobacteriota; class Terriglobia; order Acidiferrales; family UBA7541; genus Palsa-295. Next base: position 41,521 of record JARLGK010000107.1, read on the forward strand.
CACCAGCAAAATCAACACACCCCAGACTTCAAAATGAACGGGCAGGCCCCAGAAATTCCAGTTCGGCTGGCGGGTCAGCAATACGACGACCAGGAGAGGAACAAAAAAGATTCGCAGGACCGTCAGGCTATTCGGCAGGTTCATTTCGTTCTCGGGAGAAACTCAACGAAGCCCGCCACGGGCTTGGTAAGCTTCTTGAATATAGTCTCCAGCCCCTGCCGAGTCAACAGAACCGGCTCCGAGATTGAACTCAACGACACCGTCCGCTCTCGGCGCTTGTCCGTAACGAGTGAGGCAAACCCCTGCGCTAGTAACTCTTAGAGGCGATGGTGCACTGCTTCTGTGCAAATTCTCGTATAGGGCGAAACGGCCCGGAAAAGAGGATCGTTTGAGCGGCGGGATACTTGCAGTGGAACTAACCTACCTATTTACAATCAGTTACACGTTCGCGTCCTTCCTAGAAATTGCCCGCATGTACGGCATGGACTCATTTCCCTGCGACAAACTGAGGCCCTTTTTCCACAGGGATTTCCACTGTCCTCCGCCGTGGCAAGTCTCGACCAGCGGCAGACTCGTGCTCCGCTGCGGGCGCCCGGGGTGGCGCGAGCCTGCCACTTCGTCTGATTGTCGTTAGCGTGTTGGGGATTGGGGCGCCATGGCTCGCTTCGGCCTCGATCCGACGCAACGAATCCAGCCGATGACCCGGCCATGATGTTCGCACGCGGCCTGTCGGTTGGGCGGAGGAGGAATTGCCGCGATTGCCTGGTTCGATGGCGTGCTGGCGAGACCTGCGAGAACTGCAGTGACCTGGTAGCAGTAGGCGGCTCCCGTGGCGGCGCCGGTGTCGAGGAAGATCGTAGTGGTGACCCGTGCGGCGTTGATTTTGGTGAAGTGTCCTCCACATGTGGAGGCGCGATAGACATCGTAGGTGAGCGAGGGATTGGCTGCTGCATCCGCGCTTGCGGTCCAGGTGATTTTCACCGTGTACTGCGCGTGTGCCGGTGACGCGCCAAATGCGATGGCGAGCGCCAGCGTTGCGGCGATTCGTTTCATATTACTTCCTTTCTCTCCGGCGAAATGCCGGGCGAAGTGTGTTTCTGCGTCCTTCTTCGGACACTTAATCGTACCGGTGCAGGGATTGCGTTCGTGTTCGAGCGCCTGTGGACTTTTTGCGGATGGAGGCGGCTGCCCCTGGGGATTAATTTGCGGGCTATCGCTTCAGTCGATCGAAACGGGGGATCGATCTAGTGGCGGGGAAGTTAAGGCGTGTGGCGAAATCTTATTCCAGGACGAATTCCTGGAGCCGCCGCGCGGCGGACTGCGGCAATTCCGCTTCGAGTAGGAAGTGTCCATCCACGACTTCTGAATGCAACACGCGCCCACGCGCTTGCACCATCGAAAGATGCCGTCCATCGGCCAGCGGCATACGCAATCTTAATTTCACGATCGGATCGACAGGCATCGCTGAATCGATCCGCGCGAGCAAATCCTGAAGCCCCTCGCCGGTCACCGCCGACGTGAATACGTTGCATCCGCCGTTGCCTCTCGATTCCGTCAGCACCTTTTTATCTTCCTCGCTCAGGAGGTCCATCTTGTTGAACACATGCAGCCGTGGGCGGTCTGCGACGCCCAATTCGTGCAATACCTTGAGCACTTCGGCATCCTGCTCGGCGTGATGCGGATTTGAAATGTCGCTGACGTGCAGAATCAGTGCAGCCTCCTGCACTTCCTCGAGCGTTGCGCGAAAAGCCGCAATCAAATCAGGGGGAAGGTCGCGCAGGAATCCAACCGTGTCGGACATCAGGACCCGGCGCTTCGACGGCAGACGCACCGCCCGAATCGTCGGGTCCAGCGTTGCGAACATCTTCGAAGAAGTCAGGACGTCCGCATGGGTCAGCGCGTTGAAGAGGGTTGATTTCCCGGCGTTCGTATAGCCGACGAATGCGATCATCCCCAGCGGCACGGCCTGGCGGGCGCGTCTCCGAGTGGTGCGCTGCCGGCGGACAGTTTCGATGGCTGCCTTGATCTTCCCGACTCGCTCGCGGATGCGCCGGCGATCGGTTTCGAGCTTTTGTTCACCGGGTCCGCGTGTCCCAATGCCGCCGCCCAACCGCGAAAGTTCCTGGCCGCGCCCGGTCAACCGGGGAAGCAAGTAATTCAGTTGCGCGAGCTCGACCTGGAGTTGGCCTTCGCGCGTGCGCGCGTGGGTTGCGAAAATATCCAGGATGAGCTGCGTGCGGTCAATCACGCGGCAGTCAGTCCCTTTTTCCATATTGCGGAGCTGCACGGGCGTCAGATTGTGATCCACGATCACCAGCGGCACGCTTCGCGCCTGTGCCTCCGCCCGGATTTCATCGAGTTTGCCTCGCCCGACCAGCGTGGCCGGATCCAGCCCATCGCGCACTTGCAGAAGGGTGCCCACAATATTGGCGCCGGCGCTTTGCGCCAATTCTTCCAATTCATTGAGTGAATCGCGACTGGTGACCGAGGGGCCGTCCGGTTTGCCGCGTGGGCGGTGTTTTAGACTCACGCCCAGGAGCAAGACACGCTCTCGGCGATCCACAGGTTGCGAAGTTTTCATTCGGGTACGCTTTGGCGGATAGGCCGGAACCTTCGAGGGATCGCTCTCATCTCTGACCGAATTATACGCCCGTTGCGGGCAGCCAGCCACTTTCGCCATATGTACTCCTGAACAGTCCCGGATTGCCTGGCGAAGCCCGATGTCGTAGGCTGTACCGAGCTTAGGGGCTATCGGCGCCGTATCTTGCCTGGCTTCGCCTCCTTTCGCCCTCCGCGGCGTGTGCGGGGCCATGGGACGCGCAGGACATCAGGCGATATCCCGAACGCGGCGCGAATTTGATCGTGCGGGGGCTCCAAAACGGCGATTTGCGAGCCATCCGGGAATCTAACTATCCCAAGGAGTGAACATGCACTGGTGGCTGCCGGATATTCCACTGGCCGAGAAGATTGTTCGCTCGCTCGTCGTGTATGTTTTCTTGCTCGTTCTGTTCCGCCTGATGGGCAAGCGCGAGGTCGCGCAAATGACGGTGTTCGATCTGGTCGTGCTCCTAGTCTTGAGCAACGTCCTCCAGAACGCGATGATCGGGCCAGATAATTCGGTGATCGGAGGGCTGATCGGCGCCACCACGATTATGGCGATCAACTGGGTGGTGGGACGGGCGGCCTATAGCAGCAAGTGGTTCGAGCGGGCCATCGAGGGTGTTCCCACGCTGCTCGTTCACGGAGGCCATATGGTTGAGCCAAATATGCGCCGCGTGAGCATCAGCCGCGAAGAGCTTCTCTCGAACTTGCGTTCGCAAGGCGTATTTTGCGTTGACGACGTCCGCGCGGCGGTGCTCGAGCCGTCCGGCAAACTGAGCGTCCTTAATATCGAGACGTCGCGGTCCACGGCCCCCCCGCGTTGAACACCGCGATCCAAAACGCATTTCAGAAGAGGCCGCGGCTGCTTCTCATCCTGGGTTACGGACTAGCCTTAGTGTGTCTCGTCTGGGTCCTGCGCGATTTCCACCTCATGCAGGAGCTGCGCCAACTCGCCAACGTCAACTGGAAATGGGTCGTGCTGGGCATGACCTGCGATGTTGTCAGCTACGGCATCCAGGCGCTGCGCTGGAAATTCCTGCTCGCTCCGTTCGGAAAGGTGCGGCTCACCCGCTCGATTCGCGCGGTGTTTTCGGGGCTTTTTGCCAATCTCGTATTCCCGTTGCGGCCGGGCGAAGTCCTCCGCAGCTACCTTCTGTCCAATTCCGAAGATATTACGATCGGGCGCGTCCTCGGCTCGGTCGGCGTCGAGCGATTCGTGGACCTGGTGATCGCCACGGCGGCCCTGGCCGTGGTTTCGCTCTTTGTGGAATTGCCGCGGCGTTTTCAGCGCGTGGCGGATACTCTCGCAATCGTCACGCTTGTCCTGCTGACTTTAGTTGCCCTCTTGATTCTGTATCTCGAAATCAAACTCGGCGCCAGTCCTCCTTCCGGCGGCCGGCGACGCCGGTTGCCCGGGAAGTTCATGGCGGTGCTTACGGACCTCCACGCCATGGGTACCGCGCCGAGCTTTTACGCGGCGGTCCTGATGTCATTGCTGATGCCGTTTTGCCAGGTGCTTGGAATGTGGGCCATGATGCGGTCCTACGGGCTTTCGCTGTCGCTTCTGGCCGCGATGGTGGTGTTGTTGATCATCAATCTCGGCGTTTCGCTTCCAAATGCGCCCGCGAACGTCGGTTTATACCAGGTTTTCTGCGCACTCGGATTGAGCGTATTTGACGTGGACAAAACCACCGCGGCCGGACTTTCCTTTTTTGCGTGGGTGGCCCTCACTCTTCCCCTCGCTTTGCTCGGCTTCGCCGCCCTGCTGCGCAGCGGAATGTCGCTCCGATCCATGCGGGAAAAGGTCAAGGGACTCCCGCGGAAGTCCGCTCGGTCGAGCGCTTGAGTCCCACGGCGGATTTCGACCGCCTCACGATCATCATCGGCACATCCCCTGGATTTCGTTTAGAGGGCCGCGAGCCGTCCGTTATATAGTTTAGGTTCGACCCGCGCGCCCGGCACGACTGCAGCGCGCGAATTCTCATGGCTCCGGACATCAACAAGCATCTCGAGCGGGCGCGGCGCAGCCTCGAAAAGAACAAGCTCCGCGAGGCGGTTGCCGCATACCAGGCTGCCCTGGAAGAGGTGCCCTCGCATCAGGAAGCACTGCAGGCTCTTGCGGACATCCATACCCGGCTCAACGAACCCGAACTGGCCGCCCAGTATTACGGGGCCCAGTTCGACCGCCTGCTCGAAGTGGGCGACGCCGCAAAGGCTTCCGCGATCTTCGGCCGTTTTCTCCGGCCTTATTCGCAGCCTCCCGATCGACTGATGCGCTACGGCGGCCTGCTGCAGAAGCAGAATCACGCATCGGAGGCCATCGAGCAGTTCGCCGCCGCCGCCGAGCTTTTCCTGCAACATCAGCGCGGTATCGAGGCGCTCGCGTGCTATGAAAGTATGGCGCTGCTCGATCCGGAAAATCCATCGCGGCACGTGGTTCTCGGCGAACTCGCGGAACGGCTGCGGCACGCCGATCTTGCCGCGCGCAGTTTTCTCCGCGCGGGGCAACTAACCCAGGCCGGCGGCGGTGTGGATGAAGCGCTCGAATATTTTGGCCGGGCGCACCGGCTGCTTCCCGGTGACCGCACCGGAGCGTTGCTGTTCGCGGAAGCCAAGCTTCGCAAGGGCGATTCCGAAGGCGCGGTCGCGCTTCTCGAACCCTTTGCGCCCAATGAGAAGGACACGGCGTTCCTCGCGCTATTTGGCGAAAGCCTGCTGCGCGCGGGGCGTCTGGACCGCGCCCGCGAAGTATTCGAGGCCTACTACAAACAAAAGCCTGACCGCTTCGAAAAACTCTTTGAGTTGACAAGCGCCTATATCCGCGCGGGCCAGGACCCCAAGGGCGCCCTGCTGCTCGCGCAGACCAAGGAATGGATGCGCGCAGGCCGGAAAGACAGCGAACTTTCCGCGCAAATGGATCGCCTCTCAGCCGCTCATCCCGACTCGCTGCCGCTCGCCGAAACGATCGCCCATTCTTTCGAGGAGATGAACCGCGAGTCGAAATACTTTGACGCGCTGCTGCGCCTATTCGACCTCTATTACGGCGCGTCGCGATTGAAGGAAGCCTGCGAAACGCTCGATCGGCTCGTGGATATCGACCCCTACGACTATCGCAACCAGGAGCGCATCGCCAAGCTCGAAGGAAAAGTAGACCCGGCATTCCTGCAGAACGTGTTATCGCGCGCGGCTAAGGCTGCAACCGTTTCCACTCGCACGGACGGTTTCACCGGCGCCGGCTCCGAGGCAGGAGCAACCGCGGGACCCGTCTCCGAGGAAGCTCGCGCGCAGCAGGCGCTAGAAGACCTGGTCGTGCAGGTGGAGATTTTTCTCCAGTATTCGCTCCAGACCAAAGCCGTCGAGCGTTTGGAGCGCATCGCCGAACTCTTTCCGGGCGAAGAAGATAAGAATGAGCGCTTGCGCGCTTTGTACGAGCGTGCCAATTGGTGGCCGAAGGGCGCGCCTCGCAAGGCAGTTCCCCCGGCGCCATCGAGTCCGCGGCCTGCGCCCGCCGAGGTTGCTCCCGCTCCTCCGTCTGTCGCCGCGCCGGTGCCCGCGGAGACGCATCGCGATCTTGCGGCGATCGCCGAAATCAACCGGCTGATGTACCGGCAGTCCACGCCGCGCGAACTGCTCGCGACGACAGCAGCCGAAATCGGCAAATATCTTCAGGTGACGCGCTGCCTGATTGCGGTGGGAGCGGCAGGCGAAGCGCCGCAACTGACCGCGGAGTACTACGCCGCGGGGACGGTTGCGGCCGGCACGGCGTGCATTCCCTCCATCATCTCGCTGGTCACCAAAGCCACGCCCGACGCTTTGGGCGGGATCGAGCTTCATGCATCGAGCGCGCCTGCGTTGCGTGAATTGGGCCTCGATTCGGCTCTTGCCGTCGAGCTGACGGACAAGGAAACGCAGGCGCCGGCCGGCGCACTGCTCGTGGGGGACGGGGCCGCGCGAAAGTGGAAGCCGAACGAGAGCTTTTTCCTGCAAGCCGTCGGCGACCAGTTGGTGATGTCGGTGACTCACACGCGATTGCGCTCGCTCGTTCGCTCGCTCGCCGTCGCTGATGAAAAGACCGGCCTGCTGAGCCGCGGCGCCTACATCGATTGTTTGCTGGTCGAGTCCAACCGCTCGCGCACGCAGGGAACGCCGCTTTCGCTTATCATCGTGCACATTGACCGCGGCGGCGATCTCCTGCGGCAACATGGCGACGCGGCCGTCGAGCAATACGTCGAGCAATTGGCGCGCGCGCTTTCCTCTGCCGTTCGTCAGACCGATATCGCCGTGAAGCATACGGCATGGTCGCTCGTCTTCGTCTTGCCCAACACGTCGCTTGAAAACGCCCGCGCGCTTGCGGAAAAGCTTCGCCAGGTCGCCGGCACGGTCCAGCCTCCCTGGGGCGAACAGGATCTTACGGCCAGCGCCATCGTGGCGGAGGCTTCCTCGCGCCCAGGCGATGAAACCGAAGACCGCGTCACCGAATGGATCAATCGCGCCGAAGCAGGACTTGATGAGGCGCGCCAGCGCGGTGGTAACATCCTCGTGCCGCTCGCAACTCCCTAAACTGATGGGTGCTGATTGATGGCAGGACATGGAAAACCGAACGTGCGCCTCGGCGGGAACGATGGGCTCACTGCAGAGGGACTGCACTTCGGAATCGTCGTAAGTGAGTTCAATAGCTTCATCACGGACCGGCTGCTCGCCGGTGCGCTGGACGCGCTCGCGAGCGCCGGAGCGCGCAAAGATCAAGTGGAAGTCGTCCAAGTGCCGGGAGCGTTCGAATTGCCCATCGCAGCCAAGAAAATGGCGGCGACGAAGCGCTTCGATTCGTTAATCTGCATCGGCTGCGTCCTGCGGGGCGAGACGTCGCATTACGATTACGTCTGTTCGGAGACAGCGCGCGGCATTCAGCTCGCGCAACTCGATACCGGCGTGCCCATCGGCTTCTGCGTGCTCACCTGCGACACGCGCGAACAGGCCCTTGCCCGCGCCGGCGAAAAGAGCGGCAACAAGGGTTACGAAGTGGCCGTCGGTGCAATCGAGATGGCCCGCTTCTCACGCAAGTATTCCGGCGACACCGCCGCCTCAAAACCTCGGGAACGCCGCCGCGAGCGTGGCCCCAAACGCCGCCGATGAGCCTCCGGCACAAATCGCGCGAGTTCGCCCTGCAGATGCTTTTTGAATGGGATATGACGCGGCAGGAGCCCGCGCGCGTCGAAAACCTTTTTTGGAAGTCGGCGCGAGCGTCGGCGTCAACGCAGAAATTCGCAGATGAACTTTTCGAGGGCGCGGTCGCCCAAGCGGGCGCGATTGACGAAATCGTCGGGAAACTCGCGGAAAACTGGCGGCTCGACCGCCTTGCAGCCGTTGATCGCAGCATCCTGCGCCTGGCGATCTACGAGCTGCGCGTCGGCGCCGTCCCTCCGAAGGTCGTGATCGATGAAGCCCTCGAGCTCGCGAAGAAATTCTCCTCCGCGGAGGCGCCCGCGTTCCTCAACGGAATTCTCGACGCCGCTTTTAAGAACCTCGAAGCAAAGGCTTCCGGCTAAAGTTTTTTGACAAGAGTTGTGACTTCGTCCAGCAAGCGCCGCGTGGTATCGGCGCGGGTTGTCTCGGCATAAACGCGCAGCATCGGCTCCGTTCCTGAAGCGCGAACCATCACCCAGCCGATATCGCCCAAATAGTCTTTCACGCCATCGAGGTCTTCGCGGCGGACGATCGGCCAATCCAGAAAACGATTCAGTTTTGGCGCGGCGAAATATTCCAGAGCCTTTTCCTTCTGCCCAACTTTCAAAGTAAGGTCCACGCGGCCGTAGTGATATTCGCCAAATTCGCGCTGCAGCATGGCGACGAGTTCGCCCAGGCGCTTCCCGTGCCAGGCCATCACCTCGGCGAGCAGCAGCGCGCTCACCGTCGCATCGCGCTCCGGGAGATAGAGCTTCGTCCCGATCCCGCCGCTTTCTTCTCCGCCCAGGAGAATGTCGCTTTCCAGCATGCGCTCGCAGATGTATTTGAAACCAACCGGCGTCTCCCAGACTTTGCGGCCAAACTTCTGCGCAATCTTGTCAATCATCTTGGTGACGGTAAAGGATTTCGCGACGTCGCCGGGGAGGTTGCGCGTGCCCGCAAGATGCCAGAAGAGAATCGAGAAAATCTGGTGTGGCGTGATGAACGTGCCGTCGGGATCCATCGCGCCGATGCGGTCCGCGTCGCCATCGAGCGCGAACCCCGCGTCGTAGCCGCCCGCGCGCATCGCCTGGCGCAGGGCCTCGATGTGCGGCTCGATCGGCTCCGGATTCACGCCGCCGAAAAGAGGATCGCGCTCGCCGCGGATTTCTCCGGCCTCGATTCCCTGGCGGCGAAACAGCTCGCGCAGCAAGCCTCGTCCCGCTCCGTGCATCGGATCAATCAGGAAGCGGAACTTCGAAGCTCGCAAACGGTCCCAATCCACGAGACCGGCGAGCGTCTCGAGATATGGAGTGCGCACGTCGAGCGAATGAATCAAATCATCGCGCGGCGGAAGCGCGGGAACTCCGTCGCGCAAGACTCGCGCGAGTTCCTGCTCCACCTGCGCAACGATGGCGGGCGACGCCGAACTTCCGTAACTCGCCTTCAGTTTCATTCCGTTCCAGCGATACGGATTGTGGCTCGCCGTGATTTGAATTCCGCAGGCGGCGCCTCGCTGCCGCACGAGCAAGGAAACCGCGGGCGTGGGACACGCGGTGTCTGAAAGCCAGACGGGCGTGCCCGTGGCGGCCACGGTTTCCGCCGCGACGCGTGCGAAGCGCTCGGAGGCAAACCGCGTGTCGTAGCCGACGACGACACCGGCGCCCGGCTTCTCGGCACGAACCACGTAGCGCGCGATCGCGTGCGCGACCTTGCGGACGTTTTCGTTCGTGAAATCCTCGGCGATGACGCCGCGCCAGCCGTCGGTGCCAAACTTTATGGCGATGCCGGGAGGGTGCGATTCGTGTCGATTAGACATGGTCGCCAGTCTTTGTTTTCAATGAGTTAGAGGCGTTTGTAATCGCCTCAATGTCGATTAGAAATCGGGCGCGCGGACTGATAGGGGTGACTCGTGAATCGTAACTCGTGACTCGTGATCTCCGAACCCAACGCGGCGATTCAATCGGCGCAGCCAAACGGGCGCGTGGTTCCACGAGCCCCCTAGCCGGGAGCCGGCTGGTCGATGCCGCGCTGCCCTTCTTCAGCACAAATGTCTCCACATCGACGCTGCCATGAATCGGAGCAAATTTCAAAGGGTAGTTGGTGTGGAGATTTCCTCGAAAGGGCCATGGATCACAGGAGCCGATGAATGCCCTTTTCTTCGAGCCATTTGACGATTTTGCCGACGTCCTGCGAGCGGTCGCGGGAGCAAAGGAGCAGGGCATCGTCCGTTTCGACGAGGATGAGATTATGGACACCGATGGCGGCGACGAATTTCTTGGGACTCCAGAAATAGTTGCCATGCGCGTCGTGCGTGAACGAAGCTCCGGCAGAAACATTCGCGCCGAGCTTCGCCGCCAGAAGTTCGTGCACGGCAGCCCAGGAGCCGATGTCGCTCCAGCCGACCTTGGCGGGAATCACGAACACGCGCTGCTTGCCTTTGGCACGCGTGGCCGGCTCCATGACGGCGTAATCCACCGAAATATTTTCGAGCTGGGGATAGATGCGGCGCAACGCCGAGGCGCATCGAGGCGTGCCGATTGATTTGGCGAGTTCCTGCAGAGCCTCGTGCGTCGCAGGGAGGAAGTGCTTCAAATTGTCGAGGAAGGTCGAAGCGCGCCAGAAAAACATCCCTGCGTTCCAAAGGTACTTTCCAGAGGAAGCGTATTTCTTGGCGAGGGGCAGAGCCGGTTTTTCGGTGAAGCGCCGGACGGCGTATGCCGCGACGCCGCGGGGGCGCGCCGCGACGCCGCCACGTTCGATATAGCCGTAACCGGTCTCCGGCCGCGAAGGCGGAATGCCGAGAACCACAAGATTCCCCGGCGTGCGGGCCAGGTCGAGCGCCGCGCGAACCAAGCGACGATAGCCCGCCGCATCGGCGATGTAGCTATCGGAGGGCTGCACGACCATCAACGCGTCGCCATGTTCGTGGACCAAGTGAACGGCCGCGAGGCCGATGGCGGCCGCGGTGTTGCGTCCAGCAGGCTCGGCAAGAACGTGCGACGCCGGAACTTTCCGCAATTCGCGCCTCACGGCCGAGGATTGCTGGGTGTTGGTGACAACCCAGACGTTTCGCGGCGGGAAAAGCGGCGAAAGCCGCGCCAGCGTCTCGCGCAGCATGGTCTGGTCACCAACGATATTGAGAAGTTGCTTCGGGGTGCGCGTGCGACTGCGCGGCCAGAAACGAGTGCCGCGTCCTCCGGCCAGCAAGACGGCGCAGGCCGGGAGCTGGTTCGGTTTTTTGCCAGCGTTTGCGCGTGGTTTCATTGAGAGTTACATGTGAGCTGGTCGCGCGTTTCAATCCCTGCGACGAATTAACATAGCACGTGGCCTATAGCCGCGGGACCAAAACGCAAATACTTGCTGCGAGAGAGGCAGCGCATCGGTACGCGCTCCGCGCGACGTTCTATTGTCGCGGCTGAAGCCCCGACCCATAAACCGAGCGGTGCAAGGACTCCTTGCGTCCGATTCATCGGTACACCAATCGCGACCACTCCGCTTCGCTCACGCCACGCTGTGTGAGACCGGGTCCAAACTCGCCCGGCTGGCGCGGGACGTATGTTCGCAACAGACTGGTCCGCGAGCCAGGGGCAACCTGGAACGAGCCGAGCGCCGCAGGAATCATCCATACCTGCGCCGGCGCATACGCCGCATTTTCGCGGTCCCACCGAATCGTGCCGGAGCCTTCGAGAAAAATCAGCAAGTCGAAATAACTTTGCAAACTGACCATCTGCGCCGGCTGGGAAAATTCCCAGCGCGCAGTTTCAAAATACCGGCAGGAGGCGAAATACGTCTTCTCCGCGCCCGCCTCCTGAATTCGAACCGGAGCGATCTTTCCGCCGGATTGCTTGCCAAACCGCATCACTTCGAGCGCTTTCTGGACATGCAGCGGGCGCGCCTGGCCGTTCGCATCGCGCCGATTGTAATCGTAAACGCGGTAAGTGATGTCGGAGTTCTGCTGGATTTCGCAAAGCACCAGGCCGGGACCGATGGTGTGGGCGGTGCTCGCGGGAACGAAGACGGCGTCTCCGGCGCGCAAGGGAACGTGTTCCAGGCAATCCTCGGCCGAACCATCGGCGATGGCGCGCTCAAAAATTTCGCGCGTGACGCTGGGCTTCAAGCCGACGAGCACTTCCGCTCCGGGACGCGCCTGGAGCGCGTACCACATCTCCGTCTTGCCGCGGCCTCCGGCGGCCTGCTCGTGACGCGAGGCGTATTCGTCGTCCGGATGGACCTGCACGGAGAGCTTTTCCTCCGGAAAAATGAACTTAACCAGCAGAGGAAAAGCGGCGCTTCGGTTCGCACCGGTGCCAGTCCATTCCGGCGGCATTTCGGGCCACGCTTCACCTAGCTTTTTCCCGGCGAACGGACCGTTGGCAATGTGACATTCGCTGCCGGTCATCCAGGCTTCGCCAAGAGGCTCAGCGAGGCCTGATTTTTCGGGGAAAAATGGCGCGAGCGAAAGCGAACCCCATGGGCGCGGGCTGAAGATGGGCTCCAGACGCGCTGGACAAAGAATCATCGGAGTAGTGTAGTGTGCCAGAACCGCCTGACGAAATGGATTCGGCTTCAGTGAAAAAAGGCGATGAAGAGTGTCCTCAGGCGCTAAAGCGCATTGAGTGCAAGCTCTTTATGTCGGAGCTGAAGCTCCGACCCCCTAAAGAGCTCTCGCTGGCGTCGCTCTACCAGATAGACACGCAAGAAACTCCGAATCGCCGCACAGCACTCGGCGTTCACTTCGCCTTGCCGAAGAAGCGACCCATCCGCATCAGGCCTTCGTCAATGCGATCCATCGAAGTAGCGTAGGAAATGCGGAGGTGGCCGGGCGCACCGAACGCTACGCCGGGAACGACAGCGACGTGCTCCCGTTCGAGGAGGAGCCGGGAGACCGCCATGTCGTCCGGCATTTCGGCGTTGTAGTGCGCCGAGATATTCGGAAAGACGTAGAACGCGCCCTGCGGCGCCGTGCAGGTTACGCCGGGAATCGCGCGCAGACCCGCGACGATGCGCTCGCGACGCCGCGCATATTCAGCGAGCATGGTGGCGACGCCGTCCATCGGCCCGCGCATCGCGGCGAGGCCCGCATATTGCGCGATCGAGGTCGGGTTCGATGTGGACTGGCTCTGCAATTTTGTTACGGCATTGACGAGCGGCTGCGGCGCGAGCACGTATCCCAGGCGCCATCCGGTCATCGCGAAAGTCTTCGAGAACGATCCGATGACGATGAGCGCGTTCTTCGAACCCGGGACGCTCGCGATCGAGAAAGGCTTTGCGTCGCCGTAAGTGAAGTGCGAATAGCACTCGTCGGCGAGCAGCCAGACGCCCTTGCGCTGGCAGAGCGCCAGAACCTTCGCGTATTCGTCCGGCGGGATCACCGCGCCGGAGGGGTTGCTCGGCGAATCGGCGATGACCATGCGCGTCCGCGAAGTGATGAGTTTTTCGAGCGCGGCCGCGCGCATCACGAAATTGTCGCTCGCAGCCGTTTCGAGGATGACCGGCTTACCGCCCGCGTACTTAACGATATCGGGATAGCTGACCCAGTAGGGCGCGGCGATGACCACTTCGTCGCCCGGATTGATCAGCGCGCATACGGCATTGAAGATGGAATGCTTGCCGCCCACGTTGACCACACATTCGGCCGACTGGTAGGACGAGCCAAGCTCTTTCGCGTGCCAATCGCAGATGGCCTGACGGAGCGCAGGAATGCCCGGCACCGGCGTGTATTTCGTCAGATTCTGCTCGAGCGCCTGAATCGCGGCGCGCTTGATGTGCTCCGGCGTGGGAAAGTCCGGCTCGCCCGCGCCAAAATCGGCAACGTCAACGCCCTTGGCCTTAAGCGCAGCCGCGGCCTGCAGCACCACCATCGTGGGCGACTCGGCGATGCGGTTGACGCGATCGGAAAGCTGGAATAGCTCCTCTGCCTTCACGGCGGTGCCCGGCTCCATTTGCCTACCCTCTAATTGGTTTTGGACAACAATGTATTCTAGCCGACTTTTGCGCGCAAACGCTCTACTACGAGGGGTGGGACGAGATCCTTCACCGGGCCGCCCAGGCGCGCGAGTTCCTTGACCAGGCGGGAACTGATATAGCTGTAAGCTTCGGCCGGCAGCATGAAAACAGTTTCGATATCCGGCTCGATCTTGCGATTCATCATGGCCATTTGCAGTTCGTATTCGTAATCGGAGACGGCGCGGATGCCGCGCATGATCACACTGGCGCCCTGGTTCCGGGCATATTCGACAAGGAGCCCGTCGAACGTGTCCACTTCGACATTTTTCCATTCAAAGGTTAGGGATTCAAGCATCTCGATGCGCTCTTTCACGGCGAAGAGCGGTTCCTTCTCAAGGTTCTGCGCCACCGCAACGATCAACTGGTCGAAGATCATCGCGCCGCGCGCGATCAGATCGAGGTGGCCGTTGGTCACCGGATCGAATGAACCGGGATAGATTGCCGTGACGGGTTTGCTCATTGGGAAACCTCCAGGAATCTTAACCTAGAATCGCGGCGGCGCGCAGCGATCCTCCCGATTCATTTCTTAGGCGCGGCCTGCTGCTTGTTGTAGCCGTCCCAGGCGAGCGAAATCAGGTACGCGTGAATCGCGTCGACATCGGCCTGCGTGAGAACGCCGTCCCACGGAGGCATGCCCGCACTTTTCAGGATGCCGCCGAGAATAATTTGATTGAAAGCTGCATGCGTTTCGGGCGCCATGCGGCGAAGATCGGGCGCTTCTGAGCGCGGCTGATTGACGTGGCAGACGGCGCAGCGCGCGGCGAAAAGCGCGCGGCCACGCTCAACGACGTCCGGCGAGGCAGTCTGCGGCGGAGGCTGCGGAATCGGCTGGATGGGCGGGAGGAGCGGAGGGATCGGCGTCGCGCTTCCATCCAGTTTGAACACGATGATCCGCCCCTCGTTGCCGCGCTGGTAGGCGGCGTTTTCCGGGTGCACGTAGCTCCAGCCGCCGCCTCCCCAGGCGGCCATCACCGCGACGTACTGCACGCCGCCGATTTCATAGCTCATCGGCGCGGCGATGATGGTCGAACCGACGTCGATATCTTTCAGTTTCCTTCCTGTGGCGGAGTCGTAGGCGATGAAGTGTCCCGGAGCGTTGCCTTGAAAAACCAGGCCGCCGGCGGTCGATAAGACGCCGGCGTGATCCCACCAGTCGCCGAATGGCTCTTCCCAGACAGTGTTGCTGCGAACCGGATCCCAGGCGCGCAGATACGTCTTGCCGGTGAAAGTCCCGGTCTCGCCGTTTTCGATTTCCGGGATATAGACCAGCCCGGTTTTGGGATCGTAGGACATCGGATTCCAGTTGTGCCCGCCCATCGATGCAGGATGGACGTAATTCTTGCCATTGAACTCGTTTTTGTAATCGCGCGCGCCCGCGGCTTCGATGGGGCGGCCGGTTTTCAGATTGACGCGCTCGGCCCAGGTGACCGGCACGAATTTTTCGGCGGAGAGAAGTTGGCCCGATTTGCGATCGATGATGTAGAAGAAGCCGTCCTTCGACGCCTGCATCAGGACCTTGCGCGAAGCGCCGGCGATTTTCAGGTCGGTGAGGATGATGGGCTGAAGCGTGTCGTAGTCCCACTGGTCGCCGGGGACTTCCTGATAGTGCCAGACGAGCCGGCCGGTGTCCGGATTGATCGCCAGGATCGAGGCGATGTAGAGATTGTCTCCGCCCGAGGGACTGCGGCGCGATTGATCGAAAAACGTGCCGTTGCCGGTGCCGAAATAGAGAAGATTCAGCTCGGGATCGTAAACCATCGAGTCCCAGACCGTTGCGCCTCCGCCCATATCCCAGCGGCTCTTCGCGTCCCAGGTCTTTACCGCCACTTCAAGCTCGGGAGATTCCTGCGGCTTCGACGGATCGCCGGGAACGGTGTAGAAGCGCCAGGCGAATTTGCCGGTGTCGAGATCGTAGGCGCTGACGTAGCCGCGGGCGTCATATTCCGCGCCGGCATTTCCGATGACGACGACGTGGCCGGCGACTTCCGGAGCGCCGGTGACGGAGTAGCCGATTTTCTTGTCGGTGATCGTGTCGGCGTGCCAGAGGATTCTGCCGGTGGCGGCATCGAGCGCGTACAGGATGCCGTCGAAGCTCGCGACGTAAACTTTGCCGCGCCAGACGGCGACGCCGCGATTGACTTCATCGCAGCAGGCCGCGCGATTGACGCGCAGGTCCGCGTGCGGATCGAAGCTCCAGAGTTCTTTTCCGGTTTTGGCGTCGAGAGCGTAGGCCTTGCCGGTCGAGCCGGAGGTGTACATCACGCCATCGACGACGATGGGAGTGGCTTCGAGACCGCGGTTGGTTTGCGTGCCGTATTCCCAGGCGAAGCCGAGGCGGCCGATGTTTCTCGAGTTGATCTGGGCGAGCGGCGAATAGTGGCCTTTGCCGAAATCGCGGCCGGTGGTCAACCATTCGCCGGGATGTTTATCCGCGGCCATCAGGCGC
>JARLGK010000108.1 GCA_031296075.1 Candidatus Acidiferrales bacterium
GTCTTCGTAATTCGCGAGATTTCGGAAGCCGAAGGCGGTGGTGATGAGGTCAATGCTCGCGTCCGAGAACGGGAGATGCAGGGCGTCGGCGGCGGCAAAGATCGTATCACCGCTCGAGCCGGCAGCCTTGTCGCGTGCGCGGACGAGCATGGCTTCGACGAAATCGCTGCCGACAACGGGCGCTCGACGCTTCAAAGGATCGAGCGCGGCGGAGCGGGCGCGGTCGAGCGCGAATGTGAGGTCACCCGTGCCGCAGCAGAGATCGAGGACTCGCGCTTCCGGACGGCTGAGAATGTGCAGGAAATGCTTCGCGGTGCGGCGGCGCCAGATGCGGTCGAGCGAAAACGAGAGGAGATGATTCAGGAAATCGTAGCGCGGGGCGATGCGCGTGAACATGTCACGGACGCGTGCGGAGGCCTGGCGTTCGTCGGTGACGCCGCGCGGGCGCGTACCGGGAAGAGGAGCGGATTTTTGAGTGGCGATCATTGGTCACAATTAACGCGGCTCAAGATTTCCCGCGCTTTGCGCCCGGGAGTTTTGCGCCACTCTGCGCCTCGTTCATGATTTCGGGGAGGCTGCGCACGGTTTTCTCGACCAAGCGCCAGGGGACTTCGACTCCCCATACCGTTTTGCCGATTTTGCGCGGGAAGACCCAGAGCACGCGCCCGCCGCGCGATTTCTTGTCCCCAGCGAGAATCGAGCGCAGCTTCGCAGCCGGGATGGCGGGGACTTTCGGCAGGGGTCCCACGGAGGCGATAAGTCGCACAATGCGGAACGCGTCCATCAGCGGCAGGCGGTCCATCGAGAGCGCCATCATCGAGGCCGCAACCATTCCCCAGCCAATTGCTTCGCCGTGCAGGAACAGGCGGTATCCCGTGGCGGCCTCAAGCGCGTGGCCGAGCGTATGGCCGAAATTCAAAATCTGGCGCAGGCCTCCTTCGCGTTCATCTTCACCGACGACGCGCGCCTTGATCGCGATCGAACGCGAAATGATCCAGCCGAGGTCCGCGGAATCGCGGCGCAGCACGGAGGACATGCGGCGCTCGAGGAATGCAAACAACTCCGGGTCGGCGATCGCGCCGTACTTGATTACCTCGTAGAGGCCGGAGCGATACTCGCGGTGCGGAAGCGTCGCGAGCAGAGCGGGATCGGCGATCACGACTTTCGGCGGGTAGAACGCTCCGACGAGGTTTTTCCCCTCGGGCAGATTGACGCCCGTCTTGCCTCCGACGGCGCTATCGACCTGCGCGACGAGAGTGGTGGGAATCTGGACGAGCCGGACGCCGCGCAGATATGTGGCCGCGGCAAAGCCGGCTACGTCGCCGACGACGCCGCCGCCGACCGCAACGACGGTCGCGTGGCGATCGGCACCCGCTTTGATGAGTTGGCGTGCGATGGATTCAACGGTCGCAAGATTTTTCCGGGATTCGCGGTCGTCGAAAAGAATCGGATGGCGCCCAGCGCGGCCCGGACACTTCGCGGCGATGGCGCGTCCGCAATGCCGCCAGACTCTCGGCGAAGAAACGATGAACGCGTTCGCGGAATCGCCCCGGTGCAAAACGAGTGCCCCCGCGCGGGCGAGCGCGCCCGGCGCACAGACAACCGCGTAGGAACCGGAAGAGCTCATTACACGAATCGTTGGCATGGTGAATCAAGAAATGTAGCACAGTCGACCGGAGCGACGGTTGCCGATCAGGCCGAGTGTGCGGCCCTAACGTGCTGTCCCAACTTGGAACCGCGAGCGCGAAGGTTCACATTCGCGGCCGAAACGCGATTATTGTTCAAGCGCCGGTAGGGGAATTTGAACGCGGAGGAGGCAGAAACCCGAATACTTGCTGCGACACAGACAGCACATCGAAACGCGCAACTTGTTTCGATCAGAGCAGTCCGCGAAACAGATCGGCTGTCGCCTGCGTATATGAGGATGGGAGGTCAACTGCCGGTGATGGTCGGATTTTTCCTTTGGTGCATCTTGCTGTTTCTGTGCTGGCCGCTGGCGCTGGTCGCGCTGGTGCTCTATCCGCTGGTTTGGCTGGTACTGTTGCCGTTCCGGATCGTCGGAATCGCCGTCGATGGGGCGCTGGAGCTGGTGCGCGGAATCATCATGTTGCCCGCGCGGATCTTGCGGGGGCCGCGGAGGGCCTAGAGCGCCGACTAACAGCAAACTGCTGCCGGGCTACCTCGGCTGCGCTCGGGATAAGTTCCGCCCGGCGCTACATACATAAACGTCCCAAAAGCCGGGGGCGAGGAAATCAGGGAAATTTGAGTTGCAGCGCGTTGACCGATTCGAGAATTACGTGGCCGACGATGGCGAGGCTGCGCGGGCTTATCTTGTCGAGCGTGTCCTGCGCCGTGTGCCAGTAGCCGAGATTGATGTAATCGTTGAGATCGATCAAATCGATCGCCGGCACGTGGCGTTCGATGAAGGGCAAGGTATCGTCCTCGGTGCTGGTTTCCTGCGACACGAACACCGATTGATATCCGAGGCGAGCCGCGGTATTCGAGATCGTGTCATTCAACCATTTCGGCGCATCCGAATCACGCAGAATACGCAGCCCGTACTGCCCGACCATGTCCGCCAGGATTACCGCGCGAACTCGCTTCAGGTCGCCGGCCACGGACATACGCGCGGCGAGTTCCCGGCTGCCGTACACGCTGTCGGACGTCACCCAGGTGAACTGCGCCTGCGTTTCTTCGCCGTCAAGAAATACAATCCAAACCGAGTTGGCCTGCTTTGGGCGGCCGCAAAGATTGCGAGCCATTTCGAGCATGAGGCCCGTCGAGGAACCGCCGTCTTCGGCGCCCACGAAGTTGTCCACCCGCTTTGTGTCGTAGTGCGTGAGCAGCAGGATAATTCCCTGCCCTGTTCCAGGAATTTTGGCGACGATATTTTTCATCGCCAGATTGCCGATGCCCGTCTGGGCGTTGAAATCGTCGTCGTCAAAAGCGCATCCGAAACTTTGCAGTTGGGAGTGAATGTAGTTTTGCACGGCATGGATGGCATCGGTAGCGGGAGGATGCGGGCCGAAAGCGACCAGCTTGGCCACCTGGTCGTAGGCCTTGGCGCCATCGAAACCGCCGGTCTGAGCCGCGGGAGGAGCGACGTCGGAGGGGGGGATGGCGATTTGCGCCGGAGCCGCAGCTGCCGCGGCCGCGGAAGACGACGCGTTGACGGGGGCGGACGGCCGCGCCGAGTCGTGGCCACAAGCACCAGCGGACACGGCCGCGAACGCGGCGGCGACGATCCAGGACGATCTGCGGAAAACCATCGCGGCGGGCACTATGGCGTCCCGCCTTCGGCCAGCGCCTGCGAGCGCTTGTGGCGCACCACCGCGTATGACACCAGCACGCTGATGAAGTACAGCACGACCATCGGTGCCATGAAAATCAGCATGGTGGTGGCGTCGGGCGAGGGCGTGACGATCGCGGCGACGATCGTGATCACCAGCATCGCGTATCGAAAATTCTTGAGCAGGAATTTCGGCGTCACGATGCCAAAGACCGAAAGAATGAAAACCACCACGGGAAGCTCGAAGATGACGCCCAAGCCCAGCAACACCACGAGGATCAGGCTGAAATATTCGTTGACGTCGATCCAAGGGCTGATCGAGCCGCCGGCCGCGAAGCCGATGACCTTCGTCAGGACCAACGGCAGCAGTCCAAAAAACCCGACGCCGATTCCGCATAGAAAAAGAAGCGTGGCGGAAATGATGAAGGCGGCAGTGGCGCGGCGCTCGTGTTTGTACAGCCCCGGAGCGACGAATAGCCAGACCTGGTAAAGCACCCAGGGCATCGCGAGCACGATTCCCAGATACATGCCCAGGTTGACCCAGAGACCTACGTAGCCCGTGGGGCTGTGGAAGTAGAGCTTGTCATCCAGATGATTCGCGCGCAGCGCGTCCACCATCGGCTGGACGATGAAATTGATGAAGCGCTTGGACACCGCCAGCCCGGCGAGCATCCCGATGCCGAGCGCAGCCAGGGCGCTGATCAGCCGCTTGCGTAGCTCGACGAGATGATCGAAAAACGACATCGCCGCGCCGGATTCCTCCTCGGCGCGCGGGCGTTGCGTTTGCTCAGGAGGCGCGGCCGTCGCCATCGGTCACTCGCTCGGTTTTGTGTTCGGATTCGGACGGCTCGGCCTCGCTGCGAAAATTTTCCGAGGGAATGTCCATCATCAGATACGGATCGTGCATCGGATCCGGCGGATCCGGAGACGCATTCGTCATGCCCGGCGATTGAATATCGGCAAGAGGGGCCGCGATCGCAGCAGCGTTCGGTGGATTCGAGGGAACCGTCCCGGGCGAGGGCGGCACGCTATGTGAATCGGCCACCGGCGCCGCAACCGGAGCGGCGGATACAGGCGGCGCGACCGGAGCGGCCGGAGGAGCGATCCGACGAGTGTCCGCTTCGCGCTCGAGATCACGGAGATGCCCCTCAAAGGTCGTGCGCAGGTCGCCGGTGACGCGCCGGAATTCGGCCATGACCTTTCCGAGGTTGCGCGCGAGCTCCGGAATCTTTTCGGGGCCGAAGACAACCAGAGCAACGATAAAGATTACAATGAGATGCGGGATGCTGAGCATTCGGGACTCTGCGGCCATCTCTACGGCCGTTTTGCATCATAGAAGAGGGTTCCGGGCGTGTCAAACGACCGAAAGCAGTGTGCTATAATAAAAATTTCGGGCAAAGAGAGGCGCGATGTCACCATCCCAACAAGAAACGAATGCTTCGGCGGACGTCTCGGGAACTTCAGGATCGCCAACACGCGGCATTCTATTGCTAGTACTGGTGCTGGCGGTTTCGGCGGTGCTCGGCGGCCTGTATGGTCCCGCGGCGAGCGCGACAGCGTCGAGTTCCGATGACACGCAAGATTCCGTGAAGACATTTACGCGCGTGCTATCGGTGGTCGAGCGAAACTACGCCGATCCGGTGGACACGGATAAAGCGATTTACGACGGCGCGATTCCCGGAATGTTGCACGTGCTCGATCCCCACTCGAACTTCTTCGACCCGAAGCAATACGCCTTGTTCCGCGAAGAACAGGAAGGCAAATACTACGGCGTGGGAATGGTGGTTGCGCAGCGCGACAATCAAACGGTGGTTCAGTATCCATTCGTAAATTCGCCAGCCTACAAGGCGGGGATTCGTCCCGGCGATACGATCGCGAAGGTGGACGGAAAGTCGTGCACCGGACTGACAACGACCGAAGTGGCGGACATGCTCAAGGGCGCCAAGGGGACACCGGTGCACATCGCGCTGGGGCGTGAGGGCTGGGACAAGCTGATCGAGGTAACCGTGGTGCGTGACGAAATTCCGCGGCCGGGCGTGGAATTCGCCGAGATGGTGAAACCTGGCATCGGATACGTGCGCGTCTTCACCTTCAACGAGACGACCGACAGCGACCTGACGGACGCACTGAAGCAACTCGACGTTTCCAAGCTGGACGGCCTGATCATTGACCTGCGGAACAACGGCGGCGGACTTTTGAATCAAGCCGTGGGCATGTGCGACATGTTTCTGGACAAGAACGAGCTGGTGGTTTCGCATCGCGGGCGCTCGTCACCCGAGCGGCCGTATTATGCGGTACGCGGAAATCAGGGCATCGAGGTGCCGCTGATCGTGCTGGTCAACTCGGGGAGCGCGTCGGCTTCGGAAATCGTTTCTGGCGCGATTCAGGATCACGACCGCGGGCTGATCGTGGGCGAAACGAGCTTCGGAAAAGGCCTGGTGCAGACGCAGTTTCCTCTGAGCGAAAATACCGCCCTGCTGCTGACCACCGCGCGGTATTACACGCCGAGCGGACGCCTGATCCAGCGCGACTACAAGAATCAGACGCTGTACGACTATCACTATAATCCCCAGCCTCCGAAGGCGCCGGAAGTCAAACTGACCGACACAGGACGCCAGGTTTACGGCCAGGGCGGAATCACACCGGACGTGGCCGTCGCCGCTCCCAAACCGGATGACTTCGAGCAGTTGCTCGAACGCCGGGGCGTGTTTTATCCCGTGGCGCAGAGCGTGGGCGATTTCGTCCGCTACTATCTCGGCGAGAAGCCCGCCATCACCAAGGATTTCGTGGTGGACGACGCGGTGATCGCGCAATTGAGGAAATATCTCAGCGAACAACACATCCAGGTCGGCGAATCCGACATCCAGCAAAACCTCCCCTGGCTGAAATGGGAGATCAAGCGCGAAGTGTTCACGACCGTCTTTGGAGTCAACGACGGATATCGCATCGCGCTCGAGAACGACCCGCAGCTGGATAAAGCCATTACCTCGATTCCGCAGGCGAAGGCGCTTTATGCCAACGCGCGAAGAATTGTCGCCGAACGCGAGACGGGCGCCAGCACGCGTCCGTAAATTCGGGCGGCAGCGTAATCTCTATTTCGCGGGCGGAGTTTCAATTCGGGCGAGAGTGGCCCTGGCCTTCGGGGCGTCCTTGAAGTTGGGCGCGTCTTTCAGGAATTCATGCAGTTGCGCGATTTCCCCTTGAACGTTCCCAGCTGCTTCGTAGATCTGAGCCAATAACAAGTGAAGTTCCGGCAGCTTATGCCACGGGTCCAGCTTGACCGCGGACTGCGCGTGCATTTCGGCTTGCATCAGCTGATTGAGGTGCAGACCGGCATCCGCGGAGTAGTAGAGCGAGTAGGGATTGCCAAGCGGGTCCAGCGCGAGGGCGCGATCGGATAGTTCCGCGAGTTTCTTCCAGTCGCCGTCGTTCGCGGCAAATTCCGCGAGGCAGAGATACGGGGCCACGTATCCGGGATCGAGCTCCTGCGCCTTGGAGCAAGCCGCCTGCGCCTCTTCGTTCTTGTTCTCCGACTGCAGGACCTGGCCCAGCA
>JARLGK010000109.1 GCA_031296075.1 Candidatus Acidiferrales bacterium
CACGAAGCGTGGATCACGTCGAGCGAGCCCGGCGGATCAGCCGACACGGGCGCGCCTGCATTCGGCCACGCGAACCAGGTCTTCAACGTGATTGATTCGCGGCAGGCCTATCCGCAGCAGGTCGTCGTCGCGGGCCTTCGCGCGCTCGGCCATGCGGAGCAGGCCGACAATCTCAAGCACTTCGCGTACAACGTCGTCGCGCTCACCCCGCGCTGCGCCCAGGAACTCGGCTACGAGATTCCCGCCGAGGACGCGAAGAAACCTTACGTCGAAGTGAGCGGCCGCAAAGGCCAGGGCGTGAAAGCGGACGACCTGCTCGATCGCCTCGAAACAAGCGCGCGGAAGGAAGTCGATGAGCGCCACGCCGAATCGCCCGAGCAGGAGCGCGCCGCCATCGCGAACGCCATCGCCATCGGCGCTCTGCGCTATTTCCTGCTGCGCTTCACGCGCTCGACCATCATCGCCTTCGATTTCAAAGACGCGCTCAGCTTCGAGGGCGAGACTGGACCCTACGTTCAATACGCCGTCGTGCGTGTGAACGGAATCGTGCGCAAAGGCACGGAAGCGGATCCCAATTTCGGGACCGCGAACGCTGCGAATCTCAAGCGAATCGAATCCGGCGAGATCAACGTGGCGAAATTTCTGGCCGCGCCTGCGGGCGACGATCTATGGGAGCTGATTCTGCTGGCGGGGTCGCTCGACGCGCGCGTGGACGCGGCCGTGGGCGCGCAGGAGCCGGCATTCCTCGCGCGTTATGCCTTCGAGCTGGCGCAGGCGTTCAATGTCTTCTACCACAAGCACCACATTCTCTCGGAAGAAGACGCCGAAAAACGCGCGTTCCTGCTGCGCCTCTCGTCGCTCGTGCGCGAACAGCTCATCACCGCGCTAGGCCTGCTCGGCATCACCGCTCCGGAAAAGATGTGATGAACCGTGATCCGATAACTAGGGCTTCATCTTCATGGCGAAATCTACGATCGAGCGAATCGCGATTCCGGTCGGCCCCTTGGCGAGCCACGGGCGGCCGTCATCCACCCAGCACGTCGAAGCGATGTCGAGATGGATCCACGGCGTGTCTTCGGCGAATTCCTTGATGAACCACGCGCCGGTGCTCGCGCCGCCGCCCTTGCCGCTGCTCGTATTGCGAATGTCCGCGATGTCGCTCTTGATCATCTGTTGGTATTCGTCGTCCATCGGCATGGGCCACATCTTTTCGCCTGCGGCCTTCGCGCTTTCCAGGAACGTGTCGAGATATTCGCGCGGCGTCCCGAACGCGCCCACGTGCACGTTCGCCAGCGCCACTTCAATCGCGCCCGTCAGCGTCGCCGCGTCAATCAAATGCGTGCAGCCGAGCTTGCGCGCGTAGAAGACTCCGTCGGCCAGGACCATCCGGCCTTCGGCGTCCGTGTTGATCACTTCGATAGTTTTGCCGGACATCGCCACCTGCACGTCGCCGGGCTTTTGCGCGCGCCCGCCGGGCATGTTCTCCGTGGAAGGGATCACGGCGATCACTGGAACGGAGGGCTTCAACGCGGCGATCGCGCGCATCGCGCCGAGCATCGTCGCGCCGCCGCCCATGTCATACTTCATCTTCTCCATGTTGCTCGCGGGCTTAATCGAGATGCCGCCGGTATCGAACGTGACAGCCTTGCCGATCAGGCCCAGCACCGGGCCGCCCGGCCGGGGATTTTCCGGCGTGTACCGCAGCACGATCACTCGCGGCGGCTCGACGCTTCCCTGCGCCACGCCGATCAGCGCGCCCATTTTCAGCTCGGCGATTTTGCGCTCGTCGAGGATTTCGATCCCCAGGCCGGCTTCCTTGGCCATCGCCTCGGCTTTCGCGGCGAGCAGGCGCGGCGTCAGCTTATTCGAAGGTTCGTTGATCAGATCGCGGGCGAAATTCTGCGATTCGGCGAGGATGCGGCCGTGGTCAATGGCGGCCGTGAGATCCGCGCCAAGGCCGGCATCAAATCCGGCCAGCGAGACCGACTGGATCTCGCGCTCTTTTTTCTCGGTGTGATATTTGTTCGACTCGAAATCGGCGACGATCAGCCCTTCGACGGCAGCCTGCGCCGCCGCGGAGCCGCGTTCCCCTTCGCGCGTGAGGAATACGAACTTCTTCACGCCGCGCGATTTCAGATGGCGCAGCGCCGTTCCCGCGATCTTGCGAAGGTCGGAGACGGCGAACTTCCCGGGCTTTCCTGCTCCGACGAGGAGCAGCTTTTTTGCCGACAGCCCTTCGGGAAAATGGAGGAGCACGAGTTCAAGCGCCTTACCGGTAATTTCGCCGTTTGCTACGAGCGATCCGAGGCGGCCGTTCATGGCGGTGTCAATGTCGCCGAGGACACCGTCGAGTTTGTCGTCTTTATCGAAGACGTAGGTTACGAGGGCGTCGGATTCTAGCGAACCGTACGGCTGGGTCTCGAGTTGGATCTGCATGTCTCCCTTTCACTTTTATCGGCGGCGAGAGCGGGATATCGCTTCGTCCGCTTCGCGCTTGGCTTCCTTGCTGCGCTCGGATTCGCGGCGGTCGTGGAATTTCTTACCCTTTCCAATCGCCAGTTCGCATTTCGCCAGTCCATCCCGGAAATAGATCTTCAGCGGCACCACGGTCATGCCCTTCTGCTGAATGGCGGCGTCCAACTTTTCGATCTCCCGGCGGCTCAGCAGCAGCTTGCGCTTCCGGAGGGGGTCGTGGTTTCGCGGTCCCCCGGGCTGGTACTCGGGGATATGGCAGTGTATCAGCCAGGCCTCCCCGTTGCGAATCTCGGCATAGGCCTCGCGGATCGCCCCCTTGCCTTCGCGCAGGGTCTTGACCTCTGTGCCTACCAGTACCAGGCCTGCCTCAAACTTTTCGAGTAGCTCGTAGTTGTAGGAGGCGGCGCGGTTCTGGGCCACGATCTTGTTATTCTCGCGCTCCGCCTTTTTCGCCGCCGCTTTCATGGGGCCGCTATCATAGCTGCGGTATGCGACCGGCTGCAAGTTGCGGAAAAACGCGGGTTTCCGTCCGGCTTTAGGCTAGTTTTCATATGGCTGTGACCCGGGTGTCTAAAACGGACTGTTAGCCTCGGCAACGGGGCGGGTTCCTTGCCGCATCATAACGCGGGTGTTAGACTCCCAGAGCCATAGGTACACCCCTCGGAGGGTTTGGTTGCGCCGCATAGCATATCTGCCGCTTTTGGCGTTCGCCGCGATTGTCCTTGTCGGCTGCCCCAAAGCAAACGAAGACTACGACGCAGGCCGCAAGGCTGAAACCTTGCAGGATTACGATACCGCCCTGGTTCATTACGAACGCGCCCTCCGGGCCGATCCAGCCAACGCGGAATACAAGCTCCGCGAGATGCACACGCGCTATGAGGATGGTCAGTTCCACTTGGAGCAGGGCCAGAAGGCGCTGCAAAAGGGCGATCTGCAACTGGCGCTGACCGAGTTCCAGAAGGCTCAGGCGCTCGACCCATCCAATGCCGCAACCGACCAGCAAGTGAAGCACGCGATCGAGCTACTGACAGCCAAGACGGCCGCAGCAGTTCCTCGGGCGGTCGACCCCAATGCCGCGAGCGACGCGGACCTGCTCTCCGGGCCGCCCAGTCTGAAGCCGATTTCGCTGGAACCGATCAATTTGAAGATGACCAACGACGCCCGCGTCGTCTTTGAGACGATCGCGAAACTGGCGGGCCTGAACGTGATTTTCGACCCGGACTTTACCTCGCGGCGCGTAACGGCCGATTTGCCGAACGTCACGCTCGAGCAAGCTCTCGACGACATCTCTCTCGAGAGCAAGGCGTTCTGGAAGCCGCTGTCCGGCAGCGTAATTTTCGTGGCGCCCGACACGCCACAAAAGCGCAAGGACGTGGAAGATGAAGTCGTGCGAACGTTTTACTTGTCCAACACGCTCACGCCACAGGACCTGACCGAAGTGGTCACCGGGCTGCGCTCGCTGCTCGATCTGCGCCGCGTGCAGCAGGTAAACGCGCAGAACGCCATTGTGATCCGCGATACGCCAGACAAACTTGCGCTCGCGGCGAAGATCATCCGGGACATAGATAAGGCTAAGCCCGAAGTCTTAATCCACGTGCAGGTGCTGACGGCCAGCGTGGATCGCCTGCGCGACCTCGGAATTCTGCCGGGGCAAAGCGTATCGGTTACGTTCTCTCCTCGCACTGCTCTGCAACCGAATGGCGGGTCCACCAGTTCGGGCGGTTCGTCGACGCCGGTTAATGCAACTCAAATCACGCTGGACAACCTGAGAAATCTTTCCGGTGCGGATTACAGCGCCACATTGCCGGGGGCGACGGCGAACGCGATCCTTACCGATAACAAAACGAGGATCATTCAAGATCCCGAGGTCCGCGTGAGCGACGGCGAAAAAGCCACGCTCAAGATCGGGGACCGCGTTCCGGTGGCGACGGGCAGCTTCCAAGCGGGAGTCGGCGTGGGGGTCGGAACCGGCGCGGGCGTGGTCAATCCGCTGGTCAACACCCAATTTCAATACATTGACGTCGGCGTGAACATAGATGTGACGCCGCGCGTGCATCCCGATGGCGACGTGAGCATGAAGCTCTCGATCGAAGTTTCGCAGATCACCGGGACGAGCAACATCGGCGGAATCAACCAGCCGGTGATCAGCCAGCGCAAAATCGAACACGATATCCGCTTGAAGGACGGCGAGGTGAGCGTGCTGGGAGGGCTGATCGAGCGGACGGACACGAAGAATATCAACGGCATTCCCGGCCTGGCGCAGCTTCCCCTTTTCCGATATCTATTCTCGGACAATAGCAACGAGGTCAAGGAGGACGAGGTCCTCATCGTCCTAACGCCTCATATCCTGCGTTTCCCTTCCATTGATGCCGGCAACCTGGAAACGATCGCCGCGGGCACGGATTCGAATCCCCACGTGTATCGGCAGGGCGTCGAGGGACAGGGACCGGCTTCATCCGGCGTACAGGCTCCCTCGCCGTTCGCTAACTCGCAGGCGACGCCAGCCGGTGCACCCGCGGCAGCCCCGCAGCTTCACTTTGAGCCGGCGATTGCTTCGCTGAAACCCGGGGACACGACGACGCTCGGGCTGGCTGTCACAAATGTGAACGATCTCTACTCGATCCCGCTATTGATCCACTACAACCCCGCGGTGATACAGGTGGAGGAAGTGCGCAACGGCGGTTTTCTATCCGGAACCGGCACACAGGAAATTGCAATCGTGCAACGGATTGACGCCCAGCGGGGCGACGTCGTGGTCTCCGCGACGCGCCAGCCGAATACGCCCGGCGTGAATGGCTCCGGCACGCTTCTCGGAATCGTGATCCGCGGTGTTGCTCCAGGCACCTCCGCACTCCAGATACTTCAGGTCAACGCCCGCGACTCGCAGCAGCGGACGGTTCCGATGGTTTCGCAACAAGCCACGATTCAGGTGCAGTGAGGAGCAATGTCCAGGATTCGCCGCAACATTGGCATCCGCGCGACAAATCAGCGGTGGGCTGCGTGGGTTTCGCGCCGCCGGAGAACTCGGGCGGTCGCCGCGGGAATGACGCTACTCGAGCTGATGGTAGCCTGCTCGATACTTCTCGTGCTGGCGACCGTGGCGCTGCCGCTTACGCGGGTCACCGTGATTCGGACGAGAGAACAATTGTTGCACTATCGACTTCGCGAGATGCGTGACGCCATTGACCGCTATCGCGACGATGCGGACAAAGGCATGTTCCAAGTGCAGGCCGGCACGGAAAACTATCCTCCCGACCTCGACACGCTCTACCACGGAGTGCAGTTGACCGGGACGCAGAATTTGCGATTGCGATTTCTCCGCGAGATTCCGGTGGACCCGATGACGGGAAACAACGACTGGGGCTTGCGCTCCGTGCAGGACGATCCGGACTCCACGTCATGGGGCGGCCAGGACGTTTTCGACGTTTACAGCAAAGCAACGGGCACGGCGCTGGACGGGACGAAATACTCGGACTGGTAGCCATGGCAGGACTTGTGCAATCAAACATTGCAACGAAGACGAGAAGGCGCGCGACGCGCGGTTTCACTCTGCTCGAATTGATGATCGTGATCGCGATCATCATAATCCTCGCGGGGATGAGCGCGGGACGCTACGAACAATCGGTGCTCCGCGCCCATGAGGCTGCGCTGCGTCAAGACTTGTCTGTGATGCGCCAGGCAATCCAAAACTACACGCTCGACAAGGAAGCTGCTCCGACCTCGCTCGACGACCTTCACGCGGCCGGCTATATCGGCGAAGTCCCCACTGATCCGATCACCCATCAAAAGGACTGGACCACGGAGAGCTGCACCGATGTGCTGAGCCCCGACCAGGTTCCCGGAGGCATCTGCGACGTGCATTCGGCGTCGGATGGAGTCGCGTCCGACGGCAAAGCCTACAATCAGTATTGAGCAGCGCGCAGACGCGGCGCTGAATGATTTCGAAGTCGGCCCTATTCGTTTGACCGCTCCCTGTGCATCCGCTATGATGAATTCGCGGGGTGGAGCAGCCTGGTAGCTCGTCGGGCTCATAACGCGCCAAACGCCAACCGGCTCTGCCGGATTCAAACGACTTAGCCCTTCTTCTCACCCGTAAAAACCTCTCAAAACAGGATATTCTGGGCACTTAACGGGCACCAGATAATTACATGTTGTAACTTGTGCTAAGACCACGACAGCACGCGCGCCCGTCCGCTTATACGAGTCCTACGGGTGGTTTGACTCCACTCTTAGGGATGTAAAGAGCAGAGCCTTGCCGCTAGGCTTCTGGCTGCCGCCATTAGGTTCCACTGTTACGAAGACGGCGTCGATTTGCTCCAGCGTCTTGGGATCATCGAATCTGAGGACCCAGCGCTTTTTAGCTGTACTGTCTTGGTAGAAGATACCGAGGTTCAGCGCCTGGGTCTTGTCTGGCCCCCGGCGTCCCCATACTTGGAACGTGCTGGCGTTCTGCACTCCAGACTCCTGATTCAAATCATAGGCGTAGAAGATTAGAGACTTTCCTTTAGTATAGAAAACACGCCCGTACGGTTTTTGCGTCGCTCCGCTGCCCGCGATGTCGTATACCTCCGCGATGTAAAGATCCCGCGCTCCCATTAATTCGCGAATATCTCGGTCGTGACTTAGCAATTCGTCTTGTCGCTCAATTATTTGTTTCCGATCATCGAGTTGGCGAGAAACGTCATTGATCTGGGCCTCCAGACTTGTCGCAAGGAGTTGATCTTGTAAACGTTGCTGCTGCGCTGAATCAAGGTCCCCCAGTGCTTTTTGGAGAGATGCCTGGGCCGCATCCAGTTTCTGCGCCAAATCAGCTCGCTCGTTCTTGAAGCGTTGCTGCTCTACTTGGTCGCTTTGAACCGACTGTTCCAAATTGTCTTGAGTGCTCTTTATCGCGTTTAGTGAGATCGCCTGTTGTTCGGCTTGCTTTCGCGGTGTGATGTTGCGGGAGATACCAAAGGTGCCGATA
>JARLGK010000110.1 GCA_031296075.1 Candidatus Acidiferrales bacterium
GCCAGCGCGCTGGGATTGTCCGGCGGAGAACTCATCGCATCGCCGGCCTACCGCTTGCGATTCCGCTTCGCCGACGGCGCCGAATTTGAAACGTATGACGCGTACGCCTTCCCGCCCATCCTCACCGAGTATGATCTATATCTTTCGGGCGAGGGCTCGGACTACCTCAAGTACGAAAAATTGGGCGCGCACGTTCGCGAGGTTGCCGGCGTCCGCGGCGTGCATTTCGGCGTATGGGCGCCGAACGCGAAACGCGTCAGCGTCGTCGGCGACTTCAATTCCTGGGACGGCCACGTATTCGCCATGCGCAGCCTCGGCGCGAGCGGCATCTGGGAAATTTTCCTGCCGGGCCTCGACGAGGGCGCGCTTTACAAATTCGAGATCCTCTCGCGCGTTGGGCATCAGCTCGGCTTAAAGTCCGACCCCTACGGCTTTGCGTCCGAGCTGCGGCCGAAGACCGCGTCAGTCGTCTGTAACATCAACCAGCACGAGTGGAAAGACTCCGCGTGGCTTGAGGCGCGCGCCGCGCGCGATTGGCTGCATTCCCCGATGTCCGTTTATGAAGTTCACCTCGGCTCGTGGCGGCGCAAAACCGACGAAGGCGATCGCTGGCTCACCTACCGCGAGCTCGCGGACGAGCTGATTCCCTACGCCAAGCAGATGGGCTACACCCACCTCGAATTGATGCCCATCATGGAGCATCCCTTCGACGCTTCCTGGGGCTATCAGACCGTCGGCTACTACGCCGTGACCAGCCGCTTCGGCTCGCCCGCCGATTTCATGTACTTTGTGGACCGCTGCCACCAGGAAGGTTTGGGCGTGTTCCTCGACTGGACCCCCGCTCATTTCCCGCGCGACGCCCACGGCCTGGCATTCTTCGACGGCACGCATCTCTACGAGCACGAGGACCCCCGCAAGGGCGCGCATCCCGACTGGGGCACGCTGGTCTTCAACTACGGCCGCAACGAGGTCCAGAATTTCTTGCTCTCGAACGCGCTCTTCTGGATCGACAAATATCACATCGACGGCCTGCGCGTGGACGCCGTCGCCTCCATGCTCTATCTCGACTATTCGCGCGCTCCCGGCGAATGGATTCCCAACGCCTTCGGCGGACGCGAAAATCTCGAGGCCATCGCGTTCATCAAGCGCCTGAACGAAGTCCTGCACGTGCGCCATCCCGGCGCGCTGATGATCGCCGAGGAGTCCACCTCCTGGCCGGCAGTATCGCGCCCCACGTACATCGGCGGACTCGGCTTCGATTTGAAATGGAACATGGGCTGGATGAACGACGTGCTGACGTATTTCACGCTCGATCCCATTCATCGCCAGTTCCAGCACGGCAAGCTGACGTTCTCCATGCTCTACGCCTTCCATGAGAATTTCGTCCTGCCGCTCTCGCACGATGAAGTGGTCCACGGAAAACGCTCCCTGCTCGAAAAAATGCCCGGCGACGATTGGCAAAAATTCGCCAACCTGCGGCTGCTCTTCGCCTACCTTTTCGCGCACCCGGGCAAGAAACTTCATTTCATGGGCAGCGAGCTCGCCCAGCGCAACGAATTCTGGGAAGCGAGTTCCGTCGATTGGGCGCTCGAGGCTTCGCCGTGGCACAAGGGCGTTCAGCGCCTGGTCGCCGACCTGAATCGCCTGCACGTCCGGGAACCCGCCTTGCACGAAGTCGATTTCGAATGGTCCGGCTTCGAATGGCTGGAAGTGAACGACGCTGCCTCGAGCGTCCTTTCGTTCTTGCGGCGCGCCAGGAATGGCGAGGATTTCGTCGTCGCCGTGTGCAACTTCACGCCCGTCGTCCGCGAGAATTACCGCATCGGCGTTCCCCGCCCCGGCTTCTACCGCGAAATCCTCAACACGGACTCGACCTACTACGGCGGCACCGACATCGGCAATTCCGGCGGCGTCCGCGCCGATCCCTTCCCCTGGAACGACCGCCCCTACTCGATCAAGCTGAAGCTGCCCCCGCTCGCAGTCACACTTTTCAAATTGCAGCGGGACTAACTGTTCCCGTAGCGCCGGCGTCTCGCCGGCTCTTGCGCCGTTGCCTATGTAGCGGCGGCCTTCTTGCACTGAGACTCCGCCAGTGGCGGAATCGAATGTGTCAGGCGGGCGGTTCTTCTGTTGGGTTTCTCCGTTCGTAGCGCAGGCGTCCCGCCGGCTCTTCTCTTTCGCAGCTCGAATCAAAACCGCCAGCGAGACGCTGGCGCTACAACTGCGCGCGTTCCCGACCTTGAAAAAGTGTGACACTTCGTCAGTGCGCCGATCGTTTGTTTTGAATGAGTTAGGCCGAAAAAGACTTTGCATGGTGTGACACTTAATTTGGGTTTGCCTTCTTCCCGTGATTGTCATCCCGCCTGCCCAGACGAAGGAAGGGACAGTGTCCGCCACGGCGGACGATGGGGGATCTGCTTTGGCATTCGTAGCGCCTGCCGCGCCGCTTGCTGGCGGGGCCGCCTTCTTGCACTGAGACTCCGCCGGTGGCGGAATCGAATGTGTCAGGCGGGCGCCGTTGCCTTTTCCGAGGTCCAAATGTAGCGCCGCGGCCTTCAGCGCGGCAGCCGTTGCTTTCGTAGCGGCCGCCTTTCCCCCGCGTTTTGGGGTCCCGGTCGGATTACGACCGGGAAGGCGGGCAGCTTTGGATCTTCGGCCTTCGCTGCGTTGTTCCGCCTTCGTAGCATCGCCTGCGCACACACCGATCGCCGCGCAGGAGAGCGTCCCCCTGCCGCCGGTGTCCCGAGGCTTCGATACCGGGCCGAATTCGTGTTCGTGTCGCATGCGCGTCTTCTGCGTCCCGGATGGGGCTGCGGGAACGCCAGAATCACGCTAGCGCAATTCGTCACGCGGCGAAGCTGGGACAAAGGGCAGAAAAAGTACAGGTGGACATACTTGGCCGACGAGGGCCGTCGGGCAGACACTAGCGCTGTTTCACACTCGCGGTGGGGAGGGATTCTGTTTCGAGCGTAGCAAGGTCCAAGATTTGAGAGGCGTGCTGGATGTCGATGCCCACGATCTGGCCCTTAGCGTCGAGATCGATCACGACGCCGTCCTGGACTTCGCGCGAATCCGCGCTTGGCCGCGCGTTGAGGTCAATGTACAGAGAGTCGGTTTCTCGATCGTAGTTCAGTTTCATCGTTCCACCCTCGACTAAGCGACGGGGACTTTGAAATCCCTGTCTGGAAAAGCATTATGCACCGTTTCGCCGTCGGCGAGCGTGACGACGCGCAGCGCGCGTCCGCCAAGCTCCGGCAGGATTCCCCAGAATCGAATTCGCCCGTCCGGCTGTATTGCAGTAGCCAACGGGTTCGCGAGAACCCTTGCGCACCACTCTAGTTGAATATAAGACCTTTTGCGCAAAACTTGTTCGCGGAAGTATTTGGTAGTTTTCATCCGGAACTAATCTAGCTGTCCGAGCAGCGGGCGCCCACGGGACTTTTTCAGCGGGAGACGCGTAGCGAACTTTTGAAAAGCGCGACCTCATCCGCGATTGGATTGTAGTGGCGACGTACGCGCTTCATATACTTTTGCGCGTTTCCAAGGCGCCTAAAGTTCCGCACTTTCTGGGTCATTCCCCTCCAGACTTCAACGACTGTGTAAATCTCGAGTTTAGCGGTGGTTGTGCTCATTCATATCTCCCTTTGACAGACGTCCATGCCAAGCAAGTACATTGGCGTACTCCAGAAAGCTACAGAGTTCGGCAAGACCGCTCTTTCTGAACGTGGGCCTAGAAACTTGGCGCGAAAACAACTCACGCCGACATCATTAGACACAATCGAGAATCGGGTAACACCGGGACTTGTCAACAACACATCGTTGAATCGCAGCAGTCCCGAATAGAGGGGTGTCGAGTGTTCAACCTCGTACAGGCCCTCGATGTCGTTGCGCCCGCGCGCAATCCACACAACGTCGATTTCGCTCAGTATGCCGCGTACTTGATTATAGCCCTCCGGAACCTGTCGTCGCAGAGAGAAGCTCTTCGTCAGAGACCAATCAAGCCTGCCTATGTCGTACTCTGGG
The DNA here is from genome assembly GCA_031296075.1 of Candidatus Acidiferrales bacterium. Classification (GTDB taxonomy): domain Bacteria; phylum Acidobacteriota; class Terriglobia; order Acidiferrales; family UBA7541; genus Palsa-295. The sequence goes on from JARLGK010000110.1 coordinate 4,024, forward strand.
ACGTAGACATCGTATCCCTTCGCGTGGCCGATTCCGGCAATCAGCGTTTGTACCTGTGAGTGCGAAAGGGTCTGAGCCTCACGTAGCCGCTGAGCATCTAGACCCCGTTCGACCACATCCAGGCCGACATATCCTTCGACGTTAAAGCGCCCCTGCCTCGCAACGTACAACTCCAATGTGTTCGATTTCGTAAGAAGCTGGACCTTGTACTGGCCGTCACGGGCCGGTTCTGAATTGGCGAATACTTCCTCAAAATCGGCGTAGGGAAGAAAAACCGGCAGAGACCCCTTATCCGTGACAAAACACAGGTATGAGTTGTGACCTTCAAGCTGTCGTAAGTCCACCTGTCTCAGCCCGAAGAAAGTGCGGCCACGTTCGTGCACTTTGGAGTACCGGAAGTAAATACGCGCGGCTTCGTTACCAATGACAAACAGAGATTCACTACCCTTAAGCTTTCGCACATCACCGAAGCGCTCTCGAAGGTCGTCGAGAAGGCCGAGCTTTCGAAGGTTTGGCATCGACGGGATTTTACACCACTGCACGCCTAGATCAGACGCCGGGAGGCCCAGAGACGAAGGGGTTCCCCGAAAATTTGTGCGGACGGCAAACGGGCAAACGCCGCCCCCGACCTCATTTCGTACAGCGCTGTGCTCCTGTACTTCTCTTGAACTTTCGACCAGCTTCATCGCGCGCTGAAATTTGCTAGGTTGGTTTGTGGTCCGGCGCAGCGAGCCGGACGAGAAAAATGAAGAACATTTTCAATGCGGCAGACAGATCGGGCGCGCATCCAGCGCCGCAGTCGAAGTGTGTGCGCCGGCAATGCGAACAAGAGATCGCTGAACGCGCACAGACACCCTTCGTCCGCCTGCGGCGGACTCAGGACAAGGGAAAGTCTGTGCCACCGGGGCCGTCACGCCAATCGCGAGCCTGCTCGTCCGCCAGGCGAATTTCGCGTCCCCGGTTCGGACTACGAACCGGGATCCCGGCGCACGGCGTGCGTGCGTTGCCGGGACACGAATTACCGCGCTCAAGGTGTCACAAGGTGCCAAGCAAGTTTCGACTCACCTCATTGAAAACAAACGGTCGGCACCCTCGCAAGGTGTCACACTTTTTCAAGACAGGACTCCCAGTGTCGTCCGCCCTAGGTCTTGGCGGACGAGCCTGGGAGATCAGACCCCTGGGACCGCCAATCGCCCGATTGGCGCTTTTTGCCACCGATACGAAGGCAACGGCCGGCGCAGCAAGCGGGGCCCCTACGAAGGCAACGGCTGCCGCGCTGAAGACCGCGGCGCTACATTTGGACCTCGGAAAAGACAAAGGCGCCCGCCTGACACGTTCGACTCCGCCGCTGGCGGAGCCTCAGTGCAAGAAGGCGGCCGCTACAAAGGCAACGGCGGGCGCGCTGAAGGCCGCGGCCCGCCAGCAATCGGCGCGGCAGGCGCTACATTTGGACCTCGGAAAAGGCAACGGCTGCCGGTCTGAAGACCGGCGCTACGAAGGCCGACAACACCTACAATTGTCGCGGCGGGACTGCGACGAGGCGTTTCTCGCGGACGTAAAACTCCCGGTCGCGCCAGTGGATGCGCTGCGGGAAGAAGCTGGCGACCCAGACGACGAACGCGAAAGCGTCGCGCAGGGGCAACATCTGCAATTTCTGGCGGACGAGCTTGTCGCGCATCCCGCGCGCGCCTGCGCTGAGCGCCATTTCATAGCGCAGCAGCGAATAGCCCGCCGTGAATCCGAAGGCTCCCAGCCACGAATGCGCGAGAAACAGGCCCACCAGCGACCACACCAGGCCGTGCGTGAACAGCAGACCCGCATGCCCCCAGGGGCGCGAGAATCGAATGCTGAGATTCCAGCGAAGCTGGTGGCGGAAGGCCTGAGCCAGCGTTTCGCGCGGGTACACGATGTCCACGGGAAAGCGGCTTAGCTCCACGCGATGGCCGCGCGCGGCGAGGCGGTTGCCCAGCTCGTAGTCGTCGCAGAAATAATCCACGAGCGATTCGAAGCCGCCGATTTCGGCGAGATGTTTTTTCGTGGTGGCCATCACCGCGCCAAGCATGAAATCGAGTTTGCCTCCGCCGAAAAGCCACGCGACCAGGACTCCCGGCGCGAAATCCGCGCTATTGCCGAGGGCTTCGAGATCGGCGGCGAACCCGCCATCGGTGAGGCCGCGATAAAGACACGTGACGCCGCCCACCGCGGAATCGGCGAAGGGCGCGGTGACCGCGCGGAGAAAACCCGGCTCGACGCGTACATCGCTATCGCTCACGATCACGATATCGTGCCGCGCCTCGCGCGCCATTCGGCAAAGCTTGTTGACCTTGTCGCTCGCGCCCAGGGGCTCAGAGCCGATAAACAGGCGAATCGAGCGTTCGGGAAAATCGGCAATCAGCTTTCGGATGACCGGGATGGCAGGATCCTGGTCGTCGGTCACGCAGAACAGGATTTCAAATTCGGGATAGTCCTGGCGGCAGAAGCTGGCGTAGTTTTCGTAGGCCTCGCGGTCGAGACCACGGATCGGCTTCAGGATGCTGACGGGCGGAAAGTAATCGCCCGGAGCGGAGGATGACGGCTGAAAAAACCTGCTCGCGGCGATGATCGCAAGCAGGTAATGCGCGAACGGAGCAACGGCCAGCACGAGAAGCGCTTCGCGAATCAGCGTCCAGGGCGTCATGACGTTTCAGACCATCTCACAACTGGCCGGCCTTGGCCACCAGACCCGGAAAAATTGCCGAGCCATCACAAAGGGCTCAAAACCGCCGCTTCGTGGACTCTGATGCCGCAAGTTAGCTGCTTAAGGGAGCAAAGCCCATGCTGCCGTTGCTGCACCAATCGAGCCGCCCTCGGGCGATCCACCTAACGTTTTCCGAGAGCGACCAGCGCGACGCCCATGCACACGAGCGCGACGCCCACCAGCCGCTGGGGCGTCACGCGCTCGCCGAGGAATAGCCTGCTGCCCACCAAAACAAACAAGTAGCTAATGGCCGTGGCCGGAAAGACGAAACTCACGTTGGCGACCGAGAGCATTCCGAGCAAGGCGAAGAAGCCCGTCGTCATCATCGTGAGGCCGATCCAAAACCAGGGAACGCGCATCGCGCGGCCGATCACCCGAAGGATGGCGCCCGGGCGGAAGTCCGTGACTTCGCCGACGGTCTTCATCGTGCGCGCCATGCACATTTCGCCGGCTGTGCCGGGGAAAACGATCAGGAGATAGAAAATCAACTGCGTCAGCACTATTCATGCTCCGTGGTGCGCGGATGCGTGTGGCCGACCACAAACACGCCCACGCAAATCAGCCCAATGCCGGCCCAGCGGATGGGCCGGATCGTTTCGTGCAGAACGAAATGCGCCAGAAGAGCGATTATCAGGCTGGAGATCGAAGACGCCGGCAGAACGTAGCTGTAGTCCGCCCAGGAAAGCACCAGCAGGTAGGCGACGAAAAACGCCAGGAGCAGACCGATGCCCAGCCAGATCGTTCCCGAGGTGAACGCGCTGAAGAAGAACTGGAAAATGTCGGCGGGCGCCCAACTGGCCATCGGGGGAATGCGCTTCATGCCCTTGCCGAGAAACATGTCTCCGAGCGGGGCCACGGAGACCATGATTAAAAGCAGCGTGAACGTTTTTAGGTGCAGGCCTTGCGGCGCCGTCATGCTCCTTGCGACTCACCGAGCCCGGAACGCGGGTTCATCGGCGGCACGGCAACGATCGCTTTCTGGTCCACGCCCTTGCGCTTCTTGGATACCCGGCGGCGATCCGCGCGGAGCTTCATGAAATCCACGGCCTCGTGATAGAGGCGCTTGCGTTCATGCGAATCCCAGAGCGAGTCGCGAACGATGCGCCAGGCGACCTTGGGCCGGAAATAGTAGCTGTCGTAGAAGCGGTTCACGGACTCGACCATGTACTCCTTGGAGAGGCCGGGATATTCGAGGTGAGGAAGCTGGTGGCCGCCGTCGTCGGTGATTGCTTCGCCGGCGAGAAAACCCTCGCGAACGCCCTGGTCATAGAGCTCGGTGCCGGGATAGGCATGCGCCATGGAAACCTGGATCGTTTCGCAATCGAGATCCTTCGCGAAGTTGATGGTCTTCTCGATGGTTTCCTTGGTTTCGCCCGGCAGGCCGATGATGAAATCGCCGTGAACGTGGATGCCGACCTTCTTGCAGTTCTTGACGAAGTTGCGGCCCATGTCCAGCGTCTGGCCCTTCTTGATGTTCTTCAGGATCTGCGCGTCGCCCGATTCAAAGCCCACGATCAACAGGCGGCAGCCGGCGTCCGCCATGGCCTTCAGCGTTTCGTAATCTCCATGGACGCGGGCCGTGCAAGACCACTGGAAGCCGACGGGCTTGAATTCCTTGCAGAGCGCCAGGACGCGATCCTTGCGGATGTTGAAAGTGTCGTCGTCGAAGAAGAATTCCTTGGCTTGCGGAAACATCTTGTGAGCCTGGCGGAATTCCCGCGCGACGTTCTCGACCGACCGCGTGCGCCACGCGTGGCCGGAAAGAGTCTGGGGCCATAGGCAGAAAGTGCAGAGGGCCGGGCATCCGCGCGCCGTGTAGAACGAAACAAAGGGATGCAGCAGGAAAGGCACGTTGTACTTCTCAATCTGAACGTCTTTCTCGTACACGTCGGTGGCAAAGGGAAGCTCGTCGAGCTCGGCCGTCTGCATCGGCGGCCGCGACGGATTGTGGACGACTTTGCCGTCCTGCACGTAGCTCGCGTTCGCAATCTCTGAAAGCGGCTTACCTTGCGCGTACTCGACGACGGCGTGGTCGAATTCGCCGCGCACCACGAAGTCAATGTCCGAGCTCGCCAGCAGGCTTTCGGCGGGCTTAATTTGCACCTGCGGACCCACGAAACAGATCTTGGTATCGGGCTTCTGTTCCTTCATCCCGCGAGCCATGCGCAGGTCGCTCAAGAAACCGACGGTCGAGGTGAAAAGCACCACGAACTCATAATCCCGCGCGATCTGGACGACCTCAGCGGGCTTGATATGGTGCGGCGGGCCGTCGAGGAGGCGGCTGCCAGGCAGCATCCCGGCGGGATAGGCGAGCCAGACCGGATACCAGTACGACTCGATCTCGCGCGTGGCAGGCCAGCGGGAGCCCGCGCCACCGTCAAATTTCTCAAAACTTGGCGGATTCAGAAACAGAGTCTTCATCACAGACGGCATGTACGGTATCCCCCTCAGAACTTCGAGCAATCCACGCCAGACTAGTCATTCTACTGCATTTCATGGGTCGGCCCAAGCGCAGGTTTTTGAATGCGTTCTATTGAAAAACCTTGGCCAACTGGCCGGTAGCCTGGAGCAGGGTGAGCTGGGCCTGCTGGCGGGCGAAATCTGCGTCGAGGAAGGCTACCCACTTGTCGTTCTCGTCCAGGCGCGCCTGCTCGATATCCTGCAAAGTGGTGCGGTTCTGGTCGAATTTGGCCTGGTCGAGCTGAAGCGTTTCCTGGGCGAGTTGCAGATCGAGGCGCGCCACTTCCCTGCTGGCGTCCAGTTCGCGCACGCTGCGGGCCTTCTGCTGGACGTCGAAGCGTACCTGCTGGCGCTTGTTGCCGAGCAGCAGCTCGGCTTCGCTCAATTGACTTCTGGCGAGAGAGACGTTCGCCGAGGTCTTAGCGGCAAATATCGGAATCGTGACCTGCACGCCGACATTGACGTTGTTGCGCTCGAAGTGCGTATAGAATTCGTCGTAGTTGTTGAACTTGCTCAAGATGCTGTACTGCCCGACAACATTCACAGTGGGGAAATAGCTCCAGCGCGCGCCCTTCAGCAAATGCTCGCGCGCAGCACGCTCGTTTTCGGCCTCGGCGACGCTGCGGTCATTCTGGATGGCCAAGCTCTCAATTTCGCCCTCCGATTGAACGGTCGCGAGCTCGGCCGAAAACGACGCGTCCGCGGGTTCGACCTCAAGCGACTGGCTGTCGGGAATGCCCGTGAGGTCGCGGATCTGCGCGTCGAGCGAAGCCTCCCGATCTTCGAGTTTTACGACGCGCTCCGCGATGCGCGCCAGCATCAATTGCGTGCGCGTCACCTCAATAGGAAGCTCCTGATTCGCCGCGAGGCGCGCGCGGATGGCTTCCAGAATCTTCGCACCGCTGGCTTGTTCGCCGCGCATCAGTTCGAGCGAATGGTGGACTTTGCTCAGGTCGAGATAGGCGGTTGCGGTGCGGACGATAACATCGTCGCGCGTGCGGTCGAGCTCGAGTTTCTGATTTTTCGCGCGATCTTCGGCGGCGTGCTGCAGGCCCTTCAGCTCGGGATCGAAAAGCGCCTGCGTGTAGTCCAGCTGAAAGACGGAGGGCGCCTGGCCGCCGGGAAGCGACGGAAAACCGTGCGTGTAAGCGATGCCGGAACCGGTGTAGAGGTTGGGGCGAAACGCCGCGCGGTCCACGCCGACTTCGCCGAGCGCGACGTTGTATTGCACCTGCGCCAGCTTCACATCGCGGCTATTCTGCAACGCGAGCGTCACGGCCTGGTGCAGCGTCAATTTGTCCGTGTCCTGCGCGCGCGCGGGGACTGCGGCGAGTAGCGCGCACAGCACCACGATTCCCGTGAGCCCGGGAAAGCAGCGTCGGCTTTGGATGGAGCTATTCATGGCGAAGCGATTCCGTCGGTTCCAGTCTGGCCGCCCGATTGGCCGGGAGATAACCGAATATCAAGCCCGTCGAGCAGGATACTACGAACGCCAGCACAACCGAGAGCCACGACACGGGAACGGTAATACCGGCGGCCTCCGGGAAAAAACCGATCAGAAAATTAAGCAGCGCGGGAATCGCAACGCCGATGGCGATTCCTGCGAGAGCGCCCGTTCCGCTGATGGCCATCGCTTCCATCAGGAATTGGTAGCGGATGGCGTCTTGCGTGGCGCCGATGGCCTTGAGGATGCCGATCTCGCGCGTCCGCTCGGTTACCGTGACGAGCATGATATTCATGATCCCCACACCGCTGATCACCAGCGCGATCAGCGCGATCAGAATCAAGACCACCATCAGCGCGAAGGCAATCTGTCGCGCCGTCTCGAGAATCCCGGTGGAATTCTCGACGCGATACTGTGCGCTGCCGCGGTGGCGGCCCTGAAGAATCTCCGACACTTCGCGCGTGACGACCGGAATATCCTCGGAGTGCCCGGCGAGGACGTACAGCGTCCTGAAATACTGCGTCCCCGTGTAATACTTCAGCAGTGAAAATGGAACGATCAAGGATTCCTTCTTGATTTCGGTTTGGCCGAAGGTGGCCACGCGTTCATTGAAAACACCGATCACCGTGAACTGCAGCTCGCCGACGCGGATCGCTCTGCCCTGCGGATCGTCGAACGGGAACATACGGCGCGCGAGGTCTTCCGTCAGCAAACAGACCTTGCTCCGCGACTCCATGTCGTCCGAATCGAAATAGCGACCGCGCAAGATCGCGAGATTGCGAATGCGATTGAATCCCTCCGTCACGCCGACTAGATTGACGAGGCGCTCCTGGGCGTTGACGACCACCGTCATCGGAATCATGTTGGTGCCGGCGGCTTCGGACACCAGTTGGGGCAGGCCCTGCTTCACCGCATCGAGGTCAGCGGGAGTAATCTGATCATTGATCGTCAGGGAGCCCGCATCGCCGGAGCTGACCACGCGCGCCGAGACGAGATTCGCGCCAATCCCTTCGATCTGGGAGAGAACGTAGCGCTGCCCGCCGAGAGCGACGGTCACCACCAGGACAATCGAGCCGCTGCCAATGATGACGCCGAGCATCGTCAGCGTCGCGCGCATTTTGTTGGCGCGCAACGCCTGCATCGCGAGAGACCAGGTCTCGCGCCAGAAAGCCGATGTGTTCTGTGTGATTGCCATGCGGAATTTGACCTGCGTTCGCCAGCGTCCCGCTGCTACTGAGACTTCTCGAGTTTTTCGAGGCGCGTCCGCGCTTCCTTGCGCTTGGGCTCGAGCTGCAGCGCCTCGCGATACTGCTCCGCGGCATCCGCGCGCTTTCCCTGCTCTTCATAAAGACGGCCGAGCCATTCGCGCGCGGCGGCGTGCTCGGGCCAGTCGCTGCGGTCCGGAGTGCTGGCGAGATAGGATTTCAAGTCGCGCTCGGCGTTGGGCAGATTCGCGTTCGCCAGCACCGCCGCAATGCCGCGGTAATAGGCGAGGCGTGGATCGCTGGGACTGAAGTGCGCTGCGGCATCAACGGCAGTCCCGATATCCGATGGCTTGTTCACGACTCTGAAGAAGTCGGCGACTTCGAAATATGGGTCCGGGGATTTTGGCTTGGCCGCCAAGACCTCGCGAATTTCATTTTCGGCGCTCTCCGGATTCTTCAGGCCCTGGCGATCGTAAAGAGCGCGCGCGAGGTGGCCCGTCACGGGGTCGATCGCGGCGATGGCGTTCACCTGCTCGAGTGCTTCATCCTTGCTGCCGCCGGCAATCCATGGCGCGTCCAGGCAATATTCTTCAAGGTCGCGCCGCGCTTCAATATTCGAGGGACTCAGGGTGACTGCCTGCTTGAACTCGGATTTCACCTTCTTCGCCAGGGAAAAACTTCTGTCGCGGTCCGCCTTGCCTCCATATGCCCGGCCGAGCCACTGGTGATAGAGCGAGTTCTTCGGGTCGAACGACACGGACTTTTCGGCCTGCGCCACGGAGTCGTCCCAATCGCGCATTTCGTAATAGGCGCGCCCCAGCCAGTAGAAAAGCTCGGCGTTCGAGGAGTTTCCCGGCACGGCCGCCTGCAGAGTGGAGATCGCGCCCGTGTAATTCCCGGCGCTGATCTGATGTTGCGCGGACTGGATCGTAGCCGCCGCGTCTGCTCGTGCTGCGGGAGGCGCGAAGACGAGCGCCGCAAACAGAACTCCGGAGACGACTGCCGCCGTGCAGCTGAGTGAAGTTCTCAATTGGCCTCCCCGGCTCGAACTTCCATCCCGTCGCGCAATTCCTTCTCACCGGGCAGCGCCACGCGGTCGCTGCCGGTCAAACCCGACACGACTTCGTACTTGGTTGCACTGGCCACGCCTAGTGAGATGTCGCGGCGGTGAACTTTGTCGTCCGCAAGAACGAACACGTAACGCTGGCCATTGTCTTCGCGAACGGCCGCGCGCGGGACGACCAAAACCAGATGCCGCTCGCGCACCATGATCAGCACCTGCACGTTGGTGTTCGGGAGCAGCTCGAGACGGTCATTGTCAATCGAGCAAAGAAGTTCGCCCACGCTCCGCATTCCGCGCGCTACAACCTGTTTAGGAACATCTTCGGTCCGGCCGGTCCATGTCCGGCCGGGCTTCGCGTCCCATGTGACCGAGACTTTCTGATTCGGTTCGAGCGAGCCTAGATCCGGCTCGTCCACGAACGCGCGCACGCGCACGTGCCGCAGGTCGGCCATTTCGGCGAGCGTGTCCCCCACCTTCACGTAATCGCCCGCGCTAACCGGCAGCGAATACAGCGTGCCATCGGTGGATGCGGTGACGGTCGCCGAGCCAACTTTGTCCTCAAGCGATCGCGCCAGTTCCTGCGCCTGGCTGACGCGCAAGTCGGCGCCGTGCACAATCGCCGATGCGCGCTGCACCAGGTCCTGTTTTTTGGCCTGGAGCGCCTGAAGATTTCCCCGAGCTTTGGCCAGGCTGGCCTGGGTTTGCGCGAGTTCGTCCTGCGTGGCCGCCTGCTTCGCCACCAGACTCTCGAGCGCCTGTTCGTTGCTTTCGAGGTTCTTCACCTGCACCTGCGCGGCCTGCAAATCGCCGTTGAGCTGCGCGACCTGATCCGGCGGACCGCCGGCTCGCGCGTTACGAAGGTCGTTCTGCACGGAAAGCAAATCGGCACGGGCCTGTGCAAGCTGCGAGCGCACATCGGCCGCATCTAGAGTGAGGATCACCTGACCGCGGCGCACCGCCTGCCCCTCGGTGGCCATCACTTTGTCCACGAAAGTCGGGAACTCGGCGCGAGCCACGGTGGCCGAAATCGGCTCGACCTTGCCGTTACTCGTGATCGTGGCGCTCAAATCCTCGCGCGTGACACTTACCACCGTCACGACCGGCGGCTGACGCCGAAGGGCGAGAAAAGCCGCGATCGCGATGACCAGCACCGCGACCAGGACAAACATGACCGATTTTCGTTTGTTGTTTTCTGCCATGATGGGCCGCACGACGACTCGCGAACTGCGCCGCGAGTCACGAAATTGTAACAGACCCCTTCCGGGCTTGCCTACGCAAACGCCCCGCGGTTGCTGCGAAGCGCATGTCGCGCCGCCGGGACGCCGCGCTCCAGCAGAGGCAAGGCGACATATGTAAGATGCCGTTTAAGGACCACGTGGGGCACGCTTTTGCCCCAGTTTGACGGCCGGGGCATCGCCGATCGGCCGTGATGCACGATGCCGCAGGCATGCCCTTTGCCACCTGGCGCCGCGCCACACGCTGGGGACCCGCCTATCCGCTTGGCCTTGCCATTCCTGGCCGCTCAACTGCCGCGCGGCAAGTGCTAGAATCTTTCTGTTCATGAGCGCTGATCCGCTGATCCACGTTAAGGACCTCTCCAAACATTTCCGCGCGTTCGATCGCCGCGAAGGAATCTGGGGGTCGATTCAGAATTTGTTCGTGCGCGATTACCACACCGTGGCGGCCGTGGATCGCATCGGCTTTACCATCGATCGCGGCGAAATGGTCGGCTATATCGGGCCAAACGGCGCGGGCAAATCCACGACCATCAAAATGCTTACGGGGATTCTGGTCCCGACGAGCGGTGAAATTCTCATCAACGGCTTCGTGCCGTTTCGTCAGCGCCGGCAATACGTGAAAACCATCGGCGTCGTCTTCGGGCAGCGCACGCAGCTCTGGTGGGACATCGCGGTCATCGAATCGTTCAAACTTTTGCGGCGGATTTACGACGTCTCGCAACGCGATTTCGACGAGCGCATGGAACGTTTCAACGAAATCCTCGGCATCCGCGATTACCTGCGCACGCCGGTGCGCAAACTTTCTCTCGGCGAGCGCATGAGGTGCGACCTGGCTGCGGCGCTGCTTCACAATCCGCCGCTGCTGTTTCTCGACGAGCCGACCATCGGCCTCGATGTCGTCGCCAAGGAGCACATTCGGCATTTCCTGCGCGCGGTCAATCGCGAGTTCCGCACCACGGTGCTGCTGACCACGCACGATCTCGACGATATCGAGGAGCTTTGCCATCGCCTCATGATCATCGACCACGGCCGCGTCCTCTACGACGGGCCGCTCGATCAACTGAAGGAGCGCCTGCTGCGCACCAAGCAGATCAAATGCGTGCTGAAGGACCGCGCGCAGGTCGCCGGCATTTCCGTCTTTTCGCGCGATGGCCTGGTGCTCGATCAGGTGGACCCGCTGACCTATCGCATCCGCTTCGACCGCACCAAAGTCGCGACCACTGACCTGATCCGCAAGATTCTCGCTGCTGTCGAAGTCCGCGACCTGCTGATCGAAGATGAGTCCATCGAGGAAGTCGTCAAACGCATCTACGCCGGCGAAGCTACATTCGAAGTGAGTCTTTGACCGGCCCCGCTGGTCAGTTGTTCCTCGGTGGTACATTCGCGACACCCGGTGAATCTCCTCGACTGTATTTGATGTAACCCGGCGAATCCCGAGCCTGCATCCCGGCGTCGAGTCGTGACGCCGATCCAGACGCAAAAATCCACAGAACCTCGCTCTTGCATTCTGCGCTGCACCTTCTAAGATCGTCGCATGAGCGCTTTGATGGAGGCTCTGGCACCTTACGCGGAATTCGGGCGCGTGGGATTCGTCAATATCCTCGCTTTCCGCTTGCGCTACTTTACCGGGATCATCACGTATTCGCTCAACGTCACCGTCTATTATTTTGTGTGGAGCGCCGTCTACCGCTCCGGGCAATCGTTTGTGGGCTACAACCTTTCGCAGATGATCACGTACGTCAGCGTCGGCTGGATCATCCGCTCGTTCTACTGGAACACGATTGACCAGGAAATGGCGTACGAGGTGATCGAAGGCAAGATCGCCATGGACCTGATCAAGCCCGTGTCGGTGCAATGGATGTGGCTTTGCCGCGCCATGGGCGAATCGGCGTTCCGCCTCGGATTGCTCACGCTGCCGACGGCGCTGGTGGTCGGGTTCGCGTTTCCGATCCAGAGGCCGGCGTCGCGCGAACACTTCTTGCTGTTTCTAGTTGGCGTGTTGGGTAGCTTCTTCCTGATGGGCGCGATCAATTTCATGATCGGAACCTGCGCCGTGCCCTTGAAGTCCATCCTGGCGCTGATTCGCGCCAAGCAGTGGCTGATCGAACTGCTCTCGGGGCTGCTGATTCCCATGGCCTTCTTTCCCGAAAAGATTCAGAGAGTCGTCGCATGGCTACCGTTCGAGCACATCGCCTACACGCCGCTGCAGATCTATCTCGGCAAGCTCGACGTCGCGCATGCGCTTCGCGCGCTGGCCATCCAATGGTGCTGGATCGTCGCGCTGCTGATCCTCGCGCATGTGTGGTGGAGCCGGTGCCTGCGTAGCATGACCATTCAGGGGGGCTGACGTGACGACCGCTACGTTCACTGCAGAAAAGCACGGCCTCGCGGCCGTTGGAGCGGCCGTACAACGGCACTCGATGCTGCTGTTCGATTACTTCACGCAATATGCGAAAGTGCAGTTCGGGTATCGCGCCGACTTCTTTATCAGCCTGGCGACCAGCTTCGCCGCCACATGTTTTCAACTGGGCTTCGTGATCGTTCTGTTTCAGAAAATCCCGCAGCTTGCAGGCTGGCGCTTTCCGGAAGTGTTGTTCCTCTACGGCTTCTCGCTGATTCCTTACGGGCTGTTCAACGTGATCAGTCTGAATCTCTACAATTTCGGGAACAATTACATCATCGAGGGGAAATTCGACCGCGTGCTGTTGCGCCCGGTTTCTTCTCTTTTCCAGGTGCTCTTCGAAACTTTCCGGATCGAGTCGCTGCAGGAAGTGGCCACGGGCGTGTACTGCCTGTGGTGGGCGTCGCGGCGTCTCGGCCTGGTGTGGACGCCGGGCAAATTCGCGATGCTGCTTTTTTTCGGAATTTGCGCCGCCACGATCTACATGTCCATCTTCGTGATGCTGACCACCGTGTCGTTCCGCTTCGAGGACCGAATCGGCGTGAGCCCCCCGGTGTGGAACGTGATCGCCTTCGGCCGCTATCCGCTCACGATTTACAACGGCACGGTGCAATTTGTCCTGTGCTGGGTGATTCCGTTCGGGCTCGCTTCGTTCTACCCGAGCGTGCGGCTGCTCGGCCGCACGGTCACACCCGAATATGCGCGGCTCGTGCCGGTGGTCGCCGCGGTATTTCTCACGGCCGCGATCACGCTCTGGACGCTTGGCAGCCGCCATTACACCTCGACCGGCTCTTAGCACATTGTTTTGAGAGGAGCGCATCGTGAACATTTTCGACCGTAGAAACGGAGCCAGTGCAGCCGGCACAGCGCTTTCCGTCCTCGGCTGCTTGCTCTTTCTCGCCGCCTCGGGTCTCGCGGCGCCTCGCGTCCCGGCTTCCAAGGGTCAAAACGCGGAGCAGCCGAAAGAGAATTCGCCCGATCTCAAATCTTTCGTGGGCACATGGAAGGGGAGTTTCAACGGCGAAGTGTTCGCGATCCTCGTGCTGAAGGAGCAGGGTGGCGCACTCAGCGGAACCTTGAATAACTTCGACATCAGCGTTGACAAGGACGGAAACCTAAACGACGGCACGCACAAGGACCAGGGCGACGCTCCGCTTTTGAACGCGCGTTTCAAGTCCGGGGCGTTGATGTTCGTTGTGATGCAAAAGGATCAGTACGCCCCCTCGACGGAATGGAAGTTTATTCCGAAATCCGCGGACGAAGGTGAGCTGACCAAACTGCTAGATCACCAGGTGAATGCGCCGAAGGACATGGTCGTCAAACCGATTCGAATGGTCCGCGAACACGCCAAGCAGTGAAACTCCGAGCCTTGTAATCTCGTATTAACTTTAGAGGCACGGATGCGTCGGACCGCGTATGTGGTGATCGCTCTTCTTGTACTCGCGCCGATAGGCGCAGCAGTATTGAGTCGGGGCATGGGCCCAGCCGCGCTGCACCCGATGCACTTGAATCCCGAGCGCCTGGAACAAACCGCCCTGATGCTCGCCCGTACCAGAGCCGCGAAAGACGATATCTCCGTTCGGGCTTCGGATGGTGTCGAACTGCGCGGATGGAAGGTCCGTCCGCCCTCACCCAACGGCGACTGGGTGCTTCTCTACCATGGCGTCGCGGATAATCGAACCGGAACGCTCGGCTACGCCGAATTTCTACTGCGCCACGGCTACAGTGTCGTGATGATGGATTCCCGCGCGCATGGCGCGAGCGGCGGTGACATGGCAACGTACGGCTGGAAAGAGCGCTACGACACAGTCGCTACGGCGGACACGCTATATTCGACCGAACGAGTCCGCCGTCTTTACGCACTCGGTGTTTCAATGGGCGGCTCGATTGCCTTGCAATCAGCGGCGGTCGAGCCGCGCATCGCAGGTGTCGTTGCGGAAGACCCGTTCGCCGACCTGCGCGAGGTGAGCTACGACTACGCAGGCTTGCGTTTCAGCTCTCTCCTCGGCAAGACACTTTTTCGAACTGCGTCCATCGTGGGAATCGACGGGATGGCGAATGCAGGAGGGTTTAATCCCGACGATGTCTCGCCGGAAAAAGCGGTCGCGGCGCGCCCGTTCCCCGTGCTCCTGATTTGCGGCACTCGCGATCACACGATTCCCTGCCGCCACGCCAAGCGAGTATACGCCGCCGCAACCGGACAGAAAGAACTATGGATCGTCCAAGGCGCCGAGCACGCCTCGGCCCTCGGCCGCGAACCTGCAAAGTACGAACAACGGGTCATTGGCTTTCTCAGCCGCTTTTAGCAGGTTCGCGGCCGGTTCCGCCTGGCCGCGATTTCGTCGGCGATCAGAATCGCTTCCGCGATTTCCTTCATCGACTTTCGCCGCTCGCGGCTTTCCCTTTGCAGGACCAGAAAAGCTTCCTCCTCAGGGATCCGTAGATCGCGCTGCAGGATTTCCTGCGCAGATTTGACCAGCTGGCGAGCTTCCGAGAGTTCGGACAACTTCGAATCCTCGGCCTCGAGGCGCACCAGCTCGATTTCCGGACCGACAAGAAAGCCAATGGTCGAGACCAGATGAATTTCGCGCTGGCTGTGAATGTGAGGATCGCGATGCTGGAGATTGATTACGCCGACCAGCTTGTCGCGGCATAGGATGGGCACGGACAAGAACGCCTCAAACCGGTCCTCGGGCAATTCGTGAAACGACTGAAAGCGCGGATCGAACGACGCGCGCCTCCCGATCACGACCGGCTTTTTGTTTTCGGCAACCCACCCGGTAATCCCCTGGCCGACCCGCAGTGTCGGGCGGTTCAATACTTCCGCATGAGGATTCTGAGAGGCACGCAGAATGAGGTCGTTTCCTTCCAGCACGTACAGAAAGCAGGAATCGCATTTGACGACGGTGGAAACGAACTCCACGACGAGCTTCAAAACCGTCGAGAGCGGATCGGAAGCCGCAATGCGCTCCCCAATCTCGTGCAGGCCCTCGATGTCCTGATGCGGTTCAGGCGCAGGGTATACGTTCATACCCCACTCTAGGAAGCCCGAGGAATACACGCAAATCCAAATTCGGAGTGGGTGCCATCAGAATTCAAGATAACAGTAATCCGTGCACGGGCCGATAACACAACGGTCCACATCGAGCATACGTAACTGCTTGTGTTTACGCCGCCTGCACGGGCGCGGACGTTGCGTGAGGAGATTTTCGGAGCGGAGGCTTAGCCAACAGGTACAGGATGGCGCTGAGGAAGCACAGCGCGGCGACGATCGTGAAGATCTGGCTGTACGTGTGGAAGTGATCGTAAAAAGCCCCGGCCAGCACCGGGCCGATCGCGCCAAGCGTCGTCCCGAGCGGCGTGGTGATGCCCAGCAGCGAGGGATACACTTTCGGCCCGTAGTAATTGCTCAGAATCGTCGCCATGCAGGTGAACGCCATGCTGAATCCCGTGCCCATCAGGATCGCGTAGGAATACATCAGCGCGGGCGTGACCGCGTGGATCGCCAGCAGCGTTCCCGCGCCATACAAACACACGGCCACGGCTGAAATGAAGCGCGGCTCGACGCGATCGCCGATCGCGGCCACCGTCGTTTGGCCGATCATCGACGAAATCAGAACGATGGAAATAGACTCCGCCGCTTTTCCCGGCGCGTAGCCGAGCCCCTCGAGATGCAGCACGCCGTGCGCGATATAGATGAAGAAACCCATGAAAAATCCGAGATACGTCAGGATCAGCAGCCAAATCGTCGGCGTGCGGAACGCTTCGCCGAGCGTCCAATCCTCGGTGGTCTTATAGACTCCGTGGCTCGCGCGCGCCGCGCGCGGGTCGGGCGCCGCCCCGCCGTCCGTGATTGCCTCGCCATCGGGCAGCTGTCCCATCTGCGCCGGGCTTTCACGCACGAAGATCGCCGCAACCAGCGCCGCAACCAAAGACATCGCGGACATCAACCACCACGCCGCGCGCCAGTTCCCTCCCGCGCGCGCAATCGTCAGATTCAACGTCGGCACGGCGATAAATCCGCCGATGCCCGAGGCCGTGAGCACAAGCGACATCGCGCGCCCGCGTTTCTTGTGAAACCAGCGTGCGATTCCGACTTGAGGCCCGATCGTCCCGGCCAGCGCGACTCCCGCACCCACGACGATCCCGAATACGATAATTGCCTCAGGCACGGTGTTCACTTCGGTGGCCATCAGAAACGCGCCGATCGAAGAAAGCAGCGTCCCTGCCACCAGCGTGGGCCGAATCCCCAATCTCCTGATCGACATGGCCACCAGCGGCCCCGGCCATCCCGCCATCAGGCTGAACACCGTGAACGCAAGGCCCAGCTCCTTGCGATTCAGGTGCATGGCTTTTGCCATGTAGGTGTTGACCACGCTCGTGCCGAAGGTTGGAAACGTGAAGTTGAAAACGATGATGATCCAGAAAATGCACAGGAGCTTCCAGCCGTAGAAAGGTTTTGTTTGCATGATGTGCCGCCGAGCTAGCTGCTGAACAGAATGCTCAGGATGCCGGACTCAGGTACTTGACCAAAACCACTTCGTTGTGCACTTCGTTGTATAGCAGTTCATCCACCAAGTCGCGCACCATAAAAAGACCGTATCCGCCGGGGCGCATTCCCTTCTGCTTGCGAACCTCGCTGTGAAGCAGAGGATCGTCCTCGGGATTGCTGACCGCGGCGTGGCTCAAATCCTCGATGCGAAAACCCAGGCCTGGATCCGCGATTCGATATTGGACCATCCGTTTTGCTTTCAAATAAGAGATTCGCACCTTTTGATTGGGGTCGAGCTTCCCTCCCCATTCGATGGCGTTGGTGAGCAGCTCCCGGAACGCGAAGCCCACATGTTCGCGGTCCTCTTCAGACAGCTCGGATTTGAGCTGCGCCATGAATCCCGTGATGCGGGCTACGGCTTCGAGCTCGCACGGAACGAGCAATTCGATCCAGTGGGGAACGGCGGAAATCACTTCGATGGGCGAAGCGGATGGCTTGGCGGAAAGCGCATCCTTCACAAGCTCGACCACGGCATTGGGTTCGACGGGCTTTCTAAAGTAGTGATACGCCTGCTCGCGAATCGCTCGCAGCATTATTTCCGAAGTATCGTCCGACGTCATGACGATCGCGCGAGGACGATTCGGCTCGTCCCTCAAGCGTGCGAGCAGCTCCAGACCATTCATGCCGGGCATCCACACGTCCGTCAGAAGCAGGTCAAACGTGCCGGCGCGCAATTTTTTCAGCGCCGCGTTTCCGTCCGACGCGACGGAAACCTTGAAGCCGGCGTCCCCCAGCACGGTGCTCAACATCAGGCGAGTCGCGCGGTCGTCATCCGCAACGAGGATCTTTTTCATCGGGCTCTCCTTCGCGCTCGCGCGCCACCGGTCTTGCGACCTCGCCTGTTCGGCTTGCCCGGGCCGCCTGCGATTCCGCCAACCACCTTCTCGAAGCCGGAGAGTTTAACCTCAAAAGGAGCGAGAAGCCTACTTGCTTCGCCTGATGGGAGAGCCTACTCACATCGTATCCCCCTGGCGAAGTTGAAATGCATTAGTCCGAAGCGGTGGGAAGAACTCGC
>JARLGK010000111.1 GCA_031296075.1 Candidatus Acidiferrales bacterium
CCAGTACATCGGCAACCTGCAACAGTATCGCGGCATCGCGATCGATGTAGGCAACCAGGATGGTTTGAAGGGCGACACCGGCAAGCTGCACGAAGTGCTCGATCAGTATGGCATCGCACATACCTTTGAGATCTACGACGGTACCCATACGAGCGCGGTTGCTGATCGTTTCCAGAACCACGTCCTGCCGTTTTTGAGCAGGAATTTGTGCTCGGGTACGAATTGCGAATGAGTGTTCGGCTTCCGCGTCGCGCACGCGCATCGACGCCGATCTCGCCACCCACCGCCGGCTTGCTCCAGCCGTGGGTTTGGGCCGGCGCTCGCCTGGCGGAACTCGCGGCCGGCTGCGGCCCCGTCAAGAAGGTCTGCGCCGCTCCCCCCATTGTCTATACAGTCGATCCCGATCCTGCGCTCAGCGACCTGTTCGCGGCCCGCATTGTGAAGTACCGAGCGCTCTACCGAGCGTTGTAAGAGTTATTCGAGGAGACTAGCAAATGACCACGTCGTATTTCGCCGATATTCCACCCATCCGCTTCGAGGGTGCCGATCCCGTCAACCCGCTCGCCTATCGATATTACGATAAGGACAGTGTCGTCCTCGGCAAGCGGATGGAAGACCATCTTCGAATGGCAGTCTGCTATTGGCACACCTTCTGTTCGGAGGGTACGGACATGTTCGGTCCGGGGACTTTCAAACGTCCCTGGAATAGCGGCCCGATGGACCAAGCGCGCGCGGAACACAAACTGAACGAAGCCTTCGAGTTCTTCACTCGACTCGGCCTCCCTTATTTCTGCTTCCACGACACGGACGTCATGGCCGAGGCACATACCATCCGCGAGCACGTGGACAATCTCGCGCGGATCGGCGACTGCATCGCAACCAAGATGGCCGCGACCGGAGTGAAGTTGCTTTGGGGCACGGCGAACCTGTTCAGCCATCCCCGTTACATGGCGGGCGCCGCATCGAATCCGGATCCGGATGTCTTCCGCTTTGCGGCAACCCAGGTGCGCCACTGCATCGAGTTGACGAAACGGCTCGGCGGACAGAACTATGTCTTGTGGGGTGGCCGGGAGGGTTACGATTCGCTCCTCAACACCGACCTCAAGCAGGAGAAAGCGCAACTCGGGCGCTTCCTTCGGATGGTGGTCGAGCACAAACACAAGATCGGTTTTAGCGGCACGATCCTGATCGAACCCAAACCGCACGAGCCCACCAAGTACCAGTACGATCACGACGTGGAAACCGTCTATGCGTTCCTGCTCGCCAACGGCCTCGAGAAGGAAGTGAAGCTCAACATCGAAGCGAACCATGCCACGCTGGCCGGGCATAGCTTCGAACATGAGATCGCCACCGCGGTCGCGCTGGGCATCTTGGGCTCGATAGACATGAATCGCGGCGATCCGCAAAACGGATGGGACACGGACCAATTCCCCAACGACGTTCGCGAGATCACCATGGCGGTGTACCACATTCTGCTTGGCGGCGGATTCACGACTGGCGGCAATAACTTCGATGCCAAAGTGCGCCGCCAGAGCATCGATCCGGCGGATCTGTTCTACGGGCATATCGGAGCTGTGGACACGGTCGCGCGCGGCCTGCTCAACGCGGCGGCGATGATCGAGCGTGGCGAACTCGCGGACATTGTCAAACAGCGTTATGCCGGATGGCACAGCGATCTTGGCCGTGCCATTCTCGACGGCAGGATGACGTTGGAAGCCGTTTCCGACGGCGCGGTCGCCGAGGGCATCGCTCCGCAGCCACGGTCTGGACGTCAGGAACTGATCGAGAACATCACGGCCAGGTATATCTGAGATGCAAGTGCCCCGGCCATCAGCTTCCCAGCGCTGGATCGCGAGACGTAGCGTCACGCGAGATTCGGGGTTTCTCAATCGGTCGGTCCAGTATCAGATTGCGCTCCCTCGTGGCCGGGGGTAATCGTGCGGATGTCGCCAGTAACGCAGTACGTGGAGGAAACCCGCGACGCTTCTTATGTGATCCAGGTGTACGCCCTGGACATCGGATTTCAGCTCGGCCACTCTCGGGATAACCGGTGAAACAAATAGGCTCTTGGCCGCGAGCGGGTGCCGCGACGGGGGCGGTTGCGGGGCGCGGCTCGGTTCTGTCCTACGCGCGAGTGTGCGCCTGAGCCGGTCCACGCCGCGCGCTCCGGTCGCGGTGACTTGCGACTGCGACGTGTGTTCCACGCGTGGGCGGGAGACGCGCCCGAGGGCTCGGAGACTCGGCAAATCCAACGTGCACCGAATCGAACGCGCGGTTGCGCAGCCCGTGCCACGGCGTCGCGACGAGTCCCGGAACCGAGAGCCGTTGATCGCCCTGGCCGGCGCCGCCGGACACCGGCTGACTTCCCGTTCCCTATCCGGCTAAGGGCCCATCCCTTTCTCCGAATTGCCGACCATCCGCCCAGTGGCCAGGGTAGACTCTACGGCGTTTAAGGAATTTTGCTCCCGTCCGGCTTCTCTGCTATGAAGCGCACTGCACGACTTCTCTTGCCGGGGGCCCAATCCGCCTCGTCAAGCACATCCTCATAGTGGTTGATCTTCAGGCTGCCGAAGCTACGCAACCATTCGTTTGTTTGGTAATCTCCTTTTTCGCCAGCATAGCCCTCGATCACCAGCAGACCGCCAGGTCTCAGGGCCTCCACAATGAGGCGCGGAACATCGTGCTTGGACTCGTGAAACCATGCATGCATGTAAAAGAGCGCGATTAAATCCCATTTCGCATGGCCCACTTTATAGACGTCCAGATCTTGGACAATCGCGTCAATCGTTACGTGTGCGGCCGCAGCGCGTGATTCGGCCTGCTTGACTGCCTCCGCCGAAAAGTCCACGCCTGTTACCCGCCACCCCTTCGAGGCAAGAAAAATGGCATTGCGCCCCTCACCCATGCCAAGGTCGATCGCCGCACCCGGTCTCCGGTCGTTGACAGCGTACTACAGCAGTTTACTGGCTTCCCGGTTAAACGAAATCTGGCCGTTTCGAAAGAGGTTATCCCAGAACGTACGTGGATCGGCGTTGGATGTCTGAGCCAACAGCAGCCCAGTCAGCACAAACAATGAAGGCCAAAGACGCCAGAACATCGATCATATTTTACAAGCTCGCCGCCGCCCGCACCAGAGGCATTGAGTGCCAGCGTGTCCTTATCGACCGCGCCTTGTCGCCCAGCGTTTACCGAGGTTTCCGAAGAGCAAGTGAGTGCTCCGGTCGTATTACGTGCGACTCGTAGAATGCCGCGGACGCTGCTTGCCCGAGGCGGCCTTTCTACGGGTCGGCGACGATCCACCCGGAAGGTCGCCAACCACCTTAGCGGATCGCGCGTTATGCGTGACGCCAAACGGTCCAAGTTCCGGTTGGCGCGTGATGTGGCGATTCCGATCACGGAGGCGTTTTTCGGTTTGCGCGAGTGAGGGATACTGGTGGGTAATCGTATGGGATGCGGGCCCCAATTCCGATTGCCTGGGTTGCTGGCCGTTGTTTGTTTCGCATTAGTGACGGCGTCGGCGCGGCCGCAAGCAACTTCCGAAGATCAAGGCGGCGCTGAGGTGACGGTTCAGGAGGCGGCACCCATGTTCCAGGTGCGGACGAACCTGGTGCTGGTGCCGGTGGTGGTGCGTGATGCGCGCGGGCGATCGATCGCGAACCTGAAACGCGAAGATTTCGAATTGTTCGATCGGGGAAAGGCGCAGACGATCACGCGATTCTCATTCGAGGGCGCGGCCGGAGGGGCGGCGGGAACAGGGCGCAGCGCGGATCAGGCGGCGGACCGGACGGCGGCGCCGCCGGGACGTTTCGTGGCGTATCTGTTCGATGACCTGCATCTGGGCCCCGAGGAAATCACGCGGGCGCGGAGCGCGGTGGAACAGACCCTGGCGGGCGTGCTGGGCGCGGCGGCGCGGGTGGGGATCTTCACGACGTCGGGACGGACGACGCTCGAGTTCACGGCGGAGCGCGCGCAGATTGCGGACGCGCTGGCGGCACTGGCGCCGCATCCGGCGGGGGACGCGGGCGGGCGGCCTTGTCCGGACGTGAGCTACTATCAGGCGGACCAGATCATAAACCGGCGCAGCCAGGACGCGCTCGACACTGCCACCCTCGAAACGGTGAATTGCGCGGGCCTGGATGCGCGCGGCCCGACGGCGAGGCAGGTGATGCAGCAGGCGGAGCGGATGGCGCAGGCGGAGGCGGAGCACGCGCTTTCGGCGGGCGAGCGCGGGAGGCGGATCGCGCTCGGCGCGATGAACGGCATCGTACGCAGGATGGCGGCGCAGCCGGGAGAGAAAGCGGTGGAGCTGGTGTCTCCGGGGTTTCCGACTGAGGGCGCAAGACGGGAACTGGGGCTGATCGTCGACGCGGCGGCGCGCTGGAACGTGGTGGTGAACACGCTGGACGCGCGCGGGCTGTTCGTCGCGGATCCCACGACCGATGTCACCAACCAGACGCAGACAGCCGATCCGAAGCTGCTGTTGCTGTTGGGGCGGGACACGATCGACCTTTCGCGGCAGGCGAAGACGCGGTGGCTGCGCGAAGCGATCGTGGCGCAGCAGGCGACGCTCGAGTCGCTGGCAGATGACACGGGCGGCGCGTTCGTTCACAACAGCAACGACCTGGCGGCGGGGTTCGAGCGAACGGCGGGCGCGCCGGAAGGCCGCTACATCTTAGGGTTCAGTCCGGAAATCGCGCAGCCGGACGGCAGCTTTCATGAGCTGAAGGTGACGCTCAGGAACGTGAAGGGCGCGAGCGTGCAGGCGCGGCGCGGATACTTCAGCCCGGCGGCGGCCGGTGATCCGGCCGAAACGGCGAAGCGCGAGATCGAGGACGCGGTGTATTCGCGCGAGGGAATCCACGGCATTCCGACGGAAGTGAAGACGCAGTTCTTTAAGCCCGCGAGTGGCAAGGCGCGGCTGTCGGTTGTAGCGCGGATCGACGTGAGCGGGCTGCATTATCGGAAAGAGGGCGGCAGAAATCGCGACGATCTGACGGTGGTCTCCGCGGTATTCGACGAAAACGGCAATTACGTGGCGGGGGTGCGGAGGGCGATCGAGATGCGACTGCGGGACCAGACGCTCGCCAACGCGGAAGGCGTGCCGGTGGCGGTGAAGTCGGACTTCGAGGTGAAGCCCGGCGCGTACGTGGTACGAGTGGTGGTCCGGGATTCGGAGGGAGAACGGATGACTGCGCAGACCAGCATGGTGCAGATTCCATGGTAGGGGGCGGGCGAATGCGCATGGCCGGCACGGCGGCGATGGCGGTGATGCTCGGCTCGATCCTGCCGGCGCAGCAGACGGGGATCCCCACCGAGACGCGGCAAGTGCTGGTGGACGCGGTGGTAACGGATAAGAAGGGGAACTACGTTTCCGATCTCTCCGCCAGCGACTTTCGCGTTTGGGAGGACGACAAGGAACAGGCGATCGTCAACTGCGTTTTCGAAGGCGGCAATCCGGCGGCCGATTCGCGCAAAC
>JARLGK010000112.1 GCA_031296075.1 Candidatus Acidiferrales bacterium
CCTCGATGTCGGCTCATCGCATCCTGGGGCTGTAGAAGGTCCCAAGGGTTAGGCTGTTCGCCTATTAAAGCGGTACGTGAGCTGGGTTCAGAACGTCGCGAGACAGTTCGGTCCCTATCTGGTGTGGGCGCAGGAAACTTGAGAGGAGCTGTCCCTAGTACGAGAGGACCGGGATGGACGGACCTCTTGTGATCGAGTTGTCACGCCAGTGGCATAGCTCGGTAGCGAAGTCCGGAAGAGATAATCGCTGAATGCATCTAAGCGAGAAGCTCGCCTCGAGATAAGGTTTCCCAAGGGGGCTGCGGTCCCCTATGAAGGCCAGTCGTAGACTACGACTTTGATAGGCGGGAGGTGGAAGCGCAGCAATGCGTGTAGCTGACCCGTACTAATCGGCCGTTCGGCTTGACCATAAAACTTTCCTAACGCGTAGCGTTACCCTGAAGAGCCCGTTTTTTTCGGGCGTCGAAGGGCCGCAAAGAGGTTCCCTGAGAAGCCCCGATTTATCGGAGCGGCGAAGGGCCTCGCGGCGGAGGGAATGAAGCTTTTCCGCGAAATGCTACTCTCTAGCGGAATTTGCGGTTTATCCTACTTCCTTCAGTTGCTCATCGAAACTCGCGCTTCAATCCGAGTTTCGATTTCCAGTTTCCTGGTGGTCTTACCGCGAGGGTCACACCCGTTCCCATCCCGAACACGGAAGTTAAGCCTCGCTGGGCCGATGATACTGCGCTGGTAACGGCGCGGGAACGTAGGTCACCGCCAGGATTAAATCTCAAAGGCCGGTCCGATTCGTCGGATCGGCCTTTTTGTTTTTCTAGTGCATAATGCTCGCTTCTAGATGGTCCGCGAAACGAGCATCGGAGTGTGCGAACACTGTCACACGGAATTCTCTTATTACCTCGTCCACAACGGCTTCAACGACAGTGCATACGCCTATTGCGACACCTGCGAGCAATGCACGATCCTCACCCGCTCGCACAAGCCGATACCCCCAGGAGCTGTGCTCAGTGTTTATCAGCGCATTTCAAATGATGTCGAATCGTTCCTCAAACCCTGTCCCTGCGGCGGGATGTTCAGGGCAGACGCCGACCCAAGATGCCCCCATTGTCGTCAAGTCCTCTCTCCCGTCCTCGTGCGAAAGTATTTAGAGGGCAATGCCCCGGGAACGAAAAAGGGTTGGAAATGGCAGAACAATTGGAGCGGCATCTATTCGATTGTCATTGCCAACAAGTGTGTGAGTGACTGCTGGAAACTGCAATAGCGTTTCGCAGACCGATGAGCCCCCGCAAAGCAGAGCGGTTCCTGGCGACGATCTATCGAATCTGGATGATGCGACACGTGGATGTGCCTGATGAAATCGCGCGCCGCCTGCAGAAGCAAATGAGCGACGGCGACGGCGCGAGCAAACGCGGGAAGCGAGCGAAGCCGAAATACATTCCCGTCGTCGCCATCGTGAATGGCAAGAGCGCTCGCACCACTCTCGTCCCGGCTGGTGCGGGACGCTACCGGATGCAAATCAATACAGCGCTGCGCAAAGCGGCGCGCGCGGACGTGGGCGACGTGGTCAGCGTCGAGCTTCGCCTCGACCGCGAATCGCGCGAACTCGCCGTCCCGGCCGACCTGCGTGCCGGACTGAAGCGCCATCCCAAGGCGTGGAAGGCATTCGAGGCACTCGGGCCGGGGCATCGTCGCCATATCATCCAGTGGTTTGATTCCACCAAGTCCGCCGCGGCGCGCGAGCGGCGACTCGACCGCGCCGTTGACCATCTTCTTGAGCGCGCGCTTCTCCGCAAATCGCCCTAGTCTGCTTCCTTGACTTCCCTGCCCCGCCGCGAACACAATCGCGCCCATCCTGCACTGGAGGCTTCTCATGCGAACGAAACTGGCGATCCTCGCACTCGCATTTCTGCTTCTCCCCGCGGTTCTGTCGCGACCTATTGGCGCGCAGGGCGGCAGCGCCACCGACGAAAAAGCGATCCGTGATGTCGAATCGCACTGGGAGAAAGCTTGGAACGACAATGACGTACCCGCTATGTCCCGCGATTTCGCGCCTGATGTGGACGCCATCAACCTCGCGGGCGAATGGTTCAAGGGGCGCGCGCCGTTCGCGCAGAGCCTCTCCGAATTGCATTCGGACAAAGCCAAGGGCAGCGTGTGGCAGACCGAACAGACCAGCGTGAAATTCCTGACTCCGGGAATCGCCGTCGTCCACGTTCTCGTCAACTCGCACGGCGAGCACAATCCCGACGGCTCGCTGCGGCCCGCGCGCCACGCCATTCTGACTCGCGTCGAGGTGAAGCGCGGCGGCCAATGGCTCATCGTCGCTTCGCAGGCCACTAACATCGTGCCGCGGGCATCGGCTTCTATGCCCGGCGCGCCCGGCGGAGCTTCAGGCCGGTAGAGTCGCTGCTTGCGGTGCGTCGTCCCGCTCAAGTAGGATTTCACCGATGCGACGCGTGATTCTCTCTCTGCTGCTTCTCACCGCTGTGGCTGGACCTGTTTTCGCGCGACCCCAATCCCCTTCTCGTCCGCCGCAAAAGCCCGACTCCGACCGCTTCGGCATGACGTGTACGGAGATCCTGAAAATGACCTCGGCCGAATGGATCGCGTACTTTCACGACAAGTCGCAGGCGCCCGCGCCCGACTCTACCGCCGGACTCGCGCGAGCGATTGCGGTATACGAGAAATGTTTTGACGCTCGAACCGATAGCCTTGCTTCCGCGCTCGCGAAAAGCGGCAAGGGGCCCACGAAAGCCGCGCGGGCGGACTTCGCCGCATTTGAGGCATCCCTGAAAGACTTCGCCGCCAAGGCACTCGCCAACGCGCAGCCTCCCGCAGACAGCCAAAAGACAGCCTACGCCAGCCTCTACGAAAAACAGTTTCGCTACCAGTTCTATCAAGATTACCAAGCGAAAATGGTGAAAGCCGTTAAGCCCGCTCCACCTGCGACGAAGCCTGTTGCCCCAGCAGCCGCCACGCCCCCGCCCGGCGCGGCCACGTCCACTCCGCCGGCTCCAGCGACCGCGCAAGAACGCGTGCGTAGCGACGCCGATCCCGTTACCATGGCCAAGAATCGTTTCGGAAAACTTCTCGAGGTGCTCCCGGACGACAAGATACACGATCTCCACCGCGCCTTCGGCGAAGTCATCGGGCCGCATCACATCAGCGAGGCGACGCGGCTTGCCGTCTATCGTTACGCCATCTTCATTCTCGAGCCGCCTTCCGCCACGCCGTTTTCGCAACCGCCGTTTTGATCGTCGCCGGGGAACCGGGCGTTGGAACTGGATTCCCCTCGCCGAATTCGGTTATAACTCCCTAGGATGCCCGTCCCCGCAATCGTCGTTGAAAACCTCGAAAAGTTTTTCCCTCCCGCGCTCTCCGGCTGGCGCTCCCTGCTGCACCCTTTTGCCCCGGCAACCCAATGCGCGCTCGCCGGCGTCTCGTTCGTCGTCGATCGGGGAGAGGCGGTGGCCCTTGTCGGTCACAACGGCGCGGGGAAGACGACTCTGATGCGCATTCTCGCGACGCTCGTTCTTCCGACGCGGGGGCGCGCGATGCTTGACGGCTTCGATGTCGCGAACGAACCCGGACACGCTCGCGAGCGCCTCGGCTACCACACCGGCGGAGATGAAGGATTCTACGGACGCCTCAGCGGGCGCGAAAACCTCGCCTTCTTCGCGGCCATGAACAATCTAACCGGCGCCGACGCGAGGGCAAGAATCGCCTCCGCTGCCGAATGGATGGGACTTGCGGACGATCTCGACCGCCAGATGCGCACCTATTCCACCGGCATGCGTCACAGCCTGGGCCTCGCCCGCGCGCTGCTGCATGGCCCGTCGGTCTTGCTGCTGGACGAGCCCACGCGCAGCCTCGACCCGCTCGCCGCGGCGGATTTTCGCCGCCTGCTG
Organism: Candidatus Acidiferrales bacterium; assembly: GCA_031296075.1. Lineage (GTDB taxonomy): Bacteria > Acidobacteriota > Terriglobia > Acidiferrales > UBA7541 > Palsa-295. The sequence goes on from JARLGK010000112.1 coordinate 3,906, forward strand.
AAGGACGACATCGTGCGCCGGCGCGGCACCACGCTGCTCTTTGCCTCGCATACGCTCGCCGAGGTCGAGAAGATTGCCGACCGTGTCGTCCTCCTCGACCATGGAAAAATGATTGCGTGCGATTCCCCGCTCGGGCTGCGCGTCTCTACCGGCACGCCCACCCTCGAGGCGGCGATTGGCCACATCCTGCGACCGGGAACAACCGCCGGGGGCTCGCGATGAACACGATGCGCACGCTCCGCAAAATTGCCGCATTCTTCTGGCGCGACTTCCTGATCGCGCGCGGCTATCGCTTGGCTCTCGTGGCGCAAACCGTCGAAGAGCTTTTCGGCGTGGCGACGTTCTTTTACCTTTCGCGTTTCGTGGATAGCCCGCAGTTGGAGCGCGCCCTGCCGGCCGGGCGAAGCTACTTCACCTTCGCGCTCGTGGGGTTTGCGTTCTTCGACTATCTCAGCGTCTCCATGACCGCATTCGATTCCAGCCTGGAAGAGGCGCGCCAGAACCGCACCCTCGAAGCGCTTCTCGTCACCCAAACGCCTCTTCCGGTGATCATCGCGGGCTCGGCCGTCTATCCATTCGTGGCGCTCGCGCTGCGAACCTGCGTCTATCTCGGGCTGGGAGCAATTTTCTTTGGTTTTGCGCCGCGCGGGGCGAACTGGTTCGGGGCGCTGGCCATTCTTCTGGCTTCGATTCTCGCGTTCGCTGGGCTCGGAATACTCTCAGCGAGCTATCAGATTCTCTTCAAGCGCGGAAATCCCGCGAAATGGATTGTCCTGGGTGTCTCGAGCCTGGTGAGCGGGATGATGTATCCGGTCTCGGTGCTGCCCGGACCGTTGCAAATGCTCGCGCGGATGATTCCGGTGACGTACTCGCTTGAGGGGATGCGCGCCGCGCTCCTCGCCGGGGCGGGCTGGGGTCAACTTTGGCCGTCGCTCGTGGCACTGCTGGCGTTCGCGGCGGTTCTGATTCCGCTCTCGTTCGCGGTGTTTGGCTGGGCGCTGCGCCGCACGAAGATCACGGGCACGCTCACCCACATCTGACGAATCTCGTTACCGGCCCTGGAATCTCTCCAGTATCTGGGCCTGCGTTTCCGCCTTATCCAGATATTCCTTGGCCTGCGCGCCGTCTCCGTTTCGCAGCGCCGTCTGGGCCCTCGATAGATTGATTTGCATCATTTGCTCGGCCTGAACGATGTCTCCGCGCAGTCCATATCCCTGGGCCTGCTGCGCGCGCTTCAAATTATCCAGGCTTTGCGAAATTGCGGCCGAACGCGCCTCCAGCTGATCCGATTGCTGCTCGGCTTCCTTGAGCAACGCGGCTTTCCGAGCGGCCTCTTCCCGCGCCTTCTTCTCCGCCTCCCGTCGAGCGGCGGCAACGGCGGGATCCTCTTGAGGCCGCGCAGCAACGACGGGCGCGGCATCCGCCGGTACGGCGTCTGGCGGCGGAGCCGAGATGTCCACGGGAGCATCCGCAGGTTGCGTGACGGGCTGTGCAACAGTGGAACCCGCGCTCGCGTGGGTCTTGATTATGCGCGGAACATAGAAACCCGCAGCGAAGAGAATGGCCACGACGATCAATCCGCCGAGGACCATGTAAACGCCCCGGCTGCTGCTTCGGTGTGCGGCGTTTGATTCGGCGGCCACCGCCATCGGAACGGTCGCCTGAACCGGAACTTGCGCCGCGGAAACCGCCGGCGCTCCTTGCGGCACGCGTACGGTGCCGGGAATAGGACTCACGAATCCCGCCGCACCGGTCGGCATCACAGTCTTCAACGCATTCGAAAAGGCCTCCGCGGACTGGAATCGATCTTTCGGGTCCTTAGCCATCGCCATCAGGACGATGTCGCTCAGCCCCTGGGGCAGATCCGGACGCACCACGATAGGAGCTTGCGGCGTCTCCTGAAGGTGCGCCGACATCACCGAGTAATTGCTGTGGCCCCGGAACGGAAGTTGCCCGGTGACCATCTCGTAGAGCGACACACCCATGGAATACAAATCGGAGCGCTGATCCACGGGCTCGCCCCTCACCTGCTCGGGCGACATATAATTAAGCGATCCGAGCGTCGTGCCCGTGACCGTCATGCCGGCCTCGTTGTTCGGGCGCGCGATGCCGAAATCCATCAGCTTTACCACGCCCTGGGGCGTCAGCATCATGTTGCCGGGCTTGACGTCCCGGTGGATCACGTTCAATTTGTGCGCGTAGCTCAGGGCGCCAAGCAGTTGGTCGGAGTAGTTCACTGCATCCGCGGGCGCAATCGGACCCTGCTGCAGGCGGGAGGCCAGCGTGACACCGTCCACATACTCCATCATCATGACGAGTTGGTTGTCCATCGTCAGCGCAGTGTTCAGCGCGGCGATGTTGGGATGATTCAAGCTCGCCAGGAGCTTGATTTCGCGAAGAAATCGGTCGGCGAGTTCCTTTTGGACGGCAAGGTTTGCCAGAAGAACCTTCATCGCCTCGACGCGGTCCGAAATCACGTTCCGAACCTTGTAAACCTTCCCCATTCCTCCGACGCCGAGTACTCCGAGGATTTCGTAGTCACCAATTCGCTGCCCGGGGACGAAATCGTCGCTCATTGAGGAACTCCTTTTGACCGTCTGATTGGCGGATTCTATCCGGAGGGACGGTCCCGGGCAACACTATTTCGATTGGGAGGGAGAGGCCTGGCCCGGTGTGCTGGATTCCGCGCGCAACAGGCGCGCGACGAGTTTTTCCACGCGGGATGCGTCTTGCGCGCTGAGTTCGATGAATTGAACGCCCATCCCCTCGCCTGGAACTACGTTTCGTACCACGGCGCGGCTGCGAATTTCGCCCTCAGGTACGGACATCAAAAGAGTGACCTCGCTGCCCAGAGCCAGTGGCGTAGGCGTGGCTACGAACAGCCCTCCCACATTCAGGTCGCGGACCCGCGAGACGTTCTGCTGTTTACCATCTTGCCAAGCAACCCATACACCCTTCGGCGTCGCAATTCGCTGGTAGCGCCGGTCGGCCTTCGAACTTCCCTTTGCCATCGGACGAGAAACTCCCAGAGAGTAACAACGTATAATGCCGGCGGATAGCAAATCCATCCCGCCTCACTTCTCGACAACGCCGCTCCACCACATCATACCAATCGCGTCGGCCTGCAAGCGGGTCATTTCGCTCGCGCTTTCAAAACGAAGCCGCTCCTCATGCCTGGCCTTGCGTGCCAATTTACTTCCGTCACATCCACAGGCGCTCACTCTTGCATTGAGATTCCCGCGTATTAAGATTGATCCCGTGCGCGCGATGATCGAACTCAGTCACGGTTCAGGCGCCCTGCGAAGAGCTGTGGATTCATCCGCCGGCTCGCGCTTGGGCGCGCCAGGCCAACATTCGTGGCATCCGCAACCGCACCCAATTGACACACTGTGTCGAGCAAAAATCGGCGTAAGTCACTCACAACAAAGGCTTGCGGCCTGCTTTACTCGACACAGAAAACAAGAATCCCCCGCTGCCGCGCAGAGCTTGTCGCACCGCATCGTGTACACTAGATGTTTGCCGCGGGCGCGAGGCGACCAACCATGAAGGTTCCTGTTCTCGATCTGAAGGCCGAATACGCAGAGTTGCGGGATGAAATCCTGCCTGCAATCGATCGCGTTTGTTTGAATTCCTCGTTCGTTCTCGGAGAAGAAGTCGAAGCGTTCGAACGGGAATTCGCTGATTTCTGCGGGACCAAGCACTGCGTCGCGCTCAGCACCGGAACGGCGGCGCTTCACCTCGGCTTGCTCGCACTCGGCGTTCAGACCGACGACGAAGTCATCACCAGCCCCAACACCTTCCTCGCCACCGCCGAAGCGATTACCTATTGCGGCGCCGTGCCCGTCTTCGTGGATATCGACCCGGCGACAGACAATCTCGATCCGAATCTCATCGAGCGAGCGATCACGCCCCGCACCCGTGCCATCCTGCCGGTTCATCTATACGGTCGTCCCGCCGATATGGACCCGATTCGCGAAATCGCCGCGCGGCACAACATCCGGATTCTTGAGGACGCGGCGCAGGCGCACGGAGCACGCTACCGTGGCCGGCGCGCCGGGGGACTTGGCCACGCGGCCGCGTTCAGTTTTTATCCCACCAAGAATCTTGGGGCCTACGGCGAGGGAGGTGCGTTAACAACCGATGACGACCAGATCGCCAAATTCGTGCGCGCCGCCCGCAACCACGGCCAAACCGCCCGCTACGAGCACGAGTTCGTCGGTTACAACTGCCGCATGCACGGATTCCAAGGGGCCGTGCTGAGGATCAAGCTGCGCCACCTCTATGCCTGGACCAAACGGAGGCAGGAAATCGCGCGTGAGTACCGCCACTCGCTCGCCGGCGCCCGCCTCGATTTCCCCGTGGACGATCCGCGCGACGAGTGCGTTTACCATCAGTTCGTCATCTATGTGGGCAATCGCAATTCGGTGGTCTCGCAGCTTGCTGCGCGAGAGATCGAAACCGTGGTGCACTATCCGAAGCCCGTGCATCTGCAGCCTGCGTATTCATCCCTCGGGGTTCCGCCCGGAACCTTTCCCCGCGCGGAGCGCGCCTGCGACCGCGTGTTGAGCCTTCCGGTGCACCCCCGGTTAACGGCCGAGCAAGTTGCCTTTGTATCGAGTTCGGTGCGGGAAGCGGCGGGAGAAAAGCAGGCTTCGGCCGGCTGATTCGATTGCGAAATGGCCCGCTCGCCGGCGGCTAGGCGTTCGCGCCCTTGGAAGTCGCTTGATTGTGCGGCGCCGAAGTATCCCCCGCGTCGCGGCCCGGTGAAGGCGCAAATCCCGCAACTCCGGCGGCGTTTGTCGCGCGATCCCTCATCATTTCGGAAAGCCCGTCGAAAACCTTCGAACACGAATCGCGGAGAGCCTGATCGGCCGAACGCATCAGGGATTCGATCACGTTCTGTCCATGCTCGTTGAGGCGGCGCACCGACGAAACCATCCAGGAATCGCAGGCAGCCTCCAGACGGCCCTGGTATTTTTCCACGGCTTCACCGCTCACGCGGTCCAGGCTCTCTGCCCACGCCTTGTCGTGCGCGTCGCGTTCGAGGCGATATCCATCGAGCGCCAAAGCAAATTCGGCGGCCAGCTCCCTGCGTCCCTCCGCCACATTCGCGTCGCGCTGCGAAACCATTTGTGCCTGGAAATTTTCGACCATTGCCGTGGCGCTCGAATCGAGATTGCGAACGAGCTGCTCGGTAAAGCCCTGCAGCTCCTGCTTCCGCTCTTCGACCGCGCTGTGACTCCGGCTCATAAATTGTCCGACTTCCTCGTCGGAAATGCTGCGGAGGACTTGACCGAAGGACGCTGCGGCGGCTTCCGCGGCTTCGTCGAACTGCGTGCGTGTGCGTCCGGAAATTTCGCCGGCAACGCCATCGAGTTGCTGGTGAATCTGAGTCAGGCGGCTTGTTGACTTCTCTTCAAGCCGGGCTTCGAACTGGCGCTCGGCTTCGGCGGTCTTTTCCTGGTAGCCGCTACCTGCGGTGACCAGCGCCTGCTCGACCAGCACCTGTAAGCGCGCCCGCGCCTCCTGCTGAAACCATTCCGAGGACTTGCCGATGGATTCCGCGGCGGCGTGAGAAGCGCGCACACCGCTGGCATCCAGCTCTTCGTTCCACTTCGTCAGCGCTTTCTTCCGCGCCGCTTCAAAATCGTTGCGAAGGCTGGCGATGGTAGTCGTCATCTGCCCGACCACGTCGCGCTGGCTGTTTTCCGACACCTGGCGCAACCGCTCACGATGCAGGCGCAGGCTGTCTTCCGTCTCGATCTGGCGGGCGGCTAGTTCGCGAAGCAATTCGGGGACGCGCTCGATGCGGGGACCGAGTTTCGATTCCACTTCCGCCAGCGTTCGCTCGACGAATTGATTGCCCAGATAATCGAGCGTGGGCCCGAGGCGCTCCGGCACGCCGGACGCGGCGAGTTCGGCGCGCCGTTTCATCTCATCGGTTTGGGCTTCCAGGATGTTCTCCAGGCGGCGATGCAATTCGTTGAGCGTGTCGTGGCTCGCGGCCTCGAGTTGCGCGGAGTATTCCTTCATGCGGCCCGCCGCATGCTCGATTTCCGAAAGAGACGACCGCGCGCGCCCCACCTCGTGTTCTAGCGCCGACTTCACGCCCGAGAGCGTTTCGCGCGCTTCGGAGTACATTTGGCCAAGAGGCTGCCGTAGCTCCGCAAAACGGTCGGACATTCTTTGTTCGGCGGCGCGAAGGATCTCCTGGGACCGCCCGGACAGTTGCTCGACGAGGCGCTCGATGCTGCCATCGAGCGACGACTGCAAAAGTTCGTTCCATTGCGCCTGCGCCAGCGCCATCTCCGACTCCAACCGCTGCCGCCATTCTGATGCAGCGCTTTCGGTCGAGGCCATCGCCTCCCTCGAATGCTCCGCGGACTGTTGCTGTGTTCGCGATGCTTCCACGGCGTCCAACTGGAGACGTGCCTGGGCCATGCGGCTGGTGGATTCGAGCGCCGCCTCGGTCTCCGCTCGGAGCGCCTGAGCCTTGCCGTCCAGATCGTTGAGGAGCTCGCGGGCCTGCTGAAGGCCGCTTTCAAACTGCGACCTCAACCCGCCGAGGAATTCTTCCTGCTTCGCCGCCATTTCAGAAGAGAAGTTCCCACGCACGGACTTGTGAGTCTCCTCGAACTCTTCCATGGCCCGGCGAATCTGTTCTCCGGCGCGAGCCGACGCGGACTCCGCTGCACGGCTTGCCTGCCGCTCGATCTCCGCGTTCCATTCACGCAGAAGCGGGCTTTCCGGCACGGCGGTCGACTCCTGATCGGTTGGGGAAGCCGGCGAAAATGGAGGAGCAGATGCAGATTCAAAGAATGGGTTCGTCATGTCGGCCGCCGCTCTCTCCATCGGACTTTCCATCGTTTCCGGAACCGCGCTTGCATCGGACTCTTCCGCAGCCCGCATGACCTGCCGCGCGGACGGTTCCACGGGCGGAAGGCTCGCGATTTCACTTATGTTCCAATCGGCGGGCGGAGCTTCGATGCCCCAGATGTTCGCGGGGCTTTCGAGCTCCACGGCGATTTGGAAAAACTCCCGCACCGAATGAGGCCGCTGAATCCACGCGACTCGCGCGCGCAGATTGCAGCGCTGGGCTCCCTGAGGCAGCTCGAGCGTAACCCAGGTATTTTTCGGCAGGTGATGCTTCGAAGAGTACCTGCATCCATTGAGATTCAGAGCCAGCGTGGATGTGCGCTCCTCGAACGGCTGGCCCAGGAGGTCTATTCCGCGAACGATCAATGGCACAGACTTCGAGACTCGTTCGCTGCGCCGGCGCTGGGTACTTGCTTGGTTGGATTCCACGTCGTGCACCACAATCCTCGGAGCTATCTGCGAGAGAATAGCACTCTCGTGCGTTCGGGTCGAGAGGTGAGACGACCCGGGCAAAAACACGAAAACCCAAAATACAAAAGACTACCGGCGTTACGAATAAAACGGCGGACGATCGCCCCGCCCGCAACGCGGATTGCTACTTCTTCTTCTTTGGCCTCAAGCCCACGCTCATGGCGTCGCCACCGGCCATCGCGGTCAACGCATCAAGGCTCTGTTTGGCCTGCGCGGCATACGGCCCATTCGGATCGAGATCGATGCACTTCTGATAGGCATCAGTCGTGCCGGGCGGGATGTCGTACGTCATCTTTTCGCCTTGCTGGTTCGGCGTGATCAATCCGGTGTAGGCGCTCCCGAGCAAGAACCACGCCTGCGCGTCTTTCGCGTTTAGTTGGGTGGCCTTCAGCAAGACCGGAGCCGCGTCCTTGAAGTCGCCTTTGTTGCTGAGGACGATCCCCAGATTCTTCCAGCAAACCGTTGCCAACCCAGGGTTCGGATCGAGCGCTGCCGCCTTGTCGCAATCCGCGCTGGCATCGGCGATCTTCTGTTGAGCGATTTTCGGATCGGTCTGCGCGACCGCAACATTCGCCAGCGCCGTGCTCTGGCTCTGGTAGAAACTCGCGTTGGGTTGCAGATCGATTGCTTTCTGATACGCATCGGCGGCTTCTTCCGGCTGCCCCGCGCGATCGTAGGCCTGCCCGAGGTTCGACCACACGACCGCATGGTTCTTCACGTCCTTCGGCTGGACTCCCTGCTCCGCCAGCTGCATTTCCGCGACGGCGGTCTTGCTATCCGCCGCGAGCTTGTCCTGGATTGGCCCCCTCTGATCGGCGGGCGTGGCGTTCAGCGTCTTGTGAGCCGCGTCCCAATCGTCCAGCGCCGCACGCCCGGCAAGGAAATGCGTTTGCATGTCCTTGAATTTACTCGCCTGGTCTTGCTGCGCCTTCTGCTGTTCCGGGGTGGGCGCGCCTTGCTTCGCGGCAATCTCCTTGAGATTGATGGTGATGTCCGTCTCATCGCCGGAGATCTGATGCGGTTCCGTAAAATTCAAACCGTCCGCCTGGCTGGTGAGGGTAAACGTGTACACGCCGGAGGCCAATCCGATCTGCGTGAATTTTCCGTCTTTGTCGGTCTTGAGTGTGAACGTGCGTCCATTGTCGCTCTTAATAACCACCGTGATACCCGGCCAAGGCTTTCCTTCCCGATCCATCACCTGGCCAACGACGCGCGAGTTCTGCGCGGCGGCAATCGTCGCGCAGGCAAGAACCGCGGTAAGCGTTATCAAGGCACGAGTGAGTCGCTTCATGTTTGAATCCCCCCAAGGTAGCTGCAGAATCCCCTCGCGCCTATTATCGCGCAATTCGAGCCCGATAGGCGATAGGGTCGCGGAGCCCCGCCTCCTCAAATGCCCGCAACCGCAGGCGGCAACTATCGCACGTGCCGCACGCCTCGTCATCAAATTGATAGCAGGACCACGTGCGGTCCAGCGGCGCACCGAGTTCCGCCCCGCGCCGGACAATTTCGCTTTTCTTCATGCCGATCACCGGCGTCGCAATCTCAATATGCGTTTCCGGGCGCGTTCCTTCCCGAATCAGCGCCTCGAACGCCCGATAATACTCCGGCCGGCAATCGGGATAGCCCGAGCTATCTTCGGCCACCGCCCCGACGAAAATGGCCGTCGCGCCGATTACCTCCGCCCAGCTGACCGCCGCGGAAAGAAAATGCGCATTGCGGAACGGAACGTAGGTGACCGGAATCCCCGCGTGCGGCGCCAGCGCTGCGCCCGATTCGGGCACGGCGATGCGCTCGTCGGTTAACGCGGAGCCGCCGATCTGCGCGAACGCGTCGAAGCGGACCACTAGCCTTTCGCGCACGCCGTAGAAATCTGCAATTTCCTCGAATGCCCGCCGCTCGCGCCGCTCCGTCCGCTGGCCGTAGCTCGCGTGCAGCAGCGCCAGACGGTGCGTCTGGTTCGCGATCGCCGTGGTGACGCAGGAATCCATCCCTCCGCTCAGCAGCAACACCGCTTTGGGTTTTTCCGCCATCGCCTGCGCTTAAACCCCCTTCGTCGCCGGGTCCCAAATGAATTTGTGCAACTGAAGACCCAGCCGCACCCGCAATCCATCCGCCAGAATCCATTCCGTGAGTTCCCGCGCGTTCAATCCGGGCCAGCTTCCCGCCGGGTCCGCAAACGCGGGAGAAAACAGAACTTGATGGACGCGCTCGGCGAGCCGGTGGCGCGCCGTGAAATCGCGCGCGAAATCATAATCCCGGCGGCTGGCAATCACAAACTTGATTTCATCATTGCCGCCGACCGCTTCGAGATTTGCCGCGTCAAAGGTTTCAGGCTCGCCCGAGTCCGGGCACTTCACGTCCACGATCTTGATGACCTCGCGGGGCAGCACGCCGACGAACCGTTCGCCGCTCGTCTCGATCATTACCGTATAGCCTGCGGCGAGGAGCTTTTCGGCCAGCTCCGGCGTTTCCGGCTGCAGCAGCGGTTCGCCGCCCGTGATCTCGACAAGCGAAACGCGCCCGGCGCCATTTCCGGCGAGCGCGCTTACCTGCGCGAGCACCTCATCCACGCTGTACTTTGTGCCTCCGTGAAACGCGTACGCCGTGTCGCACCACGTGCAGCGCAGATTGCAGCCCGTCAGACGCACGAATATGCACGGCAATCCCGCGCGGGTGCCTTCCCCCTGAATGGACTTGAATATTTCTGTGATCTGCATACTCTTCAGCCGCGGAGCGGCGGGCGTAATTAGCCCGGCACGGAACGCAGCGCAGTGCCGGGAACGAAACCAAAGCGATCCGGGTGTCCCGGAGGGACGATTGAGACTTGAGGCGTCGCTTGCACAGCCCTCACGCAAATTCCTCAGCCTGGCGAGTCCTCCGTCCTACGCGCGATACGTCGCCGCGCTCGTTTCCGTTTCCCAAACCGTGACGCTGGCGATTCCCGCAGCGTTGGGAGCCTGTGGAAGCTCCTTGGCCGTCCGGTCGTAAATATGCCGCGCGATGTTTTCCGCCGACGGGTTCAGCGTGTCGAACGGCACAAGCTCATTCAGGTACTTGTGATCGAGCGACCGGATCACTTCCTGGATCACGCGCTTCAGGTGGACGAAATCGTAGAGCAGCCCTGTCGAGTCGAGTTCCTTGCCGGCGAGAACCACGCGCACCTTGTAATTATGGCCGTGCAAATCCTCGCATTTTCCGTGGTAATTGCGCAGGTTGTGGGCCGCGGCAAATGTTTCATCAACGCTGATTTCGTACATGGGCTGTCCTTTGGAGCGAAACCGCGCTATTCCGGTCGGTCTTCCATGAAACGCGCGACTTCCGCGAGATCCTGCGTGGTTGTGTACTCGGGCAGGGACTCGAGAAAAATCTTACCATAGTGCATGCGCCGGATGCGGTTATCGAGAATGGAGAGAATGCCGCGGTCGGTCTTCGACCGAATCAGCCGGCCGAAACCCTGCTTCAGGGCCAGCACCGCCTCGGGGACCTGATATTCGGCGAAAGCGTTGCGACCGTCTTCTTGGAGGGCGCGCACCCGGGCCGCGACGATCGGATCGCTCGGCACCGCGAATGGCAACTTATCAATGATGACGCAGGAAAGCTGCGCACCCGGCACGTCCACGCCCTGCCAGAAACTCGACGTGGCGAAGAGCACCGCGTGGGGCGTGGTGCGAAACCGGTCGAGCAGAATCGAACGCGGCGCGGTCCCCTGCAACAGGAAAGGAAACTTCAGCCGTCCCGAGACGCGCTCGTAGAGATCTTTCATCTGCGCGTAGCTCGTGAAAAGGCAAAAAGCGCGGCCTTGCGAAATTTCGAGCAGGCGCGTGATTTCATCCGCGGCGCTGGCGGCAAATGACGGATGTCGCAGGTCCGGCAGTGACGGCGGCATGTAGAGCAGCGCCTGCGTGGGGTAATCGAACTCCTGCGGCAGCACGTTCTCGTTCGCCGGCAGCACGCCGAGACGCTGCTTTAGATAATCGAATTTCCCGCCAACCGCGAGTGTCGCCGACGTGAGGATGACCGTGTCGAACTGGTCGAAGAGCTTTTCGCGCAGGATTTCGCTCACGTCAATGGGTGTCGCCGCGAGAAAAACACCGCGGCCGCGGCGTTCGTACCAGTAGACGTAGCCCTTTTCGTCGCTTTCGAGCAGGAACGACAGCTCGCGGCGCATTTCGGCGGCGCGGCGAGCCATGGCCACCACCTCTTCGGGCTTCGGAGTCAGAGCCGAAAGCTCGGCCTCAATCCGCTTGATAGCAGAAGATAGCTCGTCATATTCCTCGCGATTCTGATCGAGGAATGCGCTTCGTTCCGCAGGCCCGAACGAGTAGCGCCCCTCACGCTCCGGAAAGCGCTCGAAGAAACCGCGGGCGCGTTCGCGCATCCGCGCCAGTTGACGCCGCAGCGGAACCGCCTCGATTTGCAGCACCCGCATCATGTTCTCAGCGTCGCGTCCGAGCTCCTCGAAGCGGTAGCTTGAAAGCTGCCGGCCGAAATAGTCGCTGGCGACGTCCTCGATCTCGTGCGCCTCGTCGAACACCACCGCCGAATATTCCGGAATGATCGATCCGAAATCGTCCTCGCGAAGGGCGAGGTCGGCGAAAAAAAGATGGTGATTCACGATGATCAGGTCCGCTTCCTGCGCGCGCTGATGCATCGCGGTGATAAAGCAGCTCTGGTATTCGGGGCACTTCTTGCCGGTGCAAAGATCGCTGCGTGCGTCGATGCGATTCCACAGCTCGGCGTCGTCGGGGAGGAACGTCAGCTCGTTGCGGTCGCCCGTTTCCGTCAATTTTTCCCAGTCGCGGATCTGCGAGAACCAGTCAATCTCGTCAATTCCCTTCAAGACTGGCTGGCCCTCCATCTGATGCACTTTTTGGCGGCAGAGGAAATTCGCGCGACCCTTCATCAGGGCGGCCTTCAGATTCGGCGCGAAGTGTTTTTGCAGGAAGGGCACGTCCTTCTGGAAAAGCTGCTCCTGGAGTGATTTGGTCGCGGTCGAAATGACCACGCGGCGGCCGCTGCGAATCGCGGGAATCAGGTACGCGAGCGTCTTGCCGGTGCCCGTGCCGGCTTCGATGACCACGTGCTGGTGCTTCGCGAAAGCGTCGTCCGCGATTTTCGCCATCGCCAGCTGCGACGGCCGGAATTCATACCCGGGATGGCGCTTTTCGAGCAGCCCTCCCGGGCCAAAGATTCCATCGACGGTGATTTCCTCGGCTTTGGCAGTGGCAGCTTTTTTCGGCATAGGTTTCGTCAGGGCACGACTTCTTGCCCTGAGTGAAGCCGAAGGGCAGTCGTGCCGCAATCGTCGCAAGATTGGTGCGGCATTGGCCGCTCAGGAACGAAAACTAAAATAACACACTGCGCAAAGGGATGCCCGCGGCCAAACCGCCTGCGCTCGGCCTTGCTGTAGGCCGTAGGGGCGTAGCACCGCTACGCCCGGCGTAAGTGCTTGGCGAAATCGCGCCATTTAGGGCCGTGCGGTTAGGTTTCAACGTGGCGCCGGGCTTCAGCCCGGCAGCCTTTGCATTCGGTTTTGCCGGTCTCGCCTCACCGCCGCGCCGCCTCAGCCAAACTCTTCGCCCAGTGCGAAAGATGCTCGAGCGACGGCGAGTGCGTATGATCCACTTCGAGCGGCGTGATGGAAATGGCCCCGTCGCGAATCGCGGCGTGATCGGTGTCGGGCTCGATTCCTTCTGTGAACTGCTGCTCGCTCAGCCAGAAATACCGCCGGCCGCGCGGATCGGTTCCCGGCTGCAGCACATTGCGGGTGATCTTCGACGACTGGCGCGTGATGCGCACCGCGCCGTTCCAATCCTGGGGAACGTTTACGTTCAGCATCACGCCGGCGGGCAATCCCTCGCGCAGCACCAGCGGCGCAAGGCAGCGCGTGAAATACGCCGCGGGCTCGAAATCGAATTCCCTGCCGCGGTATGCCACCGAAACCGCGATCGCCGGCGCGCGATTGATGGCGGCTTCCATGGCCGCGCCCACCGTGCCGGAGTAATAGATGTTCTCGCCCATATTGCCGCCGCGGTTGATCCCGGAGATGACCAGATCGGGCTTTTCCGTGAGCAGCGTGTGGAACGCCACAATCATCGCGTCGGCCGGAGTGCCTTCGATCGAATACTCGCGCTCGGCGATCTGGTCGCAATAGATCGGCTGGCGCAGCGTCAGCGACTGCGCCGCCGCGCTGCGCTCGCGCGAAGGCGCGACCACGGTGATCGTTCCCAGGCCCTTCAGTCCTTCGACCAGCGCGCGCAGGCCCGCCGCGTGAATCCCGTCGTCATTGGTGATCAGAATATTCGGCATGAAAGTGTCAGTCCCAAAGCTGGCGCGACTCACCCGTTAGAAAACTTAGCGAGGCCACAGTGGACGCAGCGGCGCACGAACACCGGTGGCAGCAGATTGAAAAACATTTTCACGGCAAACGTCTTGCCGCATCTCGGGCACCGGACCCAAGACACTTCTGCGACGGTTGAGGCCATGAAAAGCATCCACACCAAGGCGGCCACGATGAAGAGCGATGGGACGTCAAAATGCTTTCCAATCACTCCGGCAAGATAGGTCACAGGAAAGAAGCCCAGCCACACTAGAATGGCCAAACTGCGCCAAATTCTGTACCTTCGCCAGGCCGGTTGGTAGTCAATCATTCCGTAGCTATGGCAACTCGGGCCATGCAAAAGGAAAATGGTCGGGACGACTGGATTTGAACCAGCGACCTCACGCACCCCAAGCGTGCGCGCTACCAGGCTGCGCTACGTCCCGACCGCCATTGACAACAGTGTTTCACAGCTTGCGGAAATAAGGGCACCTTTTAGGGGGTCGGAGCTTCAGCTCCGACATAAAGAGCTTGCTCTCAATGCGCTTTAGCGCCTGAGGACACTCTTCATTGCCTTCTTCCACAACATGTTGAGCGTATCACTCGCGTTCGAGAAGGGTCAAGACGGCGAGCAATTCTTCGTGGAGATCGAGCAGGAATTTTCGATGCGCGCGTGATGCCGGACCGTGCTTCGCGGGCGCCTCCACGGCGCGCGTCGCTTCGCGGGCCGTTTCACCGCGCGCTCCGGCCACCCCGTTGCCGCCATTCTGATCCGCGAGGTGCTTCCGCGCGCCGGCGATCGTAAAACCTTCTTCATAGAGCAGCCGCTTGATTTCGAAGACGGTTTCAATGTCCTCGCGGCGATAAAGCCGGTGACCGCTGGGACTTTTCACGGGCTGCAGCGCCGGAAACTCCGATTCCCAGTAGCGCAGAACGAACGTCTTCGTCGCCGTCAGACGGCTCACTTCTCCGATGCGGAAAAGGCTCTTTTCCGGTAGTTCTTGCGCAGCTTGGGCCGCACTCGCCATGGGTTGTCTGTATCCTAAGCCGATTTCCAGCGCTGTCAACCCCTCGGCCATTTCACCGCTGGTTTTGCCCTCGTAGGGGCGTAGCACCGCTACGCCCGGCAAGCTTGCTTGGCATGACCGCGCAATTTGCCGCGTTTCCCGCGTTCGATATTGTGTGTCACTTTGTGGGTACCGCTTTTCTTTGTTTTCAGCGACTTACGCCGAAAATTACTTTGCATGGTGTGTCACTTGTTTTCAGCGCCGGACGGGTGGAATTCTCACGCCCGCGCAGTCATACGTGGCTAAGCGGCGGTCGCAAGAGCACAGACAAGAGTGTCTGTGCCACCAAGAGCAAATCCTATTCAGTTGTCAAAGAACGGTACGGCTCTCGCCAGGAGAGCGGACGAAAAATATTCGTCGTTACCACGTTGTCAGATTGTGGGACGGGCGTCTACTGGCCGTTCGTTCAACGGAAGTGCAACCTGTACTGTTCCCGCCTCCGCGCTTCGGGCTACGGCGCGACAGGCCCGCTTCGCACTCCAGCGCGCCGCCTTCTTTTCAGCTGCGGTCGCGCTTCTTCTTCTCGGGGTGCCACTTTCGCTTATCGCTGTGGCGGGGCTCGTGCTTCGTGATGCGGCGAGGCTCCCGGCCCGGATCCAGGCGAGGCGCGCTCTTTTTCAGCCGCTGCGTAAAGCGAATCGGCGTGCCGATGAAGTCGAAGGCTTCGCGCAGACGATTCTCGAGAAATCGCTGATAGCTGAAATGCAGCGGCTTGGTCTGATTCGTGAAGAGCACAAACGTGGGCGGTCCAGCCGTGGCCTGCGTCAGATAGTAGATTTTTACCTTGCGGCTCGCCGGCGAAGTCCCGCGCTCAAGATCCACGCCCGCCAGCCACCGGTTCAGCTCGCCGGTTGAAATCCGCCGCTGGCGCGCTTCGGAGACGCGATCGATCAGCGTGTAGAGCTTCTCGACTCGCTCGCCGGTCAGCGCGGACAGAAACACGATGGGCGCAAACGCGAGAAATTTGAATTTTTCCCGCACGAGCGGCTCGTAATCCGCGAGCAGCTTACTCGGATTTCCGCCCGCGCCCTTGCCGCCGTGCTTCTTTTCCTTCGCGGCCTTCTCCTGCGCGGCTTCGAGCGCCAGGTCCCATTTGTTCATCGCGATGATTACCGACCGCCCCGACTGCTCGGCGTAACTCGCGATGGTCGCGTCGTGCGATGTGACGCCCACCGACCCGTCCACCACGATTACCGCGATGTCCGCGCGCTCCAGGTGACGCCGCGCCATGATCACGCTCAATTTTTCGGCAATGAGCTTCGTCTTGCCCTTGCGGCGGATTCCCGCGGTGTCGAGAAAACGGTACGTTTTCCCGTGGCGCTCGACCACCGTATCCACGGCGTCCCGCGTGGTGCCCGGCTCCGGCGAGACAATGGACCTCTCCGCGCCCACGAGTTGATTCAGCAGCGTGGACTTCCCCACGTTCGGGCGTCCGATGATGGCGATGTTGACGTCCGGCCTCTGTTCGACCGGTTCGCCTGTCGGGAAATCCTTGGTCACCGCATCGAGCAGCGTATCAACGCCAAACCCGTGCTCGGCCGAAATCGGAAATATTTGGTCGCCCAGCTCGTAAAACTGTGCGGCCAGCTCCATCTGTTTCGGCGAGTCCACTTTATTCACGGCGAGCACGGGCGGCTTGCCGGCGCGGCGCAGCAATTGAAAAAGCTCGGCATCCAGCGGCACCGGACCTTCGCGGCCGTCCACGACCTGCACCACGCACGCTGCGTTTTCGATCGCCACGCGCGCCTGCCGGAGAATTTCGCCGGGAATTCCGGCCTTGTCCTCGGGCACGATTCCGCCCGTATCCACCACTTCAAACGCGCGGCCTTCCCAATTGGCCATGCCGTAGATGCGGTCGCGCGTGATGCCGGGTTCGTTCGTGACGATGGACCGCCGCGTGCCGGTCAGGCGGTTGAATAGCGTGGACTTCCCCACATTGGGGCGTCCGACGATCACGATGGACGGGAGCTTCGAGGTCATTTCAGCGTTGCGCTAATTTTTTCTGCAGTTCCAATCGTTGGGTAAGCAGGCGATTCAATTCGCCGGGGGAGGCCTTGGACTCGATCTTCTGCTGCAATTCGGCGAGCTCCACTTCGTCCCGGCGGCTTCGCAGCACGCTCAGACAGCTTTCCGCCGATTCCCAGGTCGCTTCGCCGGACGATTCGAAAAGGATCTCGAACAATAAGCGGCGGTCTTTCTCTTCCAGCGCGGCGGCCAGCATCGTTGGGTCGGGCGCTTCGCCCACCTTGGAGATTAACAGTTCCAGGATTTTTTCGCTCTCCAGACCGCGGTGTAGGGCGCTCGAAATGATTTCGTGCGCGAGTTTTTCCCGAAATCCCTCGGCTTCGATGAGCATGCGGATCAATTGCCGCTCGGCGGGCTTGACGACCGGCGTCAGCAGCTCCGCCTTCGGCTTCACTTCGCTGCGGCGCTCGGTGGCGGCGCGGCGCAGCGCCTCGCGCAGCACGGGCTCGTCCACGCGCAATTCCGAAGCGATTCGCGTGGCCCATTCCGAACGCAGCAGCCGATCCGGAAGCCGCTGCACGTAAGGCATCAGAAAATTCAGCGCGGCAACCTTTCCCGCGGCGGTCGTGCGGTCCATCTGCCGCGCGCGCCCAATCAAATAATCGAGATAGGGAGGCGCCTGCGCGAGCAATTTGCGATAGGCGTCCGCACCCTGCTCCTTCAGGAATTTGTCGGGATCGGCGCCGCCCGGCAGAGCCAGCACGCGTACGTCGAATTCTTTTTCGAGCAGCAGCGTCAACGAGCGTTCGGTCGCGATCTGACCAGCCGTGTCCGGGTCGTAATTCACCACCACGCGGCGCGTGAACCGGCCCAGCAGCTTTATCTGGGGTTCGGCCAGGCTCGTTCCGCAGCTGGCGACCACATTCGTGATTCCCGCGCGCGCCACGGCGATCGCGTCCATATAGCCTTCGACCAGAATTCCGAAATCGCTTTTCCGCAGCTCCTCTTTCGCGCGGTCCAGATGATAAAGCACGTTGCTTTTCGAATAGATCGGCGTTTCGGGCGAGTTCATGTATTTCGGCATGTCGTCGCCCATCGAGCGCCCGCCGAATGCGATCACCTTTCCGGCCTCGTTCGCGATCGGGAACATGATGCGGCGGCGAAAGCGGTCGTAAAGTCGCCCGCTTTGGTCGCGCGAAAACAGGCCCGAGGCTTCCAGCAGCTTCTCGGGATATTTCGATTTCAACTGGCGCAGCAGCGCGTCGCCGGAGGACGGGGCCCATCCCAGGCCAAAGCGTTTCATCGCTTCGACGTCCAAGCCGCGGTCTTCGAGATACCCCGCCGCGACTTTGCCTTCGTGACCTTCCTGAAGTTGCCGCGCGAAGAATGACGCCGCCTCGCGGTGCATTTCCACCAGCACGCTGCGCTGCTGATTCTCGCGATGTTCTTCCGGCGAACGCTCGCGCGGCCTGGGAATCGGAATGCCGCACTTTTCGGCGACGATTCGTATGGCCTCGGGAAACGGGCACTTGTCCATTTCCATCACGAATTTGAAGACGTCCCCGCCCGCGCCGCAGCCAAAGCAGTGATAAATCTGCCGCACCGGATGCACGGCAAACGATGGAGACTTTTCCTGGTGAAATGGGCATAGCCCAGTGAAATTCTGGCCCGTCTTCTTCAGGCGGACGTATTCCCCGATCACGCGGACGATGTCCGCCTGCTGCTTCACCTTCTCCGCGAATGATCCTGCTTCAGCCATAGTGACGAAACTCGAAAAACGAAATTCGAAACTCGCTACTCCTCAATCTGCCGGTCGGCTATTCATTGCGAGCCGCTGAGTCGCCCGGATATAGCCATTCAGGACCTGGATGACTCTTTGCGCTGCGGCGTCGATATCCTTCCATTCTTGAGACGAGATGTACGCGGCATCCAGCGCCGAAGTTAAGTGAACCCGTAGTTCGAAGGCTGAACCCCGGGCATGACGACAAAATTGGACATTCTCCTTATAGGAGAACCGACCGAAGCCCTCAGCAACGTTCGCAGTAACCGATAGAGCCGCCCGCCGCATCTGGTCGATCAAGGCGTGCCTCTCCTCGCTTGGAAATCTTCGGGTGATCGTGTAAATGGTCATTCGCAATTCCCTTCCAAGTCTCCAAGCATCCAGGTCAGTAAAATCCCGCACCGGATTTGCGCCGATGGTAGATGGTTTGGCGAGTTTCGAATTTCGAGTTTCGAGTTTCGCCATCGCCCTATCCAGGAGAGCACCTTTAGCATCATGCCATCAGGATTTCAACTCGGCGATGGTAATCGCCGTTCCGCCGCGATCTTCCGCCTCCGCGTGAATGCTGGCCACGAGCGGGTGCGACGACAAATATTCTGCAAGACCTCTCCGCAGCGCGCCCTTGCCGTGCCCGTGAATAATTCGCACTCGAAGAAGATCGCGCAAAGCCGCTTCGTCGATAAACTTATCCACTCGGTTTGTGGCTTCCTCAACCGTGCAGCCGATCACGTTGATTTCCTCGCCGGCGGCTTCATCGCTCGGCTGCGTGTGAACGGTAATTCCGCGCGGGCGTTCCGGCGCAGCGCCGCTCGGTTTCACCGAACTCGCGCCGCTCTCGATGGCGACAATATCGGCCAGCGGAATCTTCATGCGCAGCGGCCCGGCTTCGACTTCGGCGATCCGGCCGTCATGCCGGCGAAATACGACCACCTGCTTGAATCCCTTCACATGCACGCGTGTTCCGGCTGAAAGCTGCTCGGGCGCTACAGGCTTTGGGGGTGCTTCGACGCCCACGCCGAGGTCCTGCTGCGACGCGGCGAGCGTGTCAATGACCGCGGCATCGGCTTCCGCGCGCGCGTCCCCGCCAAGCTTCCCCATGCGGCGCCCGGCCTGCTTTTCCAACTGCGCGCGAAACGTGCGGTCCTTGATGTCGGCGGCAAGCCGCTGAACCTCGCTTTCCAGCCGCTTCTGCGTGGCGAGGAAACTCTTTTCCAGTTCGGCGATGCGTTTTTTCTGCCGCTCGACCCATTCCGTTTGCAGCTCCCGGCGGGCGGCCTCGAGTTGTGCGAGCTGCTCGCGGCCCTGGCGCGTCACCTCTTCCATCTCGTCGCGGCTGCCGTGGAGATAGGCGATCAGGTCGCGCGCCTCGCGCGATTCCGGCGACAGGCTCGCGTTGGCGTGATCCACCACACGCGCGGGCAAGCCGAGCCGCCGCGCGATTTCAATCCCGCTCGACGTTCCCGGCACGCCGAAGAGCAGCCGGTAGGTCGGCCGCAGATTCACCTGGTCGAATTCCATCGCGGCGTTCACGATTCCCGGCGTTGTGGAGGCGTATGCCTTGAGGCGGTCGTGATGCGTCGTCGCAAGCGTGAGGGCGCGGCGCGCGCGAAACTCCTCGAGGAGAGCCACGGAGAGCGCGGCGCCTTCTTCGGGCGCCGTGCCCGTTCCCATTTCATCCACGAGAATCAGCGAACGGTCCGTCGCGATTTCCAGCATCGCCTTCAGATTCAACATGTGCGCCGAAAATGTCGAAAGGTCTGCGGCGATGGACTGCTCGTCGCCAATATCCGCGAGGACGCGGTCGAAGACGGGCATCTCGGCGCGCTCCGCCGCTACGGGAATTCCTGATTGCGCGGAAAGCGCCGCGAGTCCGACGGTCTTCAGCGAAACCGTCTTGCCTCCGGTGTTCGGCCCGCTGACGACCATCACCGTCTCGTCGCCGCCCAGCGCGAGACTCATGGGCACGGCCTTGCGGCCCTGCGGCCGCAGCGTTGCTTCAAGCACCGGATTGCGCGCCGCTTCCAGTCCCAGCGAATTCCCCGACGTGAATTCAGGCACGACGCAATCAAACTCCCGCGCAAACCGGGCGCGCGCGAAAATAGAATCGAGATGCGCGATGGATGCGGCCGCCGCTTCGAGCGGACCCTGCTCCGCCCGCACGCGGTTCGTAAGCTCGTCGAGGATGCGCGCAATCTCGCTGATTTCGTCCTCGCCCAGCTGCACGAGGCGATTGTTCAAATCAATGGCCTCGAGCGGCTCGACGAACACCGTCTGTCCCGTGGCGCTCGCCGCGTGGACCACTCCGGGAACAGCGCGACGGTCGGAAGCGCGCACCGGAATCACGAAGCGGTCGTTCCGCAGAGTGACGTAATCCTCGCCCGCCGGTTCCCCGCGCGTGCGCAATATCTTTTCGAGCGAATGCCGAATTGTGACGCGCGCCTGGATCATGCTGGCGCGAATGCGTTTTAGTTGCTGCGAAGCGTCGTCGCTGATTTCGCCGCTGGGCAGTACCGCGCGGCGAATCGCAGTCAAGAGCGGACGGAAATCGGCAAGCGCTGCGGCGCGTTCCGCCAAACGCGGATGCTTCGCGGCCTCGGTCTTGAATGTCTGGCGGACTGCATCCGCGTTTTCCGCAAGCGAAGCGACGTCGAGCAGCTCCGCCGGCGTCAGCATTGAACCAGGCATGCCCAGCCGCGCGAGCCACGCGTCCGGATCGGCCAGCGAGCCAAATCCCAGCTCCGAGCCCGCGCGCAGGTAAGCGATGGCTTCGCGGACCAGCTCGAACTCAGCATCGAGCGACGCGACGTCCTGCTGAGGGACGAGCGCCTCGATCGCGCGACGACCGGGTACACAGGTCGTCGAGCGGCTGACGATATCCTTCAGCCGGTCGAATTCGAGAAGTTCTTCTGCGGGGCGAGACACGGAGACCTCGAGATCGATTGTAGCCCGGTTAGCTATTGGAAATCAGCGAGCGTCGATCAGCGCAATTCGAAATGCTCTGTGAGGTAGGTGGCCGCATCGGCGGGAGAAGACGCCACGTACACGAGTGGCTCGCCGCGCTCGCCCCAGCGCGAAGAATGCCCGAGCTCGACTTCGCGCACCCGCTCGATCACCGGCTGCCAGAAATCCCCGAGAACGACCAACGGCTTCCTGCTCATCGTGCCTTTGTTGAGCATCTCCCAGACGACGGCGAGTTCGACGAGCGTTCCCGTGCCGCCGGGGCAGGTGACATACCCATGCCCGCGTTTGACCAGTTCGAAAAGCCGGTCCTGCCAGGTCTTCACACGCACTTCTTCGTCCACCCAGCGGTTCGCACGACTCTTGAAGAATTTCGTCGTCACGGCGAGCGTGCGCCCGCCCCCTTGTTTCGCGCCGCGCGAAACGGCTTCCATCACGCCGGTGTATCCTCCGCTGCAAATAACCAGCCCCTTTTCGGCCAGCGCGACTCCCAGCGCCTGCGCCTGGTCGTAGTGCGCATCGCCTTCGCGCGGCCGCGAGCTGCCGAATACGGTGATAATTTTCGCAGGCCGCTTCATTTTTTCCTGGCACGGGGCGGGGCGCCCAGCGTCTCGACCATGGCGGTCGCAATGGCGTCAACCGGAGCGGCGGTGCCGGCGCCGTGCTGCGGATCATTGTTGTAGAAAATTGAGAACACCAGCGATTCCCCGCGCAGCGTGGTGGCGTAGCCGGAAAGCGCGCGAACGTGCTCGATCTCGCCGGTCTTCGCCTCGATCATGCCCGACGCTGCGCTGCCCGTCATTCGGCCTTCGAGCGTGCCGTCCACGCCGGCCACCGGCAAAGTCGAGAGAAAATCTCCGCCCCACGGTTGCCGGGACACGTACCGAAGCAGCGTCACGATGGCCCGAGGCGTCACAAGATCGTCGCGCGCCAGCCCCGAACCATCCGACAGCAATATGTCGCCGTCCGCGACACCAGCGCTCCTCAGAAATTCGCGCTCGACTTTCAGCCCCGCAGCGGTCGAGCCCACACCGAGCTTTTCGCGCCCCACGGCTCGCAGCAAAAGCTCCGCATGCAAATTGTGGCTTAGCTTGTTGGTGAGTCGGATGGTTTCGAGGAGCGGCAACGAAACATGCTCCGCAAAAGTCGCGGCATTCGGCTCCGGTGATACGGCCGAAGGTGCCGGGACGATTGGCTCACCCGCGACGTTGGAGTAGGGTGGCGGCGCGTGCTGCGCGCGTGCCGTGCCAGACACCCGAACGCCGCGCGCCTCGAGCAGTTGCTTGAGCGCGAGCGCGGCCGTTTCGGCGGGCGCGGTCATGGCGATGTCGAGTCTCGTGGATTCGTGACCGAGCGCGATGGTTCCGCGCAGTAGTATGAAATTCACTCCCGGCTGGCGGACGACCGCGAAATCGGATTTCACGCTGGGCGGCCCGGTCGTGATTTCCTGCGTGAACGTGACCAGAGCGGCGGCCGGCTCGGTACGAATTGTCGCCGGATCCCCGACCCGCCCGCCCGGTTCGATCAGCACTGAAACGGTGTTGTCGCTGAACGCGATGGCGCTGACCGGCGCGCCGAACTGGAAGAACAAATCGCCGTTGCTCCACCCCGCTGGATAGGGATCGTACGGATAGTAGCTGTCGTCCGCGATGATGTCGCCATCCACCTCGCGCAGACCTTTCGCGACGGCTTCATCGGCCATCTCGGCCAAAACTCTTTCGGTGGTTCCCATGCGCTCGCCCTTGCCTACATAGGGGAACCGGCGATTGGAAAGATCGGGGTCTCCGCGTCCCACGAGTATCAAATCTCCGGCGAGGCGGCCGTCGTTCCCGAGCGAGGCTTTTGATTCGAGAGTGGTGCGAAATCTGTAGTCGCCGCCGAGTGAGCCGAGCGCGAGCGCGGTGGTGACAATTTTCGCATTCGACGCCGGTGTAAAGAAATGATCGGCGTTCAGTTCGTAGAACATCTCGCCGGTCTGCCGGTCGGCGACGACAACTCCCCAATCGAGCCTCTCCGCGTTGCTTTGCGCGAGTAGGGCTTCCGCACGCGCGCGAAACCGCGTCACATCGGAACGCGCCTTCGCGTGCACTGCCCCATGTGATGGCGTCGTGCGCGAAACCGTCTGCGCCCGCGCATGCGAGGCGAACAATGCGGCCGTCGCGCATAGCGCCAGCGCCGCTCGGAGCGCGCGACTTCGGCCATCGCCGCGCTGAAGAATGGCAAATGCGTTCATACGATGTGCGATCCTTATCGAAGCGCCCAATTATATGGCAAGCCCGCGTGCGATGCCGCCGGCTTTAGCGGCAGGGTTGCGCATCGCCGCCCGAAACACATATCATGGAGTCCCACCCAACGGAGGATTCAATCATGACAAAGAAAACGATTTCGTTGATGCTCGCCGTGACATTGATGGGCTTCGTGGCACTGTTGAATCCCGCGCGGGGCGATAATCAGGAGAAGGACGAGGATCGCCTTCGCAATGCGGGGCAGGTCATTAAGGAGATCCTGAATATTCCGGACGACATTCCGCAAGGCCTGATTGACAAGGCCGACTGCGTGGTTGTGATCCCCTCGGTTCTCAAAGCGGCGTTTATCGTCGGCGGCAGTTACGGCCGCGGCGCCATGACTTGCCGCAGCGGCGACAACATGGAAGGTCCGTGGGGCGCCCCGACGATGATGGCTCTCGAAGGTGGCAGCTTCGGATTCCAGATCGGCGCTCAAGCGACCGATTTTGTCCTGCTGATCATGAATAGGGATGGCGCCGGTTCCATTCTCAGCAGCAAAGTGAAGCTGGGCGCTGACGCTTCCGCCGCGGCCGGGCCCAAGGGCCGGGACGCGGAGGCGGACACGGACGTGGCCATGCGCGCTGAAGTTCTTACGTACTCGCGTGCCCGCGGCCTCTTTGCCGGCATTTCGCTCGAAGGATCCACGCTGCGTCCGGATGACGACGCGAACGAGCGCATCTACGGCAAGAAATTGCCCTCGAAGGACATCGCCCTGCACGGCGCCGTTCCCGTTCCGCCCGCGGCGCGGATGCTTACCGCCACGCTCAATCAACACAGCCCGAAGAACCTTTCAAAGTAGCGGCCCTGGCCGCCGTCCGCGCCGAAGGGCCAGCCTTTCGGCGCGGGTCGTTCCGCTAAATGCAATCCCGCCCGCCGTTCTCCGGCGAATATTGACCTGCACTCAAAGATGACTTATAGTCGAATATGGCTATGGGTCAAGTCGGGAGATAATTGGTGGCCTCATCCACAGCAGCCGCGCGTCACGCCGCCCTGCCCCACACGGGCCGCCGCGAACGCCATCGCACCGAAATTCGCGAACGGCTGTTTCGCGCCGCGCTGCGGCTTTTCGCCGAACGCGGCTACCTCGAAACCACCGTCGAGGACATCACCGAAGCCGCCGACGTGGGCAAAGGCACTTTCTTCAATTATTTTCAGACGAAAGAGCATGTTCTGGCCACCTTCGGCGCCGAACGAATCGCCGCCATCGAGCGGGCCCGCGAGCGCGCCACAAAAGGGCCCGTCTTGCCGGTACTCAGGGAATTGGCGACGGACCTAGCGGGTCATTCCACGGAAAATCCCGCACTGCTTCGCGCGATCTACGCCGCACACGCATCGTGCGCGCCCGTCCGCGCGGAACTCCACAAGCGGCTGCAGAACGGCCGCAAGCTGCTGGCCGAGATTTTCGCGATTGCACAAGAACGCGGCGAGGTGCGGCGCGACATTTCCGCCGCCGAGTTGGCCCGCATGGTTCAGGTTACGCTATTGGGCATCACGCTCGCCTGGGCCCTGCATCCGGATTCCTCGCTGCGCGGCACGGCGCAGCAAACATGGGACCTGTTCTTGCCCGGTCTGCTTGCCGATACGAAACGCAGGAACGCGAAGACCTCCCGGAGCTCGCGATCGTGAACGCCGGGCGCCGCTCCGTTATGATTTGCCGTGGAATCCGTGCGTCTTCCGCGGTTCCGGCGTCATCCAAAGTGAGATGGCCTTCAGAAGGAGATTCAGCGATGCGCCGATTGGCGGTTGCGTTCGTCGTCTTCGCCGCGCTGTTGCCTTTAGCGACCCGTACCGCCCGGGCACAGGGGACGCCTTCCGGCGCTCCCGCCCCTCCCGCCGGCGCGATGCTTTCGCAGAATGGGTACTCAGGTAGCGTGCCGACAAAACTCGAGCCGGACGTTCTGCAGCTTTCGTTGAAAGACGCTCTGGCGCGCGGGCTGAAGCAGAATTTGGGCGTTCTTCTCTCGAGCGAAGATGTCCGCGCGGCTCGCGGCGGCCGCTGGCAGCAGTTGAGTTCCCTTCTGCCCAACGTGACCACATCTTCCTATATGAACGGATCTCAGGTGGATCTGGCGGAGTTTGGCTTCAGCTTCAAACTTCCGCCGAGCGCGGGGTTCACAATCCCTACCATCGTCGGGCCTTTTTCCTATTTCGATTCGCGCGCCTACGTGACGCAATCCATTTTTGATTGGAAGGCGATCAACAACACGCATGCGGCCTCGGAAAACGTGAAATCTTCCCAGGCCACGTACAAAGACGCGCGCGACCTGGTCATCCTTTCCGTCGGCTACACCTATCTCCAGGCGATCGCCGACGAAGCCCGCATCGAAACGGCGGATGCGCAGGTGAAGACCGCCCAGACGCTGTACGACCAGGCCTCGGATCAGGTCAAGGCGGGCACCTCGCCCGCCATTGACGGCCTGCGAGCACAGGTCGAACTGAAAACGCGGCAGCAGCAGTTGATCCAGGCCAAGAACGATTTCGCGATCGAGAAGCTGACACTCGCGCGCGTGATCGGACTCGCTCCGGGGCAGGAATTCGAGCTCATGGACAAATCGCCCTACGAGCCGTTTGCGGGCATGACGGTGGACGAAGCGCTCAAGCGAGCGTACGATGCGCGCTCTGATTTCCAAGCCGCGCAGGCGGACGTCCGCTCCGCGCAATACTCACGCAAGGCCGCCGAGGGCGGCTACCTGCCCTCGTTCTCCGTGAGCGCAGATTACGGCCTCGCGGGTACTTATCCGAACGTAAATATTCACGGCGTCTTCGACGCGCGCGGCACGCTCACCATTCCGATCTTTCAGGGCGGCCGCGTCCATGGCGATGTTCTCCAAGCGGATGCGCGCCTGGAACAGAGCCGCCAGCGGCTGGAAAACTTGCGCGCCCAAATTGACGCGGATGTTCGCACCGCGCTGCTGAACATCGAGTCCGGCGAGGAACAGGTCGCCGTGGCGCGGAGCAATATCGACCTCGCGGAGCAGACGCTGGCGCAGGCTCGCGACCGATTCCGCGCGGGCGTCACCGACACGGTAGAGGTCGTGCAGGCGCAGGAAGCCGTCGCGAGCGCGCACGATAGCTATATTTCCAGTCTGTATCGCGACAACTACGCCAAGATTTCTTTGGCCCGCGCCATGGGCCTGGCCGAAGAAGGCGTCAAAGAATATTTCAAAGGAAACTAAGACATGGCACAGAAAACCGAACTCGACGCCTCGCCTGCCGCTGCTGTGGAGAATTCCGTCGCACCGGAAACCCGCTCCGCGGAGCCGCCTTCGCCGAATCGTGCTTCCGGCTACCTTCGCGAGCGGCCGAACACGCGGTTCTTCTTGATCGGAGCGGTTCTTGTTTTGCTGGTGGCTGGCTTCTTTGCGTGGCGCTACTTCTCGAGCTATGAATCCACGGATGACGCGCAGGTGGATGGACACGTGATGCCCGTCAGCGCCCGGATTTCAGGTTACGTCTCCAAGGTGAACGTCGGAGACAATCAGTACGTGCAGTCGGGCGCGACCCTCGTCGAAGTGGATCCGCGCGATTATCAGGTTGCCGTGGACCAGGCGCGCGCAAACGTCGGTGACGCCCAGGCCACCGCTCAGTCCCTCAACATAGACGTTCCGGTCACATCGGTAAATACGTCGAGCCAGGTTTCATCGTCCGAGGCGGACGTCTCGAATACCCAGGCCGGAATTGCGGCGGCCCAGCAGCAGTTCGACGCAGCGCAAGCCCAGCTCCTGCAAGCTCAGGCGAACGATGTGAAAGCGCAAAATGATCTGGTGCGCTACAAGCAGCTCGTAGACAAGCAGGAAATCTCGCAGCAGCAGTACGACCAGGCCGTGGCAGCCGCGGCGGCAAATGCCGCCGGCGTCGCAGCAGCGAAAGCCTCGGCCGCAGCCGCTGCGCAGCAGGTAACGCAGGCGCGCGGCCGCCTGACGCAGGCCCAGGCAAACTGGCGGTCCTCCCAAACTGGACCCAGCCAGGTTGCGTCCATGCGGGCTCGCGCGAATTCCGCGGACGCCGCTGCGAAAGCGAAGCAAGCTGCGCTGGAACAAGCCGAGCTAAATCTCCAGTACACAAAAATCATCGCGCCCGCCACCGGCGTGGTCATCAAAAATGTCGAGGTGGGCATGAACGTTCAACCCGGCCAGCAGTTGGCCACCGTCGTTCCGCTGGATGATGTGTGGATCACCGCGAACTTCAAAGAAACTCAGCTGAAGAACATGCATTCCGGACAGCGCGCCGAAATCAAAGCGGACAGTAACGGGCGCGTCTATAAGGGACGCGTGGACAGTATCTCTGGATCGAGCGGCGCGCGATTGAGTTTGCTCCCGCCGGAAAATGCGACCGGAAACTATGTGAAAGTCGTGCAGCGTGTCCCCGTGAAAATCGTCCTCGACCCGGGACAGAATGCCGACCACTCTCTTCGCATCGGGATGTCGGTCGAACCCAAAGTCTTCTTGAAGTAAGTCCCATTTAGCGCTTGCCTAACAATTCTCCCAGCAAGACTGTCGTAAGCCATCTCCGAGATTCGAACTCATGGCAGACAGCCCCGAAATCAGCGGCAAAGCGCCAACCGGCTACAGTGCAGCATTAGTTGCGGAAACTTCTGCCGCCGTGTGGCAACCCAGATTCAACCCATGGTTGATTGCGGTTGTCGTCGCGATGGCGGCCTTCATGGAGGTGCTCGACACGAGCATCGCCAATGTCGCGCTCCCCTACATGGCCGGCAGTCTCGGCGCGAGCAACGATCAAAGCACCTGGGTGCTCACTTCCTATCTCGTGTCGAATGCCATCGTGCTGCCCATCAGCGGATGGCTTGCCGCTGCATTCGGCCGCAAACGGTTTTTCATCATCTGTCTGGTAATTTTCACTCTGAGCTCCCTTTTATGTGGGATCGCGCCAAGCCTCGGAGCCATCATCTTCTTTCGGATTCTGCAAGGGATCGGCGGTGGCGGGCTTCAACCCATGGCCCAGGCAATCCTGGCGGACACTTTCCCGCCCGAAAAGCGCGGTCTGGCCTTCGCGCTCTACGGGGTCACCGCAATCATCGCGCCGACGATCGGACCTACCCTCGGCGGATGGATCACGGATAACTACACCTGGCGCTGGATTTTCTTCATCAATCTGCCGGTCGGCATTCTGGCGCTGTTCCTGATCTTTCGCCTCGTCGAAGATCCCCCTTGGGTAAAGCGCCTCTCGGGCGCGGGATTGAAAATTGACTACATCGGAGTCGCCTTGCTTACACTCGGCGTCGGCGCCCTGCAAGTGATGCTTGATAAAGGGCAGGAGGACGACTGGTTCGGCTCGCGTTTCATTCTCACCCTTGCAGTCCTTACGGCCGCCGGACTTGTTTCGTTCGTGATTTGGGAATGGTTTTACAAAAGCCCGATCGTCGAGGTAAGACTTTTCAAGAATCTGAACTTCGTTGCTGCCAACGGCATGATATTTGTGTTGGGGATTATGCTGTTTTCCAGCCTCGTGATGATGCCGCTGTTCCTGCAGTCTCAGATGGGCTATACGGCGGAATCCGCTGGTTTGGTGCTTTCCGGTGGAGGCCTTCTGCTGCTGTTTCTGATGCCCGTCGTCGGAGTTCTGTCATCCAAAGTGCAGGCGCGTTATCTGGTCGCGTTTGGCTGGCTGGCGCTCTCCATCGGGATGTACATTTCCGCCCGGCAACTCGATCTTGCAGTGAGCTTTCGAAGCGCCAGCATGCTGCGTCTTGCTCAGGTGTTCGGGCTCGCGTTCCTGTTCGTGCCCATTAACCTGGCTTCCTACATCGGAATGCCGGCGGAGAAAAGCAGCAGCGTCGCTGGTCTGGTGAATTTCATGCGAAACATCGGCAGTAGCGTGGGCACGTCGATGGTCACGACACTCATCGCGCGCCGCACGCAAATCCATCAAGTGTACCTGGCAGCGGATGTCACGGCCGGACGGCCCGGCCTTGCACGGGAACTTTCGGGACTGACGGCGCGCCTGGTCGCGTCCGGCATGAATGCCGAAAGGGCGGCGACACAGGCCAACGCGATCGTCTTTCGGACCGTGATCGCTCAGGCCACGACCCTGGCCTACGTTGACACCTTTATGGTTCTGGCTGCGGGAGCGGCAATCATGTTTGTGCTAGCCTTCGCATTGAAGAAAAATGACCCTGGCAGACGCCGCGTGGTGCTGGAGTAGCAGCTGTATACCCAATATGGTAGGCTCGCAGCCGTTGTGCTGCTTCAACGCGGTCCGGACGGGTTGCAGAGGAAGAATCCATGATCCGAGTGCTTACTATCGAGCGCGAATACGGCAGCGGCGGCGGGGAAATCGCGAGTGCAGTGGCACAGCGCCTCGGCTGGAAGTTGTGGGATCAGGCTCTGACCAACGAGATCGCCCGGGTGATGGAGTGCGATTGCCGGATTGTCGAGGAACGCGAAGAGAAGCGGGACCCTTTGTTCC
Source organism: Candidatus Acidiferrales bacterium (assembly GCA_031296075.1). Lineage (GTDB taxonomy): Bacteria > Acidobacteriota > Terriglobia > Acidiferrales > UBA7541 > Palsa-295. The sequence goes on from JARLGK010000112.1 coordinate 34,053, forward strand.
ACCGGCTGCTCATGGCTTTTATGCGAGGCAGCCACGAAGGCAGCTTGAACGCTCCGCGGCTGAAGATCGCCGATGCCGAGTGCATCCGTGAGGTCGCGGAGCATGTCGTCAAGGACGCTGCGGAACGCGGCCAATGCGTAATTGTCGGCCGCGGTTCCTCCTACTATCTCCAAAAACGCAGCGATACCTTTCATGTCTTCATTTGCGCTCCGTTCAACGAAAAGGTCCAGCGGCTGCGGGCCGGCGGCAAGCACGAGAGAGAAGCTATCCAACTTGCCGATACCGTGGACCGCGATCGCGCGGCTTTCATAAGGCAGTATTTTGGCGTCGAATGGTTCGATCGCCACCGCTTCCACTTAGTGCTGAATTCCACGATCGGCGAGGAAGCGGCAGTGGAAACAATACTCAACAGCATCGCATTATTCGAGAAGCAGAAAATCCCATCGTCACCTTCCGCGCAGCGATCCGTCGCTTCCTAATCATCCTCGTTCCAAGTCTTGCACCACCAGCGAATCCTGCCGTTCGAAATGCCATATCGCTTGTTTGCCAACTATCGCCGCGTGTACTATCCCGCGCATGTATACGCTCAGGCTGATCGCTGTCTTGGTTTTGATGCTGGGATTTCCTCGCTTTGACCCTGCCGCGGATGATGCGGGCACGGTCAAGAAGGTCGCGGAGCGGAGCACGCTCAATCAGCCGGGAACCAAACCGTTTCACTTGAAAGCGATTCTTGCGCCAAAGAGGGTTTCGGACGAGGGATCGAATCGCACCGGAGAAGTCGAAATCTGGTGGGTTTCGCCGACACAATATAGGCGAGAAGTCCGGTCGCCGGAGTTTCACCAGATCGCCATTGTGAACGGCGCTCAGGAATGGCAGAAGAACGAGGGAGACTACTTTCCCGAGTGGCTGAGAGAGATTTCAGTGGCGCTGATTGAGCCTGTCCCACGCCTAAATGAGGTGCTAAAGCAGGTTGAAGACGCCGACGTGAAAAAACTCTTCGGCACAACTCAGTACAGCTGGACGATCCCGAGCTCGAACGGAGAAATACAGGGGACCATTGGCGCTGGGCTTTCGATTACGGACCGTACGGGACTGCTTCAATATGTATCCGGATTCGGATGGAGCGGCGAATATAGCGACTACCGCGATTTTCATGGCCGAACGGTGGCGCGAACTGTCGGTGCGGGATCGCCGGAGGTGGTTGCGAAGGTAATGGTGCTCGAAGATTTGGGTGCTGCTCCCACGGATCTTTTTGACGCTGGCGCAAGCGGCGGCGACGGCACTTTGCTGCGAACATTGCTGGTTAACGAAGTCTCGCTACGGGGAAATCTACAGCCTGCCGCGCCGCCCGAATGGCCGGCTCTTGAAGACGGCCCCGTTGAAGGGGCTCTGACCACAACAATCACTGTGGATCGCTCGGGAAAAGTGCGCGAGGTCGGGACAATCGTCAGCAATAACCCTGGCGTGAACGACACGGCGCGCCAAACGATCGCGGCGATGCAGTTTCAACCGTATTTGCAGGACGGAGTGCCCGTGCAGGTCGTTTCGCGCATCACGATGGCGTTCAAATCTGCTCGGCCCGCGGGCGTCGAGGCGTTTGACACCGCTCGCTCGTATTTTGAGCGCGGACGCCGCGCAGGATTTCCCGCCGCAGCGGGCGGATCGCCCTACGTGCTGCACGCCACCTTTCAGGTGAGGATTTCGGGTGGCTTGATTGGAAACGGCCAGTACACGGATACATGGATGAGCGATACCGAATGGCGCCGCGAGGCGACCGTTGGCAATAGTCGAGTGATTCGCGCGCGACGCGCTGACAAGTATTATCGGGAGTCGGACGGCCCCGACGCCGCGCTCCTGCAAATTGCGATGAGATCGCTCGAGCCGATTCCGGCGATCGACACGTTCGTCGAGTCCGACTGGAAGATCAAGCGAGACACCGCTAACGGCGTCAATGCCATCCGCGTCCTCACTGGCTATGTAAACCCAGAAGGAGAATTCGACCCCGAACACGTGCGCGCATTCTGGTTCGACGACAGCGGAAAATTGCTGAAGACTTATTATCTCGGCAACGAGACGCGGCGATCGGAGTTCCAGAATTTCGCCGGCGTCATGGTGGCGCATCTCATTCAATTGCTGCACAATGGAGGGTTGGCAATGTCGATTCAGGTGACGGACATTTCTGCCGGCGGAAATGTGCCGGAAAGCACCTTCGAGCTTCACGGCCAGGAGTGGACCCATCAATTCACCGACGAAGTACGATAGCGGTATTCAAAGCAGCTGAGGTCCTCTTGTCCCCGCCTGGACCTTCCCGTAGTCTGGCTATCCTAATTGCGTAAGCGAATCATCGGGGGCGCGAATGAGCTGTGCCATTTGCGAAAAGCGGCCGCCGACGCGTTACTGCCCCGCCAAGGGCGTGAAAATCTGCGCGATCTGCTGCGGGCGCGAACGCGAAGTCACGATCGATTGCCCGGCCGATTGCCCACATCTGATCGCGGCGCACCGCTACGAAGCCGAGCACCGCAAACCGCCTTCCGCCGCGGTGGAGACGATACTGAACAGCCTCGCATTATTCGAGAAGCAGAAAATCCCATCCGCCCCTTCCCCTCAGCGATCCGTAGCATCCTGACCGGCGACTCTTGGTTTCCTCTGTGCTCTCACGCTGTGCCCGTGTCCTGGGCGTGCGTTGAACTTTTCCAAGCGGCCAAGCGACCATCGCTGCGTTTGCCGTCGCATTCAACAAAATGATTCCTCGCATCTACGCAAGTTCATCATGTGCATACAAATTACGTAGAACGTTTTGACGCAACCTTTAGGAATCATTTACGCCTCTTTTGTACCGTTCGCGTAGCAGCCTCACGAAGATAAAGACTCGGCTGGAGAAAAACATTTCGCCTTCACTACATGTCTCGCTCGCACAGTCACCAGGAAGGGGCGCGGCGATGAATGCCCCAAGGATTCTTTTGGTAGACGATGACTTGCAGGTTAGCCGCGCGTTGCGCTTGACACTGACGAGCGCGGGATACGTTGTCGTCGAAGCGCGGACTGGCGAGGAAGCCCTCGAGCGGTTTCAAGCGGAAGGACCTGTCGATATCGTCCTGCTGGATTTGAAGATGCCGGGCATTGGCGGGCTGGAGGCCTGCCGCAGGATGCGGAAACTCATTAATATTCCGATTCTCGTAATCAGCGTCCTTCGCGATCCGGAAGACAGAGCGCAGGCGCTCGATGCCGGCGCTGACGATTACCTTGTGAAGCCCTTTGGCATTCAGGAGCTGTTATCCCACATTAGAACACAGCGACAAAGGGCGGCCGGTTTGGAATAGACCCTCTCCGTTGGAAGCCTCGGACTTGAAGAACCGCGTACTCTGTGTTAACGCCGCCGGCACGGGCCGACTGATGTACGATGGAAATGGGTGATTCTTGAGCCGGTCGATACGAATCCTTGCCATTCTTGTTTTTACGGCGGCTTCCGCTCTCTCAGCTTCCGCCGGGAAGACCGGGCACCCGGCTCTGTCTGGGAAAATCCTGCAGGCGAACTCCGTTTTCGTGGACTGCGTCTGCCCGCGGGGATTGGCCGTGGCGCGGGAAACCGACTTGCACCAACTGCGAGAGTGGGGACGTTTCCAGATCGCGGAAAACCACCGGCAAGCCGATCTAATCCTGCTCTTTTCCGGGAATCCATACCTCGGCGACTACCTCACTCGCGATGGCCCCGACACCAGGCCCGTCAATATTGAATCCACCATCTTGACCGTCATCGATCCGAACACGGGCCAGAGCCTTTGGACGGATTCGAAGCGCTCGGGCAGCTGGCGCGTCAGCGGCGCGACGAAGGACTTGATCGCGGAGCTTCGCGACCTGATGGAGGGCGAGACTAAGAAATGGAGTCTGAACGATATCCTTATGTGTGGCGTGACTCCGGTCTACGCTGGGTTTGCGCATCTCACAGCGGACGAGGCCCTCGCGAAAACCGATGCTGGAAGCGGAAAGGTCTATGGCACGCCGGATCGCCTGATGTTGACCTCGCCCGACGCCCCGGATTTTTGCAAGCGCACCGAGTTCGTACTCAGTCCCGATCACCGGATCGTCGGCTTCCAAGTATTCGTCTCGCGCGCGGATGATCTGGACGTGAACGAAATCCTGCAGCGCGCCGACCGCTTCGATTTTACTGGCGGAAAATTCGCCAGTAGCGATCAGGTCTACTTCATCGCTCAGAGCAAGGACAAGAGAATAGTGATCCAATACGATGTCGAAAACCACAGGCTAGTGCTGTCGCGCGTCTCCTATTCTTACTGACCGGCCTTACTTTCGAGTCGTTCCACGCCGCGTTGGAAGGGTCCTTTGACTTCGCTTGCCGGCACCCGCGTCTTCCCGTAGTCTGGTTATCCGAATCCCAGCCCGGTTCATCAATCGCCAGGAAAACGCATGAGTTGTGCTATTTGCGAAAAGCGGCCGCCGAAGCGCTACTGCCCCGCCAAGGGCGAGAAAATCTGTGCGAACTGTTGCGGCCGCGAACGCGAAGTCACCATCGATTGCCTGCCCGACTGTCCGCATCTAATCGCGGCGCACCGCTACGAGGCCGAACACCGCAAGCCGCTCTCCGCAGATGACTATCCCTACCGCGACGTTCAAGTTCGTGAGGAGTTCGTGTACGAGCGCTGGCCGGTGATTACCGGCCTTGCGGGGACCATCCTGAATTTCCAGATTCAACACAAGGATCTTAATGACGGCGCGGTTTGCGCCGCCATCGAAGCCCTGGCCGAAACCTTGCGCACATTGGGAACCGGCATCTACTACGAGAAGCCGCCCGATGCGCCTCTCGCGCGCGCCCTCTACGGGCAAGTCGCCGAGTTCCTGCAGGAATTCCGGAAGGCCGACGCAGGACGCGCCGGGATTCCCCCTCTAAGAGACTCCGACGCTTTTCACCTGCTCGTATTTCTGCTGCGCGTCGCCAGGCAGGAAACCAACGGCCGCTCCCGCGCCGGCGCGTTTCTCGGCTTTCTCCAGGCGCGCTTCCCTCTTCCCGCGGAAGCCGCGAAAGACGCTCCTCGAATCATCATTCCCTGAGGACCGCGCGCGCTCACTTTTCTTTGATCTTGAATTTCGGGTTCTCGATGATACCGAGCGTGTTCCCGAACGGATCGTGGACCGCGCCAATCAGAATCCCATCGCCGACGTCCTGTATCGGGTCCTGCCCTGTGGCGCCGAGCTCGATCAGCCGCTTGTAGGCGCCCTGCGCGTCTTCCACGCCCCAGTAGGCGATTCCCGACGCCGCTCGCTTCGCCGAGCAATGCGCATCCGGAACGAGGCCCAATTCATATCCGCCTACATTAAACCCGACATAGAACGGCTGATCAAAGTATGGCTGCATACCCAGTACGTTGCTGTACCAGGCCTTGGCCTTGTCGAGCTCTTTTACTTGGTATGCGGCGGTTCGCAGTCCGAGAAACATGAATGGCTCCCTTCGCGCGATGAATGGCGGTTGTTCCCGCCGCGGAAGCGGGCGGGCGCCCAGCCGCAAATGCTGCCACACACAGTAGCGCGAAGACCAGCGTCAAAGTGGACACGGTTTTGAGTTTCACTCCCCGCACCGGTTTTTCCTCGGCCAGCGCCGGGGCGCACACGATTTTCGGGGTGATCGCATGCGCACCACGTCGCAACCGTTTCCTTCGTGATCTTACGTTCGGCATTCCTGTTCTCCTTTATTGAGGGCAAGCTGCATTTGCGGCGAGTGCCAGGACCGCGCTGCGGGTGTCTCCGGCCGCGAGCCCAGGGCATACTTCCGCCGCAGGATTTCGATGCGCGCCGCCATCTCCTTGCGGTAATTTTCCGGCGCGTCCGCGTTCCTGCCGTACCACTCTCGATATCGCGCCACCAGCCTCGGAAATTTCGCTTGGAGAAAAGCCATGAAAGTATTCCGGGAGTCCGGCATCAGGTAGAGCACTCTCGCGCCCAACCACTCCGCGTTCGCGTCTTTCGCGCCGAGTGCGAGCGCATCGAGATCTTCCTCGCGGTCGGTTAACCAGGGCACGATCGGCATGGCGAACACACCTGCGGAAATGCCCGCCTCGCGCAACCGGCGAACGGCTGCCAGGCGCAGATCTGGCCGCGGCGCTCGCGGTTCCAGCAATCGCGCCAGGTGCGTTCGCAGCGTCGTGATGCTCAGATTGACGGTAAGCGACGAGCGCGCCGAAATCCTCTGCAGCAGATCGATATCGCGCACCACTTGATCCGATTTCGTGGTGATCGAGACGCTCAGTCCTTCTCGCTCCGCCATTTTCTCCAGGATCGCCCGCGTCGCGCCGAACTCGCGCTCGGCCGGCTGATAGGGGTCGGTCGCGCTGCCGATGGCGATGTGCTCGCCCCAGATTTTTTCGTGGCCCAGATCGCGCTCCGCGAGCGGGCCCGCGTCCTTCTTCACGTAGATCTTCGATTCGAAGTCGGAGGCCTCGAGTTCCATATACCCGTGTGTGTAACGCGCGTAGCAGTAGCGGCAGCCGTATTCGCAGCCGCGATAGGGGTTCACCGTCCAGCGGAAGGGTACCCGCTCGGAATGGCACTCGTTCAGGATTGACTTTACGGGCAGGAGAAAATACTCCGTCCCGCGCTTGGCTTCGGCGCGAGGGGAGGATGCGGCGAGGCGCGCAATGCCGACCAGTTCCGTCGCGGGCTTCGTTCTCCGGTCAGGGACCGGAGGGGGCGCGGAAGCACCGCTTGGCGACTCACAGTTGCCGTGGCGAGCGGCTGGAGGGAATAAGGTGAGACTGGTTTGCTTCGCACCAGCCGGGCGGCGCCGAAGCGTCCCCGGACTCGGTCGAAGGATGGGAGAAGTGGCCATTGGCAGCCTCGCCGCACAGGGGCAGACTATATTCGCCTTTTGTTCGCTATGTCAAGAATTATTATTCGCTTTTGTTTCGCCTGTTCCGGCGTACAAGGTCGCCCCTGGAAATCCGGCCGGAAGGCCCCGTTTCAGCCTTCCCCGTCACCGATATACTTGATAGGCGCCCTCAGGGAGACCCAGCCGTGCCCGAAGTCGGAATACTGATCGTTGACGACGATGTCGCCAGCCAGCGTGCGCTGAAAAACGTCCTGGATTCCGAGGGTTGGCGCGTCCGCATTGTTCCGGAGGTTTCCCAGGCTCTGATGGAATTGGCCACGGGCAC
>JARLGK010000113.1 GCA_031296075.1 Candidatus Acidiferrales bacterium
TCGTCGGCAACGCGGGCCGCGATTTCGGCGCCGTATCCCCAGCTTAGCGAGTCTTCGTAGGCGATGAGAACGCGGTTGGTTTTCTTAACCGAGTCGGCGATCGTGTCCCAATCGAAAGGGTTCAATGTGCGCAGGTCGATCAGTTCGACGCTGACCTGGTGCTCGCGCTCAATTTTTTGCACGGCTTGCAGAGCGCGCGGAACGACCGCGCCATAAGTGACGACAGTGAGGTTGCTTCCGGGGTGAACGATCTTCGCCTTGCCGAACGGGACCATGTAGTCGGGGCCGGGGTAGGGTGCGCGCCCGTAGGTTTCGCGGTAAAGGCGTTTGTGCTCGAGAAAAAGGACCGGGTCGTCGCAACGGATGGAAGTGCGGAGCAAACCGGCGGCATCGAGCGCGTTCGACGGAAAAACGACGCGCAGGCCGGGAATGTGAGTGAACGTGCTTTCACCGCATTGCGAATGGTAAATGGCGCCACCCGTGAGATAGCCGCCAATCGCGACGCGCACCACGAGCGGCGACGAAAATGCATTATTGGAACGCCAGCGCACCAGCGCCAATTCGTCGCGCAATTGCATCATCGCCGGCCAGATGTAATCGAAGAACTGAATCTCAACGACGGGTTTTAGCCCGCGCGCAGCCATGCCGAGGGCGCGGCCCACGATGTTCGCTTCGGCGAGCGGCGAATTAAAGACTCGGTCGGCGCCGAATTCCATTTGCAGGCCGGAAGTTAGTTTGAAAACTCCACCTTTGCCCTTCACCAGCTTCTGCTTCACATATTCTTCGCGGCTGGCATCGGCGACGTCTTCGCCGAAGATCACGATGCGCTCGTCGCGGCGCATCTCGTCGAGCAGGGTCGCATAAATAAGGTCGGCCATGGTCTAGGCTTGCGAGGCGGCGGGGCGCTTGCCCTCGGAAGTGGCTTCGGGCGCGGCATAGGCGGGATGCGTATCGAACGCCGCCGACTTCGGATCGAGGTCGGGCGAGTAGACGAAGTTGTAAATGGACTCCGGCTGCGGCAGCGGTGCATCCAGCGCGCGGTCGGCGTCGGCCTGAATCTGTTCTTCGACTTCCTTCTCAAGCTGATTAATGCCCGTTTCGTCGAGAATGCCTTCCCGCAAAAGAAACATCTGCAGCCGCGGAACGGGATCGCGCGCAGCATCGCGCTCGCGTTCGCTTTCCGGGCGATAAAGGCGCTCGTCATCGGAGAGCGAGTGCGAGTAAGGGCGTATCACGTGCGCATGCACAAAGGCCGGACCGCTGCCGGCGCGGCAATAGTCGGCCGCGCGCTTAAACGCTGTATAGGCGACGATGGGATCGGTGCCGTCGATTTCTTCGAAATGAAAATTCGGAAAGCCGGACACCAGGCGCGAGATGTTGCCGCCCGCGGTTTGCACTTCGACGGGAACGGAAATGGCGTAACCGTTGTCCTGGATCGAAAAAAGCACGGGCAGGCGCCGATTGGAGGCGGTATTGAGCGCTTCCCAGAATTCGCCTTCGCTGGTCGTTCCGTCGCCGAGCGAAACGTAAGCGATTTCGTCGCCGTGGACCTGAACATCCTTAAACTGGCGGTAGTCGCCCTCGGCTTTGCGAGCCGCATTCGGATGCTGCGCAAAGTAGCGTCCGGCCTCGGCGCATCCCACGGCATGCAGCACCTGCGTACCGGTACAGGAAGACTGCGTGAAGACATTGAGCCGCTTGTGCGCCCAGTGCGACGGCATCTGGCGGCCGCCGGAACTGGGATCGTCAGCCGCGCCGACCGCACCCAGCAGCATTTCATACGGCGTCGCGCCCAGCCCGAGGAGAAGAGCGCGGTCACGGTAATAGGGGAAGAACCAGTCGTAGCCCGCCTTGAGCGCATAGGCGGCGGCTACGCCGATCGCTTCGTGCCCGGCGCCGGAGATCTGGAAGAAAACCTTTTGTTGGCGCTTGAGCAGAATCTCGCGGTCGTCCACGCGGCGCGAGGTGAACATGATGCGGTAGGCATCGATCAGTTGCTGGCGGGTCAGGCCCTGGTAGCTCCCAGATTCCTTTTTCTGCTCGCCTTCGCTCAGCTTGGGATCAATCTTGGTTGTGGCCATGCTTTCCGATCACCCCAGGGCAGCGCTCTGCTGGGGTTTATTGTAAACGAGCCGCGAGCTACGAGCTACGAGCAAGATCAGAGGCGAGAGGTCAGATTGCAGACGTGGCAAGCAATCGTATTTGTGGCATCGCCGGTTGCGGTTCGGTTTTCACCTCTGCAATCTAACCTCTAACCTCTCACCTCACCGCAGCCACAATCATTTATCCTGTCAATTCCATGATTCGCTTTCTGCGGCGCTTTGATCCGCAATCGATTCGGCTGCTGGTCTTTGATCTCGATGGCACGCTGATTGACTCCCGGCTGGATTTGATTCATTCCGTGAACGCGATGTTGCGCCATTTTGGCCGCCCCGAACTGGCGGGCGACGTGATCGCCAGCTATGTGGGAGACGGAGCGCCGACGCTGGTGCAGCGGGCGTTGGGCATCGACACTAACACACCACCGCCGGGTGTTCCGGGGGTCCCTTATTGCGTGGAGGACGAGTTTTTTAAGGAAGCGCTCGAGTATTTTCTCGGCTACTACCGGCTGCACAAACTCGATCACACAACCGTGTATGACGGGATTCCGGAGACGCTGGCCGCACTGGCTGCTGGCTCGTGTGGGGCGGACA
>JARLGK010000114.1 GCA_031296075.1 Candidatus Acidiferrales bacterium
ATCAGCACTCCGGTCGGCGACTACTCTGGCGCAAAGAAGTCGGGCACGGCCCGGTTCGCCGCATTCTTCCGCGAGATGCTCGCCCAGGGCATTCTCCTTCCGCCCTCCCAGTTCGAGGCGCTATTCGTTTCCGCCGCGCATACCGATGCCGACATTGACCGCGCCATCGCCGCAGCGCGAGCCAGCCTCAACGCTGTCTCCGCTGTGAAGTAGCGTCCCCAGTGATCGCCAGCCACGGAGAAGGGAAGTCCGTGCCATATCGGTTGCACGTGATTGAATTTCCGCCACTTATACCCAATCTTCGCAATATTGCTCGCCAAGCCCCAACTCTTCGGGAGTTTGTGGAAAACTACTTCCACTCGCATAGTACTTGGCCACCTAATTTCCCCCCGAATCTCCCCCGTGCTCTTTCTTGCCATTGAAAAATAACCACTTAAGAGATGATCGACAGTGGCTCCGGCCTTGCTTTTCCTTCCTCTGTAAAGTTGAAAAGGAGTCCCCCTTCCATGGTTCTTGCAATTGCAGCGCTATTTCTTCAGATTGCGCCAGTCGCTCACGCGCTTCCCGACGTGGCCCTCGGATCGACGATTCCTATAGTCAGTACCGCGTCCGCCGACGCGAAACCGGATCAGCCAAAACCGTCCGGGGTATCGTCCGCATCCGCGGAAAAAGATCCGGCTGTGAACGCGCCTGCGAGGCTAACCGCGGCGTCCCTTGAATCCACATCCCAGAATTCCCAAGCTCTCTCGACAATCCGCGTCCCCGAGCCGCTGCCGTCCAAGCCGGTGCGCGTGATTGCGGCCGAGAACGAGAACTATTCGCGCCGTAGCTGGATGCTCCTTTCGATCGCGCAGCACAGCGCCGCCACGTTTGACGCTTATTCCACCCGCGTGGCCGTCTCCAATGGCGCTCGAGAAGCGGACCCCATGATGCGCCCCTTCGCGCACTCACCGGGCATCTACGCCGCGATCCAAGTCGGCCCGACGATCCTGGATTTCGCCGCGCGCCGCATGCAGCGCAGCCAAAACAGCTTTCTTCGCCGCACCTGGTGGCTTCCGCAGACCGCGAGCACCGGGATATTCCTTTTCTCCGGTGTCCACAACATGAGCGTGGCGAATCAAGCCCTGGCGTCGTTCAAAAAGCACTAGATTTTCTCCCTGGCAGGAATGCAGCAAACGAACACCCGGGCATCTCCTCCCGGGTGTTTCGCTGTCGGCCCTCTTTTTTCGGATTCGTGAAAATACTGCTTTCCTTCTCTGCATAACCACGTATTATGTGCGCCTCGGCACGGGGGTTTTGCTTCGTGAGGCGCTCGCCGCGCGAAGTGGGTTTGGCAGCTCGCTCGTGGAATTCTATTTCGACGCGGAGTCTCTGGGGCGGTGGACGAAGTCCCTACAGGAGTTCCGGGCCAAATCTTTCGGCGAGTCGCCGCGCTCACTGCGCGGCGCATCCATCTGCTCGTTCTCGTGAGCGCGATGGCGCTGTTCGCTTGCGCCGCCGGAGCCCAGACAACCGGCGCAATTCGCGGCGAGGTGCGCGACCCCACGGGAGCCCTGGTCCCGAACGCGAATCTGACTGCGACGCTCGCCGGCACCAACACCTCGCGCAACGCCGTCACCGCCGACGATGGCACCTACGAAATTCTCGAACTCGCGGTAGGAACATACGAGGTTACGGCCATCGCTGGCGGCTTCAAGAAATTCGCCGCACGCGATGTCGTGGTCACCATCGGCCACGTTGCCGTACTGGATGTCGCCCTTGAGATCGGCGGCTCATCTGACACCATCACCGTGCAGGCGAACTCCACGCAGGTTGAGACCACCAGCACACAGCTTGGCGCCGTGATGTCGGAAACCGCGGTGCGCGAACTCCCGCTCAGCACCCGCGACACCTACCAGCTCCTTCAATTACAGCCCGGGGTGCAATCGCAAGTGGGCGCCGATCTTTTTTATGGCAGCGACAACGCCGGAGTCGTCTCCGTCAACGGGGGCCGCGGCCGCTCGAACAACTATATGGTCAACGGCGGCGACGGCAACGATATCTTCGCGAACGGTCCCGCGATCCAGCCCTCACCCGATGCCATCCAGGAGTTTCGCGTTCTCACGAACACGTTCGACGCCGAATACGGGCGCAATTCGGGCTCAGTTGTTAACGTGGTCACCAAATCGGGAACGAACGTCCTGCACGGAGACGTGTACGAATTTTTCCGCAACAACGTGCTGAACACACGCGGCTATTTCGATCCCCACGTGCTGGACTACAAGCAGAATCAGTTTGGCTTTACTCTTGGCGGCCCGATCAAGAAAGACCGCACCTACATTTTCGGTTCTTACGAAGGCGACCGCCTGCGGAAGGGAATTGACGCCGGCACGGTCCAGTTTCCTACTGCGGCCGAAGCTGGTGGAAACTTCTTCGACACCGGTCCGACTTTTGTGGGCACGCTGGTGGATCCCGCCTTCGCCACGCTGCTCGCAAACCGCAAAAGCGACCCGAATAATCCGGCACTGACCTGTCAGCAGGCCGTCACCGCCGAGAGCGGCGTGGCAATCACGGCTGGAACTCTGTTCTCGAACATCTTCCCGGGTAACGCGATTCCGCCGGCCTGCTTTGATCCCACTGCCGCGGCGATTTACAAGCGATGGGTCGCTCCGCTTGCAGGGGGCTGTGCGGACGAAGTGGCGTGCAATATTTCCCAGATCGGCGGCCAGCGCCAGCGGACCGATCAATTCACCCTTCGCCTGGACCACAAGATCACGAACTCGCAGCAGTTCAGCGCCTACTATTACTTCGAGGATGACAACACGAGCGATCCCTTTTCTACTTTTCAAGCCGCCGGTGCGAACGTCCCAGGATTCGGCGCTCTTTTCAAGACCCGCACCCAGCAGTGGAACCTGAGCCATACCTGGACAATCGGTTCAGACTCGGTCAATGAGTTTCACTTCGATTATTTCCGCGAGGGCCAGGGCAACCTGAATCACCCGTTGAACATTCTCGCGAGCGTTCACGATTCTTGCGGTCCGTTCCTGGACCCGTCACTGTGCTTCACGGACCCAGCCAATCCGTCCGCCGGCATCACCTCGAACATTTCGGGCCGCCAGGGCGTTCCAAGCATTCTTGTGGCCGGCGGTTTTTCCATCGGCAATAACAACGAAGGCGAGCTTCCACAAACGGGAAACACGTTTCAGTGGACGGACAATTACACCCGCGCCGCTGACAAGCATACGATGAAGTTCGGCGTGGACGTCCGCCGCCAGCGCTTCGATCAGTTTCTATACTTCAATATTAATGGGTTCCATACATTTCTAAGCGACTCGAATCTCTGCGCGCCCACGAACATCAATCCGCCGTTTCCCGTAGTCTCGCCTACCGGCCAGAATTGCAACAATCCCACGACCAACGACGTCGGCTTTTCCAGCGCCTATCCGGACTACTTTCTCGGCGCGTCGAGCAGTTATACCGAAGGCGCCGCGCAGGGACAGCACGATCGCAATACGGGCCTCTACCTGTTCGCGCAGGACAGTTGGAAGATCAAGACCAATCTCACCCTGAACTACGGCCTCCGCTGGGAGCTGAACACTCCCTACGCCGATACTGGCAACCGCCTGCAGACTTTCCGTCCGGGTGATGCGACCACGCAATATCCGTGTTGGATTTCGCCGCAAAGCGCCGCGACGACTGGACTCGCGGCAGGGGATTGCGGTCCGGGGAGCGGCAACGATTCAGCGTTCCCGTACGGCCTTGTTTTTCCGGGTGACAAAGGCGTCCCTCGTGGTTTGACGACCACGTACTTCAAAGCCTTCGCTCCGCGCATCGGTCTTGCGTGGAGTCCCTCGTGGACCGATGGCTGGCTTGCGAGGCTCAGCGGCGGCCCGGGGAAATCGAGCGTCCGCGCCGGCTATGGCATCTTCTACAATCCGATCGAGCAGCTCGTCCTCGAGCAGTTCAGCGGCGAGCCTCCTTTTGGCGGCAGCACGTCGCTTTCAAACACGCTCTTCAATTTGCCCTTCGAACCCCAGTCGGGCGGGCCGCCGTTCCCGAATCCTTACGGCGGAGTCATACAGCAAACGACGAAGACCCCGTGCGCGACGCCCGGCGGGCCAGCCGGCTGCGTGGACTGGTCGAAATTCCGTCCCATCCTGCTCGCCGGAGAATTTCAGCCGCATCTGAAGTCGCAGTACGCCGAGCAGTACAACCTAACGATCGAGCGGCAGTTGACGAAAGATATGCTCTTGCGCATCGCTTACGTCGGCACGCAGGATCATCATCTTTTGGCCATTCACGATCTGAATCCCGGCAACGCGCAAACCTGCCTTGATCTCGAAGCGGTCTCCACCTTCTATGCCGCGTCGCTGCCGGATGGCACGCCCAACCCGAATGCCAACGCCAACCTGAGCTCCACGTATTCCTGCGGCCCATTCGGCTCGGACAACGCCTACAACTTGCCGGCGGGATCGCTTCCGTCCGGCTTCAACCTGCATTTGCCCTACGGTTCGGTTCCGTCGGTCGCTGGGCCTAACCCGGAGGCCATCACGCTGGTCGGCCTGCGCCCGTTTTCCTCGCCGATCTGCCAGCCAACCACGGGCGTCGGATGCCCACCGGACGGCGTGGAGGTTTTCAGCAACATCTTCGCCGAAGATACCATCGCCAATTCGAACTACAACGGCTTGCAGGTTTCCGTCGAGCGCAATCTCTCTCACGGGTTGATGTTTCAGGCGTCCTACACCTACAGCAAGGCGATCGACCAGGGCGCCTCGTTTGAAAACGAGCTGAATCCGTTGAACTTCAATGCCACGCGCGGACTTTCGCTCGTGGATGCGCGCCATCGTTTCGTGTTCAGCCCCTACTGGGAGCTTCCGATTCCAAACCACGATGGCGTGACTGGCAAGCTCGTCAACGGTTGGGCCGCCTCCGCGATCATCACGTATCAGAGCGGCTTTCCGATTCGCATCCAAACGCAGGATGATCTCGAACTCGAGAGCAGTTTCTTCTTCGAGGACGCCAATACGCCGCAGGTTACCGGCCTAGTCCAATTCGTGAATCCGAAGGCGAATAACAACTTCTGGTTCACGTCGGGGAACATCAACGATCCCGCACCGGGCACTTTCGGCAACATGCCGCATTCGCTCTGCTGCGGGCCGGCCATCAGCAACACGGATATCGCCCTCGAGAAACACACGGCGATCGGCGAGCGCTGGAACTCGGAATTTCGCGCGGAGTTTTACAACGCGTGGAACCACACCCAGTTCGCCAATCCCGACGGCAACTTCAGCGACTCCACCTTCGGCCTGATCCAGAAGACGCGCGAGGATCCCCGCGTGATCCAGTTCGCCCTGAAATTTCTCTTCTAGTTCGCGGCCTTGCCCGCGCGCTCCGGCCGAGGTCTACTGGCCAGAAGGGAATCGATCGCCCCGCGCTATGCCCCGCGCTGCTCCCTCTTCTGCGGCCACAAAACGGACGCTCCTACCATCAACGCCACAATGCAAACGATGACTCCGAGCGACACGCCAATGGATACCGGAATCCAATCGCTCGCCAGCATCTTCGCGCCGGTGAACAGAAGGATCGCCGCGAGCCCCGGCCGAAGGAACCGGAATCGCGGCAGCACGTCCGCTAATGCGAAGTAGAGCGCGCGCAGGCCAAGAATCGCGAACACGTTCGATGCGTACGCAATAAAAACGTCCCGCGTGATCGCCAGCACCGCCGGCACGGAGTCCACGGCGAACAGTATGTCCGTCGCTTCCGCCGCGACCAACGCGAGGAACAGCGGAGTCGTAATCCAGTTCCCGGCCCGCCGCAGATAGAAACGCTCTCCCTCGTATCCTCGAGTCACCGGTACGATGCGCCGCACAATTTTCACCAGCCAGTTTTGCTCCGGTTGGATTGTCTCTGCGCCTGGCAGCACCATTCGGACCGCGGTCAGGAACAGGATCGCCCCAAACAAAAACAAGACCATATGAAAACGATTCAGCAGCGCCACGCCCGCCAACACAAAGATCGCCCTCATCACTAGCGCGCCCACAACGCCGTAATAGAGGACTTTATGCTGCGATTGGGAGGGAACTGCCAACCCTTGAAAGATCAGCAGGAAGACGAAAATATTGTCGATGCTTAGCGACTTCTCAACCACGTAGCTGGTCAGAAATTCGAGGCCCGCCTGGTGGCCC
>JARLGK010000115.1 GCA_031296075.1 Candidatus Acidiferrales bacterium
CTCAGCACATCCCGCACGCTCGGCGGCAGCAAATACGCCTGCTCCGGGCTGTAGTCGAAAAACTTCGCCATCGCGTCTCCTCCCTCGTGCAGTATAAGACGCGCGTCAACCCCAAGTTCTCACACAGACTCTTTAGCCCCGGAACGCCACGACGACCGCTACTTCTTCGCCATCGAAGCGGCCTTGTCGGCGTACTTCTTCGTGAAGCGCTCCACGCGGCCGGCGGTGTCAATCAGCTTCTGCTTGCCGGTGAAAAACGGGTGGCAGTTCGAGCAGATTTCTGTGCGGATCGAGTTGCCTTTGATCGTCGAGCGCGTTTCAAACGTGCTGCCGCAGGCGCAGTGCACCGTCACGGCATGGTAGTCCGGATGAATTCCTTCCTTCATTGAAAAGCTCCTGTCTGCCGGCCGGTCTGCGCGAAGGTCAAGCCATTCCACGGATTCGCGTCGCTAGGCCCGCGGGGAAGTCTTAATTGTACTCGAAAATCGCATCCGCGCCTATGCGCGGTACCAAAATTAGATGAAAGAAGCAGCCCTCGTGATTCGACCGGCCAGATGGTATGCGGGCGCTCTGGCCGCGAGCCTTAGGAGCCGGTGAAAAGGAGCGGCGCGCCGAGCTTTGATCTGTAGTTGGGCCGGTACCGCTCGGTGTTGTAGAGATTCGCTACGTGGACTTTGCGGGCCCCCAGGGATACATCCGGCAACGGCACTTGAGCGTAGCAGCCGTTCTGGATTGCGATCATCCTTCCACTGACGCCGTTGCGAATCAGGTCCACCGCGATGTTCGCAAAGGTGATGCTGACCAGTTGATCGATGGAATCCGGTTCGCCGCTGCGCAAGTCGTAGGTTAGATCGCTGACCATCGTTTCCTGGCCGGTGCGCGCGTGCAATTCCTCGGCAAGTGCGTGGCCGATGTCAGCTTTCTTGCGGTGGCCATAGGCGTCCGCTTCGCCGTACTCCTTAAGTTCGCCGCCCTTCCAGATCGCTCCTTCCGATACGATGATGAGCGCGTAGTTGCTCGGATTGCTCGCCTTGTCCGCCATTAAGAGGCTGCAAACGCGATCGAGTTCGAAAGGGTATTCGGGGATCAGGCAGCGCTCCGAAGTGACGTATGCCGTGTACAGCGCCGTGAAGCCCGCATCGCGGCCGAATATTCGAAAGATGCCGAGGCGCTCGTGCGAGCCGACCGTGGTGCGCTGCCGCGAAATGGATTGCTTCGCCCGGGTGACGGCCGTGGAAAACCCGATGCAGTACTCGGTGCCCAAAACGTCGTTGTCCATCGTCTTGGGAATCGCGATCACCGGAAATCCCGCCGCGGAGAGCACGGACGCGAAGCTCAGCGTGTCGTCGCCACCGATGGCCACCAGGCAGCCGATCTTTAGCCGTTCCAGGTTCGCCAGCACGATGGACGTCAGATCGTAGGTCTTTCCGTCGAATGGGAGCCTTTTCAACTGCTCCTTGGGAATGTGCGTGGGCAATTTGGATTCGGGAACGCGGCGGGGATTGGTCCGTGATGTGTGCAGGACCGTGCCGCCGCTGCGGTCAATCGTGCGAGTGTTGTCGCGCGTGAGTTCGCGAATGTAGGTCGGATCTTCGGCGCTGGTCATATAGGTCAG
The DNA here is from genome assembly GCA_031296075.1 of Candidatus Acidiferrales bacterium. Classification (GTDB taxonomy): domain Bacteria; phylum Acidobacteriota; class Terriglobia; order Acidiferrales; family UBA7541; genus Palsa-295. The sequence goes on from JARLGK010000115.1 coordinate 1,616, forward strand.
GCCTTCCCAACCCTTGCGAATTCCCACCACCTGCCGCCGAAATTCGCTTCCGCCGTACACCACGGACTTGATCACCGGGTTCAAGCCGGGGACGTCTCCGCCGCCGGTTAAGATTCCGATTCTGTCGTTTTCAGCCATCGCTCTCCGCTCCCGCTCCGACGATTCACGCGCCTCAAGTGGCCGCGCCAATACATGGCTATCATAAGTGGAAAGGCCGCCGCGTTGCGAGCAACTGTTCCGATGACATGCATCACAAAGACCAATGAGTGAATGCGGCGGCGCGTTCCGTTCCGGTACAATTGAAGTGGCCGAGCTCGTTGACTCGTTCGGCCCTCACGACGGGAGCCTCGCATGCGCCGCCTTGCCTTGATTCCTGCTTTCTTTCTTGGTCTTTTCCTCTGGCTTGCGCCCGTCGAGAGCGCGCCGAAGCCGCTGCAAATATATTTCATCGATGTGGAAGGCGGGCAGTCCACGCTGATCGTGGATCCGCAGGGTGAATCGCTGCTGATTGACACGGGCTGGGACGACTTCAACGGGCGAGACGCCGACCGCATCATGATCGCGGCGAAATCGGCCGGCATCGACCACATTGACGACGTCATCATCACGCACTATCACTCCGATCACGCGGGAGGAGTTCCCCAACTGGCGAGCCGGATCAAGATCGGCGCGTTTTTCGATCATGGCGCGAACACCGAGACTTCCGCAGGCACGCTCGCCAGTTACGCCGGCTACGCAAAGGTTGCAGCGCAAGCGAAGCGCGTGACCGTGAAACCCGGCGACGAAATTCCGTTCAAGGGAATGCGCGTGCAGGTCCTGACTTCCGCGGGGGACGAGATCAGCGCGCCTCTGCCGGGCGCGGGCCAGGCGAACCCGCTGTGCGCATCGGAGCCGGCCGTGCCCGGCGATCCCAGCGAAAACTCCCGCTCGGTCGGCGTGCTGATCACGTTCGGCAAATTCCGGTTCATCGATCTCGGCGACCTGACGAACCTGAGGGAGATGCGCCTGGTCTGCCCGAACAATCTGATCGGATCCGTGGAACTCTATCTCGTGACGCACCACGGAACCGAGCATCCCGGAAGCGGCGATGGCTCGAACCCGCGCGCGGTCGTCTGGGCGCTGCACCCGCGCGTGGCGGTGATGAACAACAGCGCGATCAAGGGCGGCCATCCGGTCGCGTGGCAGATCGTTCATGATTCGCCGGGGCTCGAGGATTTGTGGCAACTACACTACTCGATCCAGGGAGACAAGGACCACAACTCGCCCGAGCAATTCATCGCCAACGTCGGCGGAGATGACGAAGGCAACTACATCAAAGTCTCGGCTGAGCCGAACGCGACGTTCACGGTGGTGAACACCCGCAACAGCTACTCCAAGACGTACACAAAATAACGGCCTGAGCCTGCAGGCTTTCAGCCTTCGAGCAATTGCAACTGGTGGGCGAAGTGGTCGCGCATGCCGGGCGGCAGCTTTTCAAGCTGGGCGATGCGACGCAGCAGCGGGACATTTTCGCGGACGTGGGAAAACGTGCGATTGATATCCGCCACGGTGATGCGGTTTTCGTTCTCACGCACCCGCTCGATATTGTCTCCCGTGTCAACGAGCCCCTGTTCGAGAACCGAAAAATAGATTCCGGAACGGCCGCTGGCGAGAAATCGCTTCACCATGTCGTCGCGGCCAAACCGAATGCCGAGCTTGTAGCAGGGAAAGCGCGGCTGGGCGACCTGAAGGAGGGCTTCGCCGATCCGGTAATGGTCGCCGATGCACGCGACGTCTTCGCGGAGTCCTTCGGTCGTGAAATTTTCGCCGAACATGCCCCACGGCAATTCCATCTTCGGAAATTCCTTCCGCCAGAAAACGTAGTGCTCCGAAGCATACGCGTAGACGGCTTTGTCCTTCCCGCCGTGAACTTCGAGGTCCGCCTGGCGGTCGCCATCGAGATTAAGCCGGCGGAGCATGACCGGGCCAAGAACGGGCAACTTGAAAATTCCGGTGATGACGTCGCGGTCCCGGTCGCGAACGGTGCGCGGCAAGCCGACGTTGAGCGAGATGATTTTCATGGCGCGCAATCCAGGACCGCGGCGCCGTTGATGCGGTCGCTCTTCAAATCGTTCAGCGCACGATTTGCCTCGCGCAGGGGGAAAAGCGTGACCTGCGAACGAATGGGAATCTCGGCTGCTACGCGCAGGAAATCCTCGCCATCCTGTCGCGTATTGTTGGCCACGCTGCGAATCACGCGCTCCTGATAGAGAAGATTGTAATCGAAAGACGGGATCGGGCTCATGTGAATGCCGCCCAGGACGAGCACGCCGCCTTTCTTGAGCGCCGCGAGCGCTGGGGGGACAAGCTCTCCGGCGGGCGCGAAGATGATCGCCGCGTCGAGTTTTTCGGGAGGCTCGGCCGAGGCTTCGCCCGCCCACACGGCGCCGAGTTGCAACGCAAGCTGCTGATGCTTCGCTCCGCGAGTAGCGGCGTAAACTTCCACGCCCCAATGCCGCGCCACCTGAATGGCAACGTGCGCCGCCGCTCCGAAGCCGTAGAACGCGAGACGCCCGCCGCGTTTGATTCCCGAGAGGCGCAGCGAGCGAAACCCGATGATTCCAGCGCACAGCAGCGGCGCGGCGTGCTCGTCCGCAAATGCTTCCGGGATCGCGTAGACGAAACCCTCGGGCGCAACGGTGAGTTCCGCATAGCCGCCGTCAACCGAGTAGCCCGTGAACGTCGGATGATCGCAGAGGTTTTCCATGCCCGCGCGGCAATACTCACAGGACTGATCCGTGCTATGCAGCCAGGGAATTCCGACGCGATCGCCGAGCTTGAACCGTCGCACGCCCTCGCCGAGTTTCTCGACCACACCCACGATTTGATGCCCAGGAATCACCGGGGATTTTATCTGCGGCAACTCGCCTTCGACCACGTGAAGGTCGGTGCGGCAAACGCCGCACATCTTCACGCGCACGAGGACTTCGCCTTTGCCGGGCCGAGGGTCAGGCGCGTCGGTAAATTCAAGCGGGTTGCGTTCGACCGGCGCTGGCTGATGGAGCAAACAGGCCTTCATCGCCCGATTATCTCCCGGGGAAACGTGGCCAGGACCGCAAAGATTTCGCGAAGCGAGCCCATTCGGGACGGTTCCGGGCCAATCCGAATTTGCGGATCGCGCAATTGCTCGTATTTGGCGATATGCGTTTTTTTAGCGATTAGAATGAGTCGCGATGCAATGTTTATAAGGGTTTTCGATGGATTCTTATTCTCATATTTCTCGATTAGAAAATCATATGCTGAGAAATTGGAGCCGCCGACGAGATTCGCGCCCGCATTCTCCGTCGCTCGCTCAAAGGAGGAGCCCCTTCCGGCGCTCCGGCTGCACGGACGGTCGAATCTTTCCATATCGCTTCCTTTCCGAGGCCGAGAGCGGCCTCGACTCAAGCTAACACGGAAAAGGTTTGAAATTGCCAAGCGAGGCCTGTGGACTTTTTCGGCGGGTGGCGGGGGCACGCGCCGGACACAGGAGCGAGCGCAAATCTGTCGCGCCTACGGCGCCCGGAACATCGTGTTTCCAACAGTGAGGAGCGCAGCAAGCAGCGCCCCTACATAGAAAGAAACAGGGAACCCGGTAGAAGCGGGCGAGCGAGGTGAATGGCGAGCATCGCGCCAAGAAAATTTGCCGGGCACGATATATCGTGCCCCTACGAGATCGGCGATGCCGGTCGGGCGGGCCGCATGAGTTTGATCGCGGCAAGAAACTAGAAGGCTGATGGTCCCGGGCCGCGGCTGAAGCCGCTGTTCTGATGGGAGGATTATTCGTGGGCCTGAAAGGCCCACGCTTCCACCGGGGCCGACACATTCGACTCCGCCTGCTGCGGAGTCTCAGTGCAAGAAAGCCTCAGGCCGTTCCGACGATTTCTGTCGGAGCGGCCTGAGCTACATAAGGGCACGGCGGAACGGCGGCCTGCCGGCGCGATTGCCCCGGTTGGCACGCAGACTTGCCGCGCGTGGTCGCTAGGTTTTAGTGGCCA
>JARLGK010000116.1 GCA_031296075.1 Candidatus Acidiferrales bacterium
AAAATCGAGCGCCTCTTCGCTTGGCTCCACAACTTCCGCCGACTCGTCAGCCGCTGGGAATATCACGAAGCCAACTTCCTCGGCATGCTCCAGCTCGGCTGCCTCGTCATCCTCATGAGACATTTATGAGATACGCTCTAGAACGTAGAATCTAGCGAGCCGCCGGGGAGCTAGTGGCTTGGCACGGGAGGCGCGGAAGTGTATGCGCTCGTGCGGCCGCCGATGCGGCTGAGTAAAATCGCGACGAAGGCGCAGGCCGCCGCGACCGTGCCGGACATCAGAATCTGCCCGGGAGTCCAGCCCCGCTTCAAGAAAACTCCGCCCAGCAACGGCCCGACGATCGAGCCGATGCGTCCGACCCCCAGCGCCCAGCCGATGCCCGTCGATCGCACGGCGGTCGGATAAAAGTTCGCGGCAAGCGCGTTCAGCCCCCCTTGCGCGCCGATGATCATCAAACCCGATATGAACGTGACGGCGAGCATCAGCGGGAACGAACTAGGGATCTTCGAGAGCGCCGCGACGAACAACGTGGCGACGCCGAACTCGGCGAGCAAAACAAGGTAGGCGCCACGGCGCTTGATGAGCCAGCCTTCGAAGAGGCAGCCGCACACGCCGCCAAAGCTGAAGAAAGCCGTCGCCGTCGCTCCCGCGGAGGTGGACATGCCGGTTTGGCGCAACAGTGCGGGCAGCCAGCTGCCGATGAAATAAATCATCAGCAGATTCATGAAGTAGGGAACCCAGAGCAGGATCGTGCCGAACGCGCGCCCCTCGGTGAAGAGATGGATGACGGGCACGCCTTCGTGCTGCGTGTCGCGCGGAGTGGCGCGCAAATTCGAGGCGGCGAATTCAGGAGCAATGCGAGTCAGGATGCGCACGACTGCCTGCGGACTTTTTCCGCGCACGGCGAGAAACTGAATCGATTCGGGAAGCCCGGCGATCAGCAGAATCGCGATGACCAGCGGAATCGTGCCGCCGAGATAGAGCACCGACTGCCAGCCCCAGCGCGGAATCATCGCGGCGCTCAAAAGCCCGCAGGTAACTCCACCGAGAGGCATGCCGATGAAAAGCAGCGTGACCACGTGCGGAAGAATGCGCCGCGGAACGAATTCCGAGGCGAGCGCGACGACGTTGGGCATCGCGCCGCCGAGGCCGAGCCCGGTGAGAAATCGAAGAATGAGGAGTTCGCGGAAGGACGTGACGTGCACGGTGATCAACGAGAATACGGCGAAGCTGAGGGTTGAAAAAATCACCGGCCACTTGCGGCCCCAGCGGTCGGCAATCGGTCCGGTGGTCATTGCAGCGATCATCAATCCGAAAAGCCCGGCGGAGAAGATCGGGCCGAAGTTCTTAACCGGCGCGTGGATGCTATCGGCGATCGACGGTGCGATGAAATTGATGGTCTGCGAATCGAAGCCGTCGAGAACCAGGACCAGACCGCACAGAACGACGGTCCAGATTTGATAGCCGCCGAGCGACCGCTGCTCGATTATTTCGCCGACGGTAAGCGATTGCCATTCCGTGGTGGTCATGATTTCGGCGCGGCCCCCCGCAGTATGCGGAAATCCCGGCGCAGAGTGTACACCGGCCAGGCGCAATTCGCGACGAGCCGGCGAAAAGTGCAGATAGAACTAAAATTGGCCCAAAGGACAGTAGATGCCCGGGCCGCAATCTGCCACGTTGTAAGTGACGGGAAAATTCCGTCCGCTCTCCGAGCGAGAGTCGAATGCTCTCTGACAACTGAATACGCAGGAGGGTTTGCGTGGCACAGGCAATCCTGTCTGTGCTCTTACGACCGCCAGGTCTCTACGAATGTCTGCATGCCCGCGCGAACTGTTGGGCTACGCGGCTTCTTGTTCTCGGTCGCCAATCACCGATAACCACTCACCAATTACAAAACAAAGTGACACACCATGCCAAGTAATTTCGGGCGTAAGTCACTGAAAACAAAGAAAAGGGACCCTCACAAAGTGACACACTTTTTCGAGGCTCAATGTGGCCCGTCAGGACGACTTCTTGGCGAACGGTTTGCGCAATCCGGCCTGCTCGAGCAACGGCAGGACGTCCCGAATGAACCGCTCCACGCCATCCACGTAATCAACCCAGGTCATGATGACTCCGTCGATGCCCACGCGGGAGATCTCTTCGAGCTCCTTGGCGATGCTCTGGGCCGTGCCGGTCAACGGGTGTCCGGCGCCGGTCGCCATGCGCCGGCGCATGAACGCCAGTCGCTCCGATCCCATGGGAATATTGTTTTCGGCGCTGATCGTGCGCATGAGGCTGTCCATCACTTCGTTATCGAGATATTCCTCGGAGTAGCGGTGCAGATATTCATCCGCCGCCTTCTGCGTCTCGCGTTGGACGACCGAGCAGTTCGTCCAAAGCTGGATCTCGCGGCCGAATTCCTGGCGAGCCATCTTCTTGTAATTCTCGACATCGGTGCGCCATTCCTCGGGCGTGGCTCCATGGGGACTGATCAATCCGATGTCCGAATGCTTTGCCGAGAACCGCATACCCGTCGGAGAGAGGGCTGCGTTCATCACCGGCACGCCTCCCCGTTGAAGCGGCTGGGGGCGCGAAATCGCTTTCTTCATGCGGAAATACCTTGATTCGTAATCGAATTCCGTCGGGCTGGTCCACAGCCGCCGCAGCAGGTGTAGCCACTCCTCGAGATAGACATAGCGCTGGTCGTGCTCCATCAGATCGATGCCGAACATGTCGAACTCGCGGCGATTCCAGCCGCCGACGATATTGAGCGCGAAGCGGCCACCGCAAATGGCGTCAATCGTGGCGGATTCCTTCGCGACGAGCATCGGGTGCATCGTGGGCGCGTGGGACGTGGCGAAGACGGCGGAGTATTGCGTCGCTGCGGCGAGACCCGCGGCCCAGGTGAAGGTCTCGAACACGACGTTGGAGGGATGATCGGCCTTATCGTCCAGGTAGCCTTTCCAGCGCGCGATCGGGACGATCGCTTCGAGGCCCGCGTCATCCGCGAGGCGTGCGCATGCCAGCGTGTTCGCCCACGTCGGCTGGCGAACCTCCGGAACGAACGTCATGTTGGGAATCGTGTTGGTGCAGAAGGTGCCGAGTTTCAGCTTGTTGTCGTTGAAGATTGGGTTCGTCGGTCGGTTTGTCACGCCGGCAATTTTGCCAGAGAATCCGCGAATTACACAGCGACGATTCGGATGTCGAACTCAGTTAAGCGGACCCTTGTCGAGCGAGCGGAACGTGGCCTCGATCGTAAGGTCACCGAGTTAGGGTCGTGTCCGTCGCCGTGTCCTGCGCTTGTGCGTGAACTGCCGTAGAGCCGGACATAACCGTTGCCGCCAAAACGACAATCGCCTTTCGTAGAATCACTGCGTTCATCAGGCTTCTCCTTTTTAGGTCGTTCTGCATCCATGCTTTCTAACGACGTGCAGGTGCTAAACGAAAATCTTCACCACGCTACGCGTCCGGTGGTTCCCGGAGCCGCAAATTGCCGCGGCGGAGCGCTCGCTCCTTCATCAAGGCAAAGAACACGGGCACGAGAATCAGGACGTGAATCGTGGATGTGATCATGCCGCCGACGATGGGCGCAGCAATCGGCTTCATCACGTCCGAGCCAACGCCGGTCGCCCACAGGATGGGCACGAGGCTCGCAAGAACGACGCAGACGGTCATCAATTTCGGGCGAAGGCGATGCACCGCACCTTCAATAACCGCTGTCTCGATGTCCTCTTTCCGCAGCGGAACGTCTGACTTAAGCCGGTTATCCAAAGCTTCGTGCAAGTACACCACCATGACCACGCCTGTTTCGACGGCGATGCCGAACAGCGCGATGTAGCCGACCCAGACGGCGACGCTGAAGTTGTAGCCAAGTAGCCGCTGAAGAATCAAGCCGCCGGTCAGCGCGTAAATCGTGGGGAAAATGAGAACAGCAGCTTCGGTCGCCGAATGAAAGACCATATAAAGGAGGATGAAGATCACGAAGAAG
>JARLGK010000117.1 GCA_031296075.1 Candidatus Acidiferrales bacterium
CGCCCGGCGCGCTCCAGACCGCGCGAAACAATCGCCCGGCCGCGCGTACTCGTGAAGAAGCTCAGATACTGCAGAACGGACTCATTTACCGCGAGCGGCAAGTCGTGGCGGACGCTGATCAATTCCTTCTCGGCCTTGAGCGCCAGTCGCGGGTCGCCCGCAGGCAACGTCAGATCGGCAATCTCGTCGATCGGCGAGGGCTCGGCTGGCGTATCCGACTCACCTTCCTCGCCGCCATCCTTTGTGACGCTCAGATCGCCGGACTGGAGCGCCTCGCCGATTTCATCGGAAAGCTTGGAGAGCCGGGGATCGGAGTCGGCTGCGAAGCCGCTCTTCAGAATCAGGTCCGCGGCGCGGTCGAAATCCGCCTGGGCCTTCTCGAGATTCTTGGCCTTGAAATCGCTCTGCCCCGCGTCGTAGCTCGCCTGGACCTTCGCGAGCAGGACGTCCATCTGCGGCCGCGCTGCGGGCGTCAGGGAATCGGAAACGACAGGATGTTGGGGAACTGGCAGCGGCTGCTGGGCGTAATCGGGCGTTGGGGCAGGGGTGGCCGCAGGAGGCTGCACGTGGACCTGCTTCTTCGCGGTTTCCTCGCAGCCAGCCACGAACATCGTGGCAACCGCCAAGACGGCACAGATTTTCGCACTATCCCGCATGATTAGCCTCTGGCGCCTCTGCCATTGCACGCTAATGAAAATCTTACGAAGTACTTACAGCCCGGTCAATGGGACTGGACCGCTTGCCGTTGACCGAAACAGGACACCGGGTACTAGTGGGTTTTCGCGCCCCTCAGCGACCTACGAAGTGACTATCGGCATACCACCGGCCAAGCTTATACCACCGCAAGCGGGCGAATTGCCACCCTCCCTGGAAGCGGAATCGGGGTGAGGTCTCTATTTTGGCGACCAATCGACCGGAATCACGTCTATAGAAACGCACCGATGAGGCGTGCAAACTGCTGTTCTCGCCTCCTCGTGTTGCCAGCGACACGCGAACTTTGTTATGAAAGGTGTACGGCTATATCCGCGAGAGGACACGATTTGATGATTATGAAAACCCTTGGCCCGATGATTGCGTCGCTACTGCTGGTTGCCCGTGTCGCGGCCCAGGCCCCGCCGAAATCGCAGCCTCCCATTTGGAGCGCCAAGCCGGATGTGGCCGCCTTCGAAGCGGCCGAGAACGACCGCCTGGCCTCCGTCCAACATGCCGTTGAGCAGATCGTGGCCGTGAAGGGCGCCCGGACCGTTGACAACACGCTTGCGCTGTTCGATGAAGCCACGCGGCAATTGAATGCGGCCTACTATCTCGCGAGCACGATGGAGCAGGTACACCCCGATCCGACGTTCCGTGACCACGCCAGTGCGATGGTCCGCAAGGCAAGTGCGGTGCAGACGGCCTTGTCGCTGAATCGGGACGTCTTCGACGCGCTCGCCGGGCTGGATCTGTCCGGAGCTGACGCTGCGACCCGCTACTACGTGCATCGCCAATTGCTCGAGTTCCGCCTAGCCGGAGTTGACAAGGACGATGCCACCAGGGCGCGGCTCAAGAAGCTCAACGACCAGCTCACTAATGACCAGTCCATGTTCGAGCGAAATATCGCCGACGGCCAGAACACTATCGAGGTCGCCGATGCTTCCGAGCTGGATGGTCTGCCTCAGGATTACCTCGAAAGTCACAATCCGGGCGCCGACGGAAAGATTCACATCACCACCAACTATCCGGACATTTTCCCGCCGCTCAAGTATTCCAAAAGCGACGCGCTTCGCCGCCGGCTCGAGGTGGCGTTTGACACGCGAGCCTATCCCAAGAATCGAGATGTGCTCAAGGACATGATGCGGACGCGTTACGAGATTGCGACGCTGCTCGGCTATTCCTCCTGGGCCAATTACTACGCGGCGGACAAGATGATCCGCAACGGCAAGAGCATTGCGGATTTCATTCAACAGTTGGACGCAGCGGCCCGTCCCTCAATGGAGCGCGAATTCGCGCTGTTGCTCGCCCAGAAACAGAAGACTCATCCGGAGGCGAAGGAAATCTGGGATTACGAGCACGCTTACCTGACGGAGCTGGTCCGCCGCTCGAAGTACGACTTTGATTCACAAGCGGTCCGCCCGTACCTGCCATACCCGCGCGTGAAGCAGGGGATTCTCGATACCGCTGCGGCGCTCTTTCATGTGAGCTTTCGCCAGGAACTGAATGTGCCCTCGTGGGACCCTTCGGTTGAGACCTGGGACGTCATCGACGGCGGCAAAATGGTCGGCCGATTTTATCTGGACATGCATCCGCGTCCTGGCAAGTACTCTCATGACGAAATGGCGCCGCTGCTGGACGGCATTCGCGGCAAGCAATTGCCCGAGGCTGTCCTGGTCTGCAATCTTCCGGCTCCGACGGCAACCGACCCCGGCTTGATGGATTATGACGATGTGGTCACTTTCTTTCACGAGTTCGGCCACTTGATGCACCACATTCTCGGCGGCCAGCAACAGTGGGCGGGCATCAGCGGCATCAGCATGGAGCAGGATTTCGTGGAAGCGCCGTCGCAGATGCTGGAGGAGTGGATGCACAGTCCGCAGGTACTCGCTTCCTTCGCGCGAAACTACAAGACCGGCGAACCGATTCCCTCCGAGCTTGTGGCGCGCATGAATCGAGCCTCCGCATTCGGGCGCGCCAGCGACGTGGCCGCGCAGGATACCTACACGGCGATTTCCTACGATATGTACAAGAGCAAGCCGGAGGACGTGGATCCGAACGCCGTATGCCTCAGCGAAATGCGCCGCTTGAATCTGCTGAGCGTTACGCCCGAATCCACCGACATGTATGCCGCCTTCGACCACCTGGCAGGCTACTCTTCGGCCTACTACACCTATATGTGGGACAAGGTCATTGCCGAGGACTTCTTTCTGCAGTTTGACCAGAAAGATCTGTTCGCCGGAGACACTCCGGTGCGCTATCGCCATCTTGTGTTGGAACCAGGCGGGTCCGAATCGGCCAGCGACCTGGTGAAGAACTTCCTGGGCCGCCCGCAAAATACGGCTACATTTCAGCACTGGATGGACGAGGAGTTCCGTTCACCTTCAACCAGCCCAAGCCCGTCTGCCCAGTAGTTGCGAGGGCAGCCTAGGCGAGCGCCTGACGAAGATCTTCGATCAGGTCTTCCGGATCTTCGAGGCCGACGGAAACGCGCACCGTCCCCGGCTGGACGCTGGCCGCGCGCAACTCCGCGGGCGACATCTTGAAGTGCGAGGTGTAAATCGGCAGGATCGCCAGCGATTCGACGCCGCCCAGACTTGCCGCCAGCAGGAACACTCGGATGCGGTCGCCGAAGCGCCTCGCGCCTGCCAGGCCCCCTTTGTGATCGAAGGCCAGCATGGCTCCGAACCCGCGCATCTGGCGCCTGGCCAGCGCGTGGTCCGGATGCGAGGGAAGCCCCGGGTAGTGCACGCGCGCGACCTTCGGATGTTTTTCCAGAAATTTCGCCACGGCCATCGCCGTCCGGCACTGGCGCTCGATGCGCACTCCGAGCGTCTTCATCCCCCGTATGAGCAGGAAGGCTGCCTCAGGGTCCATCGAACCGCCGATCTGGACGATGTTGGCGCGCACCTTATCGATCAGCACGGCGCTGCCAGCAGCGGCGCCTGCGATCACGTCCGAGTGGCCGGCGAGATACTTCGACGCACTGTGCACCACGATGTTGAATCCCATCGAGAGCGGTTTCTGCAGCACGGGACTCGCGAAAGTGTTGTCCACGATCGAAATGAGACCCCATTCCTGCGCGAACGCCACCGCTTTCTTCAGGTCC
>JARLGK010000118.1 GCA_031296075.1 Candidatus Acidiferrales bacterium
ATCGTGCTGCTGCCGGGAGTGCCGCAGGAGCTTCGCGCGCTGATGGAACAGGAAGTGAAACCGAGGCTGCTGAAGCTGGGCATCCCGGAGCGTCTTTACACGCGCGAGCTGCGCATCACGGGAATTTTCGAATCCGATGTCGAGCAGCGCGTTTCGCCGCTTTACGCGCAGTACCCCGATACGGAGACGACGATCCTCGCCGCGCCGACCGGCATTCAGCTTCATCCGCGCCTGTGGTCCGATGATCCCAAGAAAGCGGAGGCCACACTCGACGAGATCGTCAAGCGGATGTCGCTGGCGCTCGGCGAGCATCTCGTCTCGACGCGCGGCGAATCGCTCGAACAAGTCGTCGCGCAACTGCTGACGGAAAATCGCGCCACAATTGCCGTCGCCGAAAGCTGCACGGGCGGCCTGCTGGCCGAGCGGCTGACGAGCCTGCCGGGCAGCTCCGCGTATTTCGTGGGCGGGGTGGTCTGCTACAGCAACGAGATGAAAACGAACATGGTGGGCGTGCCGGCGGAATTGATCGAGGCAAAAGGAGCCGTCAGCGCGGAGGTGGCGCTCGCGCTCGCATCGGGCATTCGCAAGCGGACGGGCGCGACGCTCGGCCTGGGAGTCACCGGAATTGCCGGCCCCAGCGGCGCCACGCCTGAAAAGCCCGTGGGTCTGGTGCACATCAGCATCGCGGACGAGCGCGGCGCGGTCGAGACGCCGATACAGCTTCCGGGCGACCGCGAGCGCATACGCCAGTTTTCGGCGCAGAGGGCGCTCAACCTCGTGCGGCGGTATTATCTGTTCCCCGCGCACGGGCGCGCGTAGCCATGCGGCTTTTCGTCGCGCTCGATTTACCTGGCGAAGTTCGGCAGACGCTCGGCGACCTAATCGCGCGGCTCAAACCGCAATGCCGAGCGGCGAAGTGGATGCGGCCGGAAGGAATGCACATGACGTTGAAATTCATCGGCCACGCGATTGCCGATGGTGACGCCAAGAAGCTCGACGCCACGCGCGCCGCGCTTGCGGCGGTGAAATCCGGCGAGCCGGTCGAAATACGCTATCGCGGCGTGGGATTTTTCCCCGATGCGCGCCGCCCGCGAGTGGTGTGGTGCGGCGTGGAAGCGTCCGCAAATCTTGCACAGCTTGCCTCCGATATCGAACGCGCGCTCGAGCCGCTGGGGATTCCGCGCGAGGACCGCGCGTTCGTGCCGCATCTGACGCTCGCGAGATTCAAATCGCTCGATGGAGTTGACGCGCTGGTTCGCTCGGCCGCCGAATTTGCGGAGCGCGATTTCGGGTCGGCGCGCGAGACGGAATTTCATCTCTTCGAGAGCATGCTGAAGCCAGGCGGCGCGGAGCATCGGAAAATTGAGAGCTATTCGTTTGTCACGGATAGGGCGTGAGGTCAAGGGAGTGAGGAAGTCGGCGTGAACCCCTACTGGCTGATCGGCGTCGCGTATCTGCTGGGCTCGATTCCGTTCGGGCTGCTGGTGGTGAAGGCGCGCGGCGGGCCCGACATTCGCTCGACGGGCAGCGGCAATATTGGCGCTGCCAACGTGGCGCGCACTGCAGGCGCGCTGGCGGGCGTGCTGACGCTAGTGCTGGACGCCGGGAAAGGCTATCTGGCGGTTTGGCTGGCCGGGCGCTGGACCGGCGGCAATTTCCACTGGATGATGGCCGCAGCCGTGGCAGCCGTGGTCGGCCATATGTTTCCCGTCTGGCTGCGATTCAAGGGCGGGAAGGGCGTGGCGACTGGGCTCGGCGTGTTTCTTCCCATCTGCTGGCAGGCTGTGGCCGCTGCGACCGTGCTGTGGCTTCTGGTCGTCGCGTTCTGGCGATATTCATCGCTCGGCTCGATCGCTGCTGCTGCGGCCATGCCCGTGTTGGTGTACCTGTATTACTCGCCGCACCGCGCCCCTGCGACCTACATCAGTTTAAGCACGATTCTGATTTCGCTGCTCGTGCTGGTGAAGCATCGCGGAAACATGGAACGGCTCATCGCCGGGAAAGAAAGCCGCCTGGGCCTGCGCCGGTAGATACGCCGTATATTCGCCGCCGGGCCCTTCTCGCGCCTTGCATTCTCTCTCCCAACTGCTACCAGCGATGTAGCTTATGCAGCAACCTTAGTACGATAGTCCCGTTGTGTCGGCGGGCCTGCTCCGCTAGCATTTTCAAGGGGGATTCCTATGTCCATCCAGGCCCTCAAACGTCTTACGACGCGACGCGTACGCATCCTATGGATCGTCATGGGCGCGTTGCTGCTCGTCAGCGTCACGCCACTCTGGCTCTACCACGAGCAGGCGCTGCACCTGAGCGAAGGAAAACTGCAGGATACCGAGCGGGTGCAGCAGAGCGAAATCACGCGTTCGCTGGCCAGCGAAACTCTGCAATTCGAACAAAGCCTCCGCGAACAGCTGCTCAGCCAGCGGCAGATGCTGGCGCTGACCGGCTGGATAATGGACGTGGACGACCCCTCGCACGCGCCGCAGCTCGCGCGCCTGCTCCAGGTCTTCGTCGAAAACAATCCGGATATTCTTTACGTGACGGCCGTGAACAGGGACGCGAAGGGGCCGTCGGCCGGCAGCGTGAGCGCCGATCGCGACCCGTTCGTCCAAGCGGCCTGGAAACGCGCGTTCACCTCCAGCATGCAGGACTTCGATTCCATCAGCGAGCCTTTCGCGCTCGGCCAGGACAGCCGCCCGGCGCTGGTTGTCTCCGTGCCGCTGCTCGCGGACGGGCAGTTCGCGGGAATGCTCAGCGCGGTGGTGTCGCTCGACCGTTTGCAGGCGCGTCTGCATGACGCAAGCGTGCGCGATCGCAAGGTTTTCATCGTGGATGTGCACGGCCAGATCGTCGCCTACCCTGACGCGCAAGAGCTGGTGCCCGGGCGAGACGTCGCCTCCACTTCGCCTCTCGCCAAACAGATCACCGAATTGCCCCGCGAATTGCGCGCGACGCAAACTTCCAATTTCCTGGCGCCCGGCAAGGACAAGCGCCACCCCGTTGAAATGATCGGCACGTACAGCACGATACCCGAGCTGGGCTGGGCGGTCATTGCGCAGCGCAGCCTCGACGACGCGCGCGTGGATGCGGGCGTGAACGAGTTGACCGCGGAGGCATTGCAATTCGTCGTGGGCGTCACCTTCGTGGCTCTCGTGCTTGGGTATCTGTTCGCCGTAGGCATCACGCGGCCGATCCGCGGACTGGTCGAATCCGTTCGCGCCATCAGCCGCGCCGAATTCCACGAACGCGTGGTCGTGCGGGGCACCGCCGAAATCGGCGAGCTGTCTGAAACCTTCAACAACATGGCCGGCGACATCGAGGAGTACGTCGAGCGCCTGACGCAGGCCGCGACTGAAAACCGCGATCTCTTTCTCGGTTCCATCCGCATGCTCGCGGCGGCCATCGACGAAAAGGACCCGTACACGCGCGGTCACTCCGGCCGGGTGGCAAAGTATTCGTTGATTCTGGGAGACGGCCTCGGGCTGAATGCCGAGGATCTCGACCGACTGCGGATTTCGGCGCTGCTGCACGACGTGGGAAAGATCGGCGTGGACGACCGCGTCCTGAAGAAGCCGGGGAAACTGACCGACGAGGAATTTGACTTGATGAAGCAGCACACGGTGAAAGGCGCCAATATCATGCGCCCCGTCGCCCAACTGAAGGACATGCTGCCGGGCATCGAACTCCACCACGAGCGCATGGACGGCGGCGGCTATCCATATGGCCTGGCGGGCGATTCGATTCCGATGATGGCGCGCATTATCGCCGTCGCGGATACGTTCGACGCCATCACCACGAATCGTCCCTACCAATCGGCGATGGATGTGGATTTCGCGCTCGAACGCATCCGTTCCCTTGCGATAACGAAGTTCGACCCCAACGTCGTCGCGGCGCTGGAAACAGCCATCACCGCCGGCCGCCTGCGCCTCTCCGCCACGCTTGTCGAAGTGTAACGATCCTCAAGATTTTCTCTGCGATCTCTGCGTCTCTGCGGTGAGCAGTTAGGGCCAAACCTGTCCACAGATCACGATTACTTGTCCTCCAGCGCCGGCAGCTCTTCCCTCAACGTGTAGCCGCTCGTGCCCACTTTCATCATTTGCGCCGCAAAATTCAGGATGCGCGTGGCCGCGTCGCGCGGGTTGATGCCTCGTGCGTGGATGTTCGAGATGAGGTTTCGATTGGCGTCCGTGTTCGATTCGCGGGGCTGATACGCCATATAGGCTGAAAGACTCTCCGCCGTGGCCAGGCCCGGGCGCTCGCCGATGAGGAGCACCGCGACTCGCGGATGGAGCAGTTCGCCGATTTCATTCAGGATGCCCACGCGGCAGTGACGAATCACGAATGCCGGGCCCGTCCTCCACCCGCGCGCTTTCGCGCCCTCGTCGAGCAGGGGCAGCAACGTAGGAACTTGCGCCGCGACGGCTGGAACTGAGAGGCCGTCGCCAATCGCGATCTGAAAATCGGTGTCGCGGGAACAGCGGGTTTGTATTTCCGCGCGGGACGCGCTGTCAAAATGCCGGCCGAGATCCGGCCGACGAAGATATTCATCCTTGTCGCGCGCCTGCGTGCGGGCTTCGAACAGATTCCAGCGCTGGACGAACGTGGCGCCAAACGCGGAATTGAGATCGAGTTCCGCGCGGACCGCGTCTCGCGCGGCGGCGTGCGCCTCGCGCAGGTCGAGTTGAGTGCCGGTGCGATAGGCAGCGCCTGCGCGGCCAACCAGCAGGCGCGCCGGAGTCCGCGCGCGGACCTTGCGCACGATTTCGGACATCTCCGGCGCGGCCTGCGAGCGGTCGTCGTCGCGCGCCATTCAGACCATCTCCCCGAGCGACGACTCAAGCTTTTGCATCAGTTGACGCCGCGCCGGCGCGTCCAGCAGCGCCGGCTCCGCGCCGCGATAAATCCCGCTCGCTTCGAGCCACGCCAGGAATTCCGGCGCGGGCCGCAGATGGAAGAGGCGCCTCACCGCAAGGGCGTCGTGAAAGCTCGTGGACTGGTAGTTCAGCATCACGTCGTCGGAGCATGGAACGCCCATGAAGTAGTTGCATCCCGCCGCGCCGAGCAACAGCAGAAGATTGTCGGCGGAGTTCTGGTCGGCCGCCGCGTGATTCGTGTAGCAGACGTCGCAGCCCATCGGCAGGCCCAGCAGCTTGCCCATGAAATGATCTTCCAGGCCCGCGCGAATGATCTGGCGCTCGTCGTAGAGATA
>JARLGK010000119.1 GCA_031296075.1 Candidatus Acidiferrales bacterium
CGACAAAAAAGATTCCTCGGTGCCATCGGTGCGTGTACGCCGCTGGCCGGGCGGCGAAGCAGCCGCGGAAAAGTTCGTGCGCCTCGGCTATCTTTCCGCGCGCGATGTGCTGCGCCACCGGAAGACCCGCATGCAGCAAATCGTGGCCTGGCGCCCGGGCACCGCCGAGCTTCTCGCCGACGCCGCGGAGAAAAGAATCCGCGAAGTGCTCACGTCCACGCGCGGCCCGCTCCCGTTGGCGTTGCTCCTTGAAAAGGCCGGCGCCTCCCGCGCCGTCGTGCGCCGTCTGGAAAAATCGGGAATGCTGGCCACCTGGGAAGAGCCGCTGACTCCCGGCGAAGACCCGTGGGACACCGACTTCGTTCCCCCCGCCAACGTTCTCAACGCCGAACAGAAAGAAGCCCTCGCAGAAATCTGGCGCTGGCTTGTGGCCGGTGAATTCGCGGCCGGCCTGATCCACGGCGTCACGGGCAGCGGCAAGACGGAAGTCTATCTCGGCGCGATCGAAGCGGCCCTTTCGCGCGGCAAGACGGCCATCGTCCTAGTTCCCGAGATCGCGCTCACGCTGTGGGTAGGGCGTCTGGTGCGCGCGCGATTCGGCGAAGGAGTCGCCGTGCTGCACAGCGGCCTGCCCGATATCGAGCGCGCGCGCGAATGGTGGCGCGTCCGACGCGGCGAAGCTAAAGTCGTCGTCGGCACGCGTTCGGCCGTTTTCGCGCCGCTTGAAAATCTTGGCCTGATCATCGTGGACGAGGAACAGGAATCGGCTTACAAGCAGGAAGAAACGCCGCGCTACAACGGCCGCGACACCGCCGTCTATCGCGCGCGCCTCGAAGGCGCCGCGGTGCTGCTCGGCTCAGCCACGCCGTCGCTGGAGACGTATCACAACGCCCGCGCCGGAAAATATCATCTGCTCAAGCTCACCTCGCGCGTCGAGAATCGCCCACTCGCCGAAGTCCGCATCGTGGACCTCCGCGAGGACTTTCGCCGCCAGCATCGCGCCGCTCCGATTTCCGAGGCGCTCCGCGCGGCCATCGCCCTGCGCCTCGAAGAGCGCACCCAGGCGATGGTGCTCATCAACCGGCGCGGCTATTCGTGGTCTCTTCTGTGCCGCAGCTGCGGCGCGATGGTCCAGTGCCAGAATTGCAGCATCGCGCTCACCTATCACAAGAGCCGCCAGCGTCTGGAATGCCACTATTGCGGCTTTTCGATCCGCCCGCCCAAGCAGTGCCCGAAATGCCGCGCCGAATATATGTATTTCGTCGGCGACGGAGCCGAGCGCGTGGACGAATATCTCCGCGAACAATTTCCGGCCGCCCGCGTCGCGCGCCTCGACCGCGACACCGTGCGCACGAAACGCGAATTCCAGCAGGTCCTCGGCGCATTCGCAAAAGGCGAGCTGGACGTTCTCGTCGGCACGCAGATGGTGGCGAAGGGCCACGATTTCGAGCGCGTCACGCTTGTCGGAGTCGTGGCCGCCGATCTCGCGCTCGGCCGCCCGGACTTTCGCGCCGCCGAGCGCACCTTTCAGCTGCTCACGCAAGTCGCAGGGCGTGCGGGCCGCGGCCAACTCGCGGGAGAAGTTCTCGTCGAAACCTACTATCCCGAGCACTACGCGATTCAACATGCCGCGCAGCAGGACTACGTTTCCTTCTACGACAAGGAAGCCCACTTCCGGCGCGTCCTGCACTATCCGCCGTTCACCGCGCTTGCGACCGTCCTTGTCCGCGATCGCAAAGTCGAGAACGCCATTCGCTGGTCCCGCGCGCTCGCCGGCTACTTCGCGCCGTTTGAAAAGCAGGGCGTGAAGATTCTCGGCCCCGCCGCGGCTCCGCTGGCGCGACTGCGGCGCGATTACCGCTTTCAATTCGTGCTGAAGTCGCCCCACCGCTCCGCGCTCGGCAAAGCCCTCGCCGGCGCGCTCGATTTCTGCACCGCGAAAGAAATCCCCGAAACCGCCGTCCTCGTCGACGTCGATCCCACGAATTTGTCTTGATTGCGTTGCGTCGGACGCCCTGTGCTAATCGCTTTGCGTCGGAGGGATTTCCCGGTGGAAGCGAGGGGATTAATCCCCTCGAAATAAGAACTGTTTTGTGGGTCGCAGCATTAGCTGCGACATAAAATCGACCGCGCGAAGCTCCGAGCGCCGTAGGCGCGTCAGACGTTAGCCCAGCCCGTAGGGCTGGGAAACAAAGGTGGAAGCGAGGGGATTCATCCCCGCCAAAAACGACCGCGCGAAGCGCGATCCGATGCGCTGGTTCTCTCGCAGCAAGTCTTCTCTTCGCTCGACTACGATTGCGCTACAGATCGCCGATGTAGCGCGCGACCGCAAAACTACTGCAGCGTCACGGGCCACGGCGTGAAACACAGCGCAAAAATCACGAGCGCGCCGACAGCCCATGCGCGCCGCGCCGGATCGAGCGGCTGCCACTGATCGTAAACCGGCGGATGGCGAAACCGCAGCGAGACAATCAGCAGGACGATTCCCCACGTCGCCCACCCGTGCCACGCCACAATTCCGAGCCCGATCAATCCCAGCGACACGATGAGTGAAACGCGCGCATGCCGCGCGCTCGTCAGGCTGTACATGATGTGCCCGCCATCGAGCTGCCACGCGGGCAGCAGGTTCAGCGCCGTCACCAGCAATCCGATGGACGCCGCGCGCCCTATGGGATTCAGCAGAAGCCAGGTCACGTCCAAGTTCGGATGAAATAGCGCTCTGAGCATTCGAGTCAGCAGCGGATGCCCGAACACGACCGCGGAGCTTTCCTCCGCGCCCGGCACTAATCTCGATGTTGCCACTCCGTATGCGAGCGCCGGAAGCGCGACCACAAATCCCGCGACCGGGCCTGCCAGCCCCACATCAAACAACGCCCGGCGCGTGGTGATTGCCGACCGAATCCGGATGAATGCGCCGAACGTGCCGAAGAGCGTCGGCGCGGGAATGAAATAGGGATAGCTCGCGTCAATTCCGTAGAGTCGGCAAGCGACGTAGTGGCCCATCTCATGCGTGAACAGAATCAGAAGCAGCGTGAACGAAAATGGAATCCCGAGCGCGAGCAGCGCCGGATGCTGGAACGGCAGCAGCATCATCGCGAACGGATCCTGGTAGCCGGAAAAGGGTTCCCGGTTCTGCGCGTACGACAATCCAAACTCCGCGCCCACCGCAAGCGTCGACACAACGGTCAGCAGGAAAAGGATCAGCGCGGGCCACACCGGATCGCGCGGAGGACGCGGCGGGCGGAAATCCGCGGGCGGCGCGAATGGGATGTCGAGTATTTCCACAGGCATCCGCGTGTGGCCATTGCCTTCGCTCATGTGCGTGCGCTCATACGGTCGCTAAGAATTGGATGCGGCGGCGCGGGATCTCGGTGCGCCATCGAAAGCGGTTCGCGCGCGGCCCCGCCGAATCGTCGCCAGGCCGCGCGAATCGTCAGGGCTTTATGGCGGGTGTCGGGAGCGACTGGAGTTCCTTGCCGGGCTTGAAGCGCACGGCCTTGCCCGGAGGGATATTCACCTGCTGGCCGGTGCGCGGGTTGCGCCCGATGCCGGTCTTGCGCGGCTTCACGTTGAACACACCGAAGCGGCGCAGTTCGATCCGCCGCCCGCGGCCAAGCGAATTCTTCATGGCCTCGAACACGGTCTCGACCGCCTGCTCGGCCTTGGTCCGGGTAATATTTGTTTTCTGAACAATAGCGTTTACGATGTCGAGCTTGATCACGAATGCCTCCGCGAATCACCTGCTTAGGCCGGAAACCTATGCTAGACAGGGGTTTGCGGGTTGTCAAGCACGGCGCCGTGTAATACACTGCGCGGTTCCGGCGATCCGACAAGGATCGCCGCCCTGAAGCCAGCGAACTTGCTCGCTGAAGGGCCTCTCTTCAAGTTCCGAGTTCTGAAAACAATTTCCTTACCCTGGAGGACCTGATGTCGGTGAAGTCGGACAAGTGGATTCGCAATATGGCGCGCGAGCACGGAATGATCGAGCCTTTCGAGGATCGCCAGGTGCGCGAGGGCGTGATCAGCTACGGCCTTTCGTCCTACGGCTACGACATGCGCGTCGCAAACGAGTTCCGCATCTTCACCAACGTGAATTCCACCATCGTGGACCCGAAGAATTTCGACGCGAAATCTTTCGTCGAGTTCATCGGCGACGTTTGCATCGTTCCGCCGAATTCCTTCGCGCTCGCGCGCTCGGTGGAATTCTTCCGGATCCCGCGCAACGTGCTGACGCTCTGCGTCGGGAAATCCACCTACGCGCGCTGCGGCATCATCGTCAACGTCACGCCGTTCGAGCCCGAATGGGAAGGCTTCGTCACCCTCGAGATCAGCAACACCACGCCGCTCCCCGCCCGAATCTACGCCAACGAAGGACTCGCCCAGGTCGTCTTCTTCGAATCCGACGAGCAGTGCGAAGTCTCCTACAAGGACAAGAAGGGAAAGTATCAGTCGCAGCAAGGCATCGTCCTTCCCAAGATTTGACGATCCGGCAAGGATCGTCATCCCGAACCCGGCGTATTTTGCCGGGTGAGGGATCTCTCCTTCTCCCGCGCTGACATTCCGCCTGCAGAGCGAAGTGACCCACGTCACTAAGAATCGTGATTTCACTCACAGAGCCTCCGTCTCGTTTCCGGTAGGTTCACACCTGCTCAACTCGGCTGCCCATACCCTCGGCTTCACAGGGCGTTGACCGATTACGTGCTCAAAGGTTGCTCGGCCGGGCTCGAAGAATAAAGGGGAGGAAATGCAATGAAGAAAGTGACTCAAAGATTGTGGCTCAAGGTGACCCTCGCAGGCGCTTCGCTGATCGTGCCCCTTCTGCTGACAGGCGTTCGGGCGCCCAGTGCAAGCGCCGTTCCCAGTTACTCGCGGCAGACCGGCTTTCCGTGCAGATCGTGCCACACGACCCCGCCCGAACTCACGCCGCTGGGGCGACAGTTCAAGCTCAATGGCTACACGATCACCGGAATGCCCGTTACCAAAGCGGAGAAAACCTCCCGAGAAGCCGGCCTGACCCTGCTTCAGACCTTGCCGCTTTCCGTCTTCTTTGAGACATCGTACACGCAAACCAACAAAGTGCAGCCGGGCACGCAGAACAGCAGCTTTGAATTCCCGCAGGACGTTTCCCTGTTCGTCGCCGGCGCATGGTCCGCGCATGTGGGCAGCTTCGTCCAGTTCACTTACAGCACCCAGGACGACCATTTCACCTGGGATCAGACCGACATCCGCTACGCCAATACCCGAAAGCTGGCCGGAAAGGATTTCGTCTACGGTCTCATGATGAACAACACTCCAGGCGTCGAAGATCTTTGGCACACCACGCCCGCGTGGAGCTTTCCGTTCATCGCCAACGATCAAGCACCCTCACCGGCGGCTTCCACCATCATCGACGGTACGTTGGCGCAGGACGTTGCCGGTTTCGGCGCATACGGCATGTGGAACGATCATCTCTATTTCGCGACAACAATGTATCGTTCGGAGCACATCGGATTTGGCCAGCCGAATGGCATCGATTCCCAAACCCAAAGCGCTTCCTTCAACATCCATGGTCTCGCTCCCTACTGGCGCGGCGCGTGGCAGCAGACGTGGGGCAATAATTATCTCGAAGTCGGCACCTATGGCATGTTCATGAGATCGACTCCGAACAATGTCGTTGGCCCCGCCAGCGAAACCTCCGGCACGCTCCGGGACAACTACACCGATGTGGCCGCCGATTTTCAGTACGACCGCACGCTGCCGGGATTCCACAACGACATTCTCTCGCTCCGCGGTATCTACATTCACGAGAATTCGTCGCTGAACGCCAGCGCTACCGAGGAGCTCGGACTCGCGGAGCTGGTCCCGCACCATCTCAACACCGTCAAGGCGAACGTCGAATACCATTTCGGCGATCGCTACACGGGCACCGTCGGCTGGTTCAATACCTCTGGCACGCGCGATTCTCTGCTCTATCCGCAGTCCGACGACCCCGGCGGCAGCGCTAACGGCAGCCCGAACAACAGCGGGTACTTGTTGAATTTGTCCTGGTGGCCCACGCAGAACATCGATCTCGCGGCGCAGTACACTGGGTACTTCAAATTCAACGGCGGCTCGACAAATTACAATGGGTCAATCATCGCGCCGCGGAACGCGTCCGACAACAACACGCTGTACATTCTCGCTCGATTCATTTTCTAAGCGGCCGCTGCCGGAATCCGCGCACGAGGGCGCGGGATCTTTCCGGGAAAACGTCTCCCCTCGGCCAGGACGCACCGCTTGCCGGGCCCGCTCTTTCAGGCGGGTCCGGTCGGCGGCCGAGTAAAGTTTGCGGATCGGTGAGCGATCGAAGAACAGGAGCAACGCCAATGAAGAGATTCGGAATGGCAATTATGACCGTGGCGGCTTTGCTGGTAGCAGCCAGTTTTGGAGCGAGGGTGAATGCAGGCCCGGCCGACGGCAGCAGCATCTCCGGCAAAATTTATTTCAAGGGCAAGGCGCCTGAGCTGCGGCCCATCTCGATGGACAAAGACCCCGTATGCGCCTCCGAGCAATCGGGCACCGTCCTGCCGGAAGACGGCCGCGTCAACGCCAACGGCACTCTGCCGAACGCGTTCGTGTACATCTCCAAGGGCACGGGCAATCTCACCGTGAAGGCGCCGCCGAACTCCGTCACGCTCACGCAAAGGGGATGTATCTATCAGCCGCACGTGCTTGGCGTTCAGGTGGGGCAGCCGCTGCAGGTCGTCACCGTGGACCCCACGGCGCACAATATCCACGTCTCGGCCAACAAGGGCAATCGCGACTGGAATGTGACGCAGCAGCCCGGCACAACTTCGGTGAACACGAAGTTTTCACAGCCCGCGGTCATGATTCCCGTGCACTGCAACATTCACCCGTGGATGGAAGCGTTCATCGGAGTCGTCGCCAATCCGTATTTCGCGGTCACCGGCGACGATGGCAGTTTCACGATCAAGAACGTGCCGCCGGGCGATTACACGCTGTCGGTCTGGACCAGCACGTTCGGAACGCAGGAGCACGCGGTGACTGTCCGCGCGGGCGAATCCGCCAGCGCCGATTTCACGTTCACCGCCGCGCAGTAATCGGCTGCCGACCGCCGGTTGCCGGGTGATCTGCTCTCGGCAACCGGCGGCGGAGTGCTACGGCTCCGGTGGCGCGTCGGCCGAGTAGCCGTTCGGGTAGAGATGGTTCGCGGTGATGTACGGCAGGAACCGCGCGCCGAACCAGACCGTATTGTTTTTCTCGACCTCGACCTTCGGCAGGCTCCAGTTCAGTTGGGGTTCGGGATAGTAGGTGAACTTCTTCGTATCCGGATCGAATCGCACCAGCGAGCTTTGCGGCTGGTCCGAAATCCATATCTTGTCCGTCTTGTCCGGCCAGGCGTCGTACGGGTTCGCGCCCAGTGTCGGCATTTTGTATTCCGTCATCTTGCCGGTCGAAGGATCGAGCCGCCCGAGGATTCCCGTGCTGTACTCCGAGAACCAGACGATTCCCTTCGAGTCCACGCCGATGCGCCGAATCTGTCCCCACGATCCCGGCGCGTAATACTCGGTGTATTCCTCGGTCTTCGGGTCGAATTTCGTGACCTGGCCCTTGCTGTATCCCGCGCCCCAGATCGTGCCGTCCACCGGGCTCGCCGCGAGGCCGTAAATCAAATTGTCGGGCGTCGGCGTCTGCCACTGATGCACCACGCGCGTCTTCGCGTCGAGCTTCCCCACTCCGCCCGGCCCCTTCACCATCCCGAACCAGATGTTGTCGTCCTTGTCCGTAACGACTTGTAGCATTCCGCCTCGCCGCGGCGTGTAGTGCCGGATCTGCTTGCCGGTCGCGGGATCGAGCTCGCCCAATTGTCCGCCGATAATTTCCGCCCAATAGATGTGCCCTTTGCTGTCCGCCGTGATTCCGTGCAGGAATGTGTACGTATTCGATCCCTCGAGCGGATAGACCGTGTACCGCCTGTTCGGATCGAGCTGCGTCGGATCGAGATGGATCATCGCGTTACCCGTGGGATTCGCGTACCAGATGCCGTCCGGCACGATCAGCGGATCGTGCAACATCTGCGGCAGCGCCCGGCCGCCGGGCATCGATGATTCCTGCACCGTCACGCCGTCGATTTCGTTCGCGCCGACCCGGTCGCCCCGAAATGGCGGGCGCGGAAAATTGTCGGGAATGTCGTAGGAAACGTAGATCGCCTTCGCGAGCGCGTCCTCGTCGAGGATCGGCGGATCCACTTTCAGCCGCTTGTCCGGCGTGCTGGGACCGAAATTTGTGGCGAGGTATTCGGCCATCTGATCTTTCTGTGCGCCGGTGAGGTACGTGTGGCCGAGATTCGTGTCGAAGGGAACGTCGGTCGGCCCTGTCTCGGTCATTCGCGCGATGCCGATGCGGTACCCCTCCTTCGTGCGATGCATCGTGCCGAACTCGGAGCCGTGGCAGCCCGTGCAGTTGGCCTTCAGCAGGTCGCGCCCCGGTCCCGGCGGATACAGCTCCTCCATCGAGTTGACCCAAATTGTGTTCGCAGCGGGGGCAGGGCCGCCCATGGCCGCGGTCATCCCTTCGGTGGACGCGCCCTGCGCCGCCGCCGCGCGCGCCGCCAGATTCTTCACGGCGATATCAACCGTCTTCTCTTCGCTGGGCGCGAGATCAACGCGCAGCGTCGGCGATGAAAAGCCCTTCTCGAGCACGATCACGTCGTACGATCCCGGCAAAGCCTGCGGCACGGTGTAGTGCCCCTTCACCGTGAATACCGTGTACCAGAGCTTGTACGTCAGGTTGTGCACCGTGACGCGGAATCCGACCACCGCGCCTTGATCGGCGGTCACCGTGCCCGAAAGCGATCCGCGCGTCACCGACGTCGGCGTCTGCACCTGGCCGCGCGAAGTTGCCGCCATGAAAACCGCCAGCACAAACGCAAGAATTGCGGCTATGCGCGGATGACTCAATCGTTCTCTCATTGGTTCCCCCTCACTCGATGGCCGCGAGGGTACCAGCGGAGAACCGCGCTCGCAAGGCCAAGCCTTGGCAACTTCCCCGCGCGCGTGAAAAAACCGGCGAGGATTGGAGGCGCGACTAGAGTGCAGGCTTCTGAAGGCGGAGGCGGTTGAGCTTGGCGCGTAAGCGGTCTGCATCCATTCCGGCGGACTGGCAGACGGCTGGGAAATCCTGCTGATCTTGAAAAAGATATTCCTCGGCTTGGCGTTTGGAGCGGAGAGTACCTGAAATCCATTCTTGAATCGTGGTGACGATCACCGCTTGCCACAGACGCTTTACCATGTCGTCTGCCGCAGGTTGAGGCAGCGCTACTGCATTTGTAGCCATTGTTCCCCCGTGTGCTGCGTCGGCTAGGCGCGACGGAAGATGCATTTGGGTAAGGGCAACAAGCTGGCCGAACGCGGACCTGGCTTCGTTGTTTGTCGGCGCGATGTGCTGTTTCAGTGAAGAGCGAACGCCATGCCGTCACACGACTTAGCGTTTCGCTTCGCGCGAAGCGTTTTGGCGCAGCCTCGGAGCGCGGCGCACGATCGAGCAGCAAGGAAAAAATTCCCGGCGCTAGATAACTCTTGCCGGTCGGGACGAGATTGCCTCGGGTGGATGATGCGGTCGCTCGCGACTCGTAATTCGTGATTTGTGATTCGTGATTAGTGAGTGGTGACGCCGGAAACTCGCGCGGGTGGACCAGCGCGAAAGGTGATGATCCGGCGGAAATTGATCCCCCGGTTTCGTGTCGATTAGAAAACCAAGTGATTCGTGATTAGTGAGTAGTGATTTGTGACTCGTGAAAGCGCGAAGCGCGTACCGATTGCCGGATGTGTCTCTGTCGGCGCGAACGATTTCTGGCTGCCTACTGGCAGCGCCGCCCGGCAAAGCGCGCGGGGCGCGCAACACGATCTCCCAGACTCATCCGCCCTCCATCTTGGCGGACGACACTGGGAGCCCTGTCATGAAAAAGTGTGACACTTTGTGAGGGTCGCCTTCTTTTGTTTTCAATGAGATAGGTCGAAAATTACTTTGCATGGTGTGTCGAGTAATTTCGGGCGGAGCGGCGCCAATTTTCGTCGCAAAATCCCCACCCTTCGCTGGGGCAAAGGATGGGGACAAGGGTTTGAAACGAAACGCGCGTCCATTTCTCTTCCTTTCCGGGGCCGAGAGACGGACATTGGAAGGATGCAAGTTAGAGCGGCCGAACTGAAGCTTGGCGAGAGATTGGACGCGAACGCCCGTCTGATGGAACAAATCCACGTCTTTTCACTCGACGATCTCCAGGGGAATCTTCGGCGACCCGCGTTAGAAGCCTTGGTGGGGCTCTTCAGCATAAGAGCCGGAGACGTCGGGCCTGATTTCACATTTCCTCACGATCAGAATCCACTCGAATTCAAGATGTTTGTTGCCTTACCGGACGGCAATCTCTATTTCGTTGACCCTGCGAATTCGCCGCGAGTTCTTGCGAAAGCACTTGAGAGAGAGCTTCTGTCGGAAAGCAAGATTCGAGAGCGTTACCTACGAAAACGAGACCGCGCGGCTGAGCAGTGGGTCGCAAACGGGATGAAAAAGGTCTTCTCCGGGGCGAATATTTATCCCAACTACTTCCTAGAGAAAGGGAGCCATGAGAAAGATCTTCTCGTCCAGTTTGGAGACGTCGTAATTCTAATTGAGTGTAAGAACGGTAGGCTCCGGGAGTTTAGCGGTGCTACGCCCCTACGACCGAAAGGCCACGGAGATGCCGCAGGCCGAAATAGCCCGCAAATGGTTCGCTCGGCTGCCATTAGGGGAACTTCAGAAAGTGAACGAAAGAGGACAGACGCGCGACAGGCCGTTTCATAAACTCCGAGTCGCCAGGAGGTCCATCACATGAACGTGTCGTTCGACATCTTTCGGATGGGGCATGAAGGCAGTTTGAGCTGGGTTGAAATGGCGGCGACTCTGAAAGACGCCAGGGAACGCGTTAACTTGTACGCAGGTCTCTCTCCCGCTGTGTACTTCATCCTGAGTCAGCCAGACGGAGACTTGGAAATCGTCGAGCCCGATGTCCTGCAGAGGGCGGCGCGATCGGTTCCTACGAGCGTCTGGACGAACAACTAGCCGGAAAAACAGCGAGTCGTCCGGGACCCGCGAATTGGCGGCGGGTGTGATGAAGGCGACCAGCGAAGATTCGCCCACCTGAAAGGTGGCCGCTACAAAGACAACCGCATTTACCGCCGAGACGCAGAGACCGCAGAGAAGCGCAGAGCGCAATGCTGCCGCGCTGAAGACCGCGGCGCTACACTTAAACCTTTTGCGAACCAACTGCGCCCGCCTGAAGGCGGCATCTGCGAAACCGAGTAAAGGTCAAAAGCCCGACCCTCGCAAGACGAGGATGGAGCACCCGGCGGGCCGCACAGACATGAGTGTCTGTGCCACCAAATCCCTCGCACGAATCACGAATCTCCCGCCGTCATTTGCTTCTACCCTTCGCTGTGCTCGCTCAGGGTCACTGGGCTCATCGCCCAGTGACCGGATTTTTGTAGTGGTAGGGCGGGATGTAGATGTCCGGGTAGAGCTTGTAGGTTTCGGTGGGAGGCTCGTCCGGCGGGAGGCCGGGGATTGGGCCGGGAGGCGGGTCGCCGCCCTGGTCCCAGCCTTTGTAGTAGTTGACGTAGTAGGTGAAGTAGGCGTGGAGCTTTTTGATTTTCCAGACGCCGTTTTCCTTCACGTACTCGTTTTCGTAGACGGCGTCGCCCCACTGCGCGCGGGAATTCAACGTGCCTACCTGCATGTAGGCGCGGAAACGTCCATGGGCGTGCAGGCCGTCGAGATCGATGTGCACCACGGGCTGCAACTGCGAATGGTTGAACAGCGTGCCGTACTTGAGGTCCCCAAGATGGTGCATATAGGCGCGCACGCGCTCCTTGCCTTTGTAAACGCCGCGCAGGCCGATTTCGACGGAGCCGTCGTCGGTGAAAAGGTCGGCGACTTCGTCCCACTTGGTTTTGTCGACGTAGTAGCCGTAGGCGTCCTGCAGATTGTTGATGGCGATGTAGTCCTGCGAATTCTGGATCTGCGACGCGATTTGCGCGATCTGGGATTTCAGCGCGGCGATTTCGGCGGCAAGATTTTTGTCCGCCGCGGCGAACGAATCGGCTGCGCCAAAGCCGGCGGAGGCCATCCAGAAAAAACCAACGAGCGAGAGCGGAAGCCCGATTTGTACGATTCGGATTTTCATGTCAGGAAATCCTTCGCGCCGTTAGCGGCCGGTCACCGGGTTCTTGTAGTGGTACGGCGGAACGAACACGTCCGGGTAGAGCTTATAGGGCTCGGTCGTCGGACGGTCGGGGGGCATTCCCGCGATGGGTCCCGGAGGCGGATTGCCGCCCTGGTCCCAGCCCTTGTAGTAGTCCACGTAGTAGGTCATGTAGTAGTGCAGCTTCTTGATTTTCCACACGCCATCTTCCTTCACGTATTCGTTCTCGTAGGTTCCTTCGGCCCATTGGGCGCTGCGGTGCAGCGCGCCGAACTGCTCGAAGGCACGCCAGCGGCCCTTGGCCGTCATGCCGTCGGGAGCGACGTCAATCACGGGCTGGAGCTGCATGTGGTTGAAAAGCGTGCCGTACTTGAGATCGGTGAGCGTGTGGAGATAGGCGCGCACGCGGTCCTGGCCGACCCACACGCCGCGCAGTCCGATTTCAAGCGTGCCGTCCTTGGCGAAAAGATCGGCGGTCTGGTCCCACTGGCATTTGTCGACGTAGTAGCCGTAGACGCGCTGCAGATTGGCGATGGCGATGTAGTCCTGCGAGTTCTGCGCCAGCTTGGCGAGCTGCGTGACTTGAGTTTTCAGCGCCGCGACTTCCGCCGCGAGATCTTTTTTGTCGCCCGCCGCCTGCGTGGCTGTGGGATTTCCGAAGGCCGGGCAGAAAAACAAAAGCGCGAGCAGCGCTCCGATCGCTCGAGTTCTCATGGTGATGTCCCCCGGACGGGGAATGTATCAACGCGCGGGAGGCGAAGCAAGGTACACGTATGCCCGCCGTCGGCGGGCAGGCGGGAGTGGAAGAAACGAAAGAGAAAATCCCCACCCTTCGCTTCGCGAAGGATGGGGCAACCGAAAAAACGAAGCGAGATCCTTCACCCGGCCAAAAACCGAAAGCGCCGGGTTCAGGATGACGACCCTTATCGGGTCGTCACTTTACGATCGGCGAGACCTGGCCCCACTTGCCGGTGAAGACAAATTCCGAAGCGGGCTTGCGCTCACGCTTGCCGGTTTCGTTGTCGCGCAGGCGTCCCTCGGGCAGCGTCATGGGGTCGCCCGGATAGCCGAGGGCGATGCCCGCGACGGCTTCAAAATTCTCGGGGATGCCGAAAACTTCGCGCGCCTTGTCGGGAATGATGCCGGCCATCTGATGGACTTGCAGGCCGAGCGACGTGGCCTCGAGCGCGAGCGTCGCGGCGGCCTGGCCGACGTCGTGGAACGCGTGGCGATTCTGCGAGCCGTCGTGCGGCATTTTGTGCGCGGCCACGCTGATCGCGACCACGGGCGCGCTTTTCGCCCAGCTCTGATTGAACTCCACGAAGCTGCTCAGAACTTTCTTGTAATTCTCCGGATCGTCCTTGGTGGCCACGATGAAACTCCACGGCTGGGCGTTGTAGGACGATGCAGCCCAGCGGGCGGCCTCGAACAAGCTGCGCAATTTTTCCGGCTCGACGGCGCGGCCGTCGAATGCGCGGGGGCTCCAGCGGTGGCTGATCAAATCGTGAATGGGCGAGGCGGCCGAAGCGGGTCTCTTGTGGTCGGACATCATTCCTCCTTGGAATAGGGGAGCATTATAACCGCAAATCAGATGCGGGCCACCGCCGGGAGATTCAGGGCCCAAACATTTGTGCAAACACGCGCCCAGTTCGGCGCTCCAAGAGAGATCCCTCACCGCTGAAGCGGTTCGGGATGACAACGCCGTTTACGTTACGTACGTGGGGCGCGCGCGGAATCGACGGAGTACGCGCCCGCGCCAAAAGCGGCGAGAAGCAACAGTCCGCCCATAATCGCGAGGTTCTTCTGGAAATGAATCGTGTTGTCGTAGCGATCCATTCCCTGCATGGCCCAGAAATTGTGGAACAGGAATGTGGTCGGTATCATGTAGAGGAAGACGATCCAAGCCGTGAATCTGGTGAACCAACCGGCAAGCAGAGCGAGCCCGCCAGCCAGCTCGATGAAGAGAGCAATGGTAAGCGCCACGGCCGGCAGAGGAAGATGTTTGGCCACCACGTATCCCTCCTCCATCGCGAAGCCGGTAATTTTGCTGATTCCGCTGAGAATGAAGACACTGCTGAGCAATATCCGGCCAAAAAGCGGAACGATGCTGGTCGAGGAATTCGACATCAGGATTTCTCCTTTGCGAGAGGCGATCTACTTCGGGGCCGAGTGCGTGAGAGGCGTTGTAACTGAATTCAGGCCCCGAAGCAAGCGCGCAGAGGTGGAGCTATCGGTTCAGGCTAGGTCGAAAAGCAGGACTTCGGACGGCACGCGGGCTTCGACGCGGACTTCGGCTTCGTCTGAAATGGCCGCGCCATCGCCGGCTTTCAACTCGCTGCCATTCAAGCGCACCGCGCCACGGGCGATCTGTACCCACGCGTGGCGGCCTGCCGCGATCGAGTGCTTCGCTTCGGTGCCTTTATCGAGACGCGCGATGTAGAGGTCCGCGTCCTGGTGGATGGTGACCGGAGCTTGCGGACCCGCCACCAGGTGAAACTTGCCGCGCAATTCGGCGTCCGGGAACGCGAGTTGCTCGTAGGCCGGGTCGAGGCCCTTGCGCTCCGGTAGAAGCCATATCTGCAGCAAGTGAACCGGATCCTTCTGCGACGGATTGAACTCGCTGTGCATCACGCCGCGTCCGGCGGACATATGCTGGAGTTCGCCGGGACGGATGACGCCGCTGCCGCCGGTATTGTCGCGGTGTTCGAGCGCGCCTTCAAGAATCCAGGTGAGGATTTCCATGTCGCGGTGCGGATGCGTCGGGAAACCGCCGCCGGGCGCGACGACATCTTCGTTCATGACGCGCAACGAGCGGAACTGGGTGTGCTCGGGATCGTAGTATTGATCGAAGGAAAATGTGAAACGCGATTCGAGCCACGAAATCTTGTTGTGGCCGCGCTCTTCCGATGGACGAATTTCGATCATGGAGTTGCTCCTGAAATCTTGCTAGTTTCATCCATTGGATGCGGCGGCGTTGACGAGGATGCATAGGATGCATAGCGCCTACGTCGCGCAATTCAGGCCGCGGACAGACAGACAGGACAGAATGTGTCGCACCTACGGCGCTTGGGATTCGACGGATTTGATTCCCCGCCCTGCCGGGCGGCGCTACGGTCTGCCGCGCCTACGGCGCTCACGCCGGACGCGTCGATTTCAGTTCCCACACAGACTCTATCGCTCCGACTCCCAGCCCTCTCACGGTTTCTGTGTGGGGCGCAGAAGTACCTCGCTGATGAAGCTTTGAGGCGCCTGGGTAAGGATCATTGCGACGGCGTGGGCGACGTCCTCGGGCTGCAACATCTTCTGCGGGTCCTTGTTGCCGTGCAGAGAAAAATCGGTAGCCACCGATCCGGGGCATACGGCGCTGACGCGGATGCCGTGCGTGCGGAGATCTTCCGCCATGCATTCCGTAAGCCCGAGCAGGCCCCATTTTGAAGCGCAGTAGATGCTGCCTCCGGCAAAGGCGTTTTTCCCAGCAAGCGAAACAATGTTGACGATGTGCCCGCCGCGGCGAGCGATCATTCCCGGCGCCACGGCGCGACTCAGCAGGAACACGGATTTCAAATTGGTGTCCAATACAGCGTCCCAATTCGCCTCGGAGGCTTCTTGAATGGGGCCAAAGACTCCGATCCCGGCGTTATTGACGAGGATTTCGATGGGGCCGAGCGATTGTTCGGTCTTTTGCACAAGCGATGCGATGTCGCCCGGGCGGGAAACGTCCGCGGGAACCGCCAGCACCGGGACTCCGTGGCGCTCAAATTCGGCGGCCACGCCGATGAGCCTTCCAGGATCGCGAGCGCACAGGCCGAGCTTCGCTCCCATGGCCGCGAGGCTTCGCGCGATGGCGAGGCCGATGCCCCGGCTTGCGCCGGTGATCAGAGCGACTTTCGCTTCCAGCAGTCTGTCTTTGGACATGAGTGGCCCCCGTCAGGCGACACGCAGGCGGGGATTCATCATCCTATCACGTAGGACTAAGCTTCTAGACATGCGCGAGCAGACGAAATCGGCGGAATTCGATGGAACGCAAGGTTTTGGGCTTGCGCGGGTTGGATGGTTTTCCTATAATCCCGTGGATTTCAATATGTTGCGCGGGTGTCCCGCAGGAATCGCGGTTGCGAGTCTGAACGGCCAGCCGAAATTACGCCCAAATCCAGGAGGCAGGAAAGTGATCATGCGAAAGCATCTGAACAGGATGGCAATTATTATCGCCGCGCTCGTCCTGACGTCCCTGTCTCCCCGGCCCAGCTCCGCACAACAAGCCGGGGCAACGGCCCAGCAACCAACGTACACGCTCCCGGAATACAACTCGCTGCAAGCGGCGCAGGCGGAAAAAGATTCGCAGACGCGGATCAAGCTGCTCGACGCCTTCGTCGCGCAGTATCCGAATTCAACACTGATGCAGTACATCTACCAGATGTATTATCAGACCTACTTCCAACTGAGGAATTACGCCAAGGCAATCGAGTACACGGACAAGCTCGTCGCGCTCGGCGATAAGGCGGATGTCGGTTCCCGAGTTCAGGCGATTCAGGCGCGCATGCAGCTCTTCGCGACGCCGGGCGCATTTGACCCGAAGGCTGCGGACGCGCACGATCAGCTCGTCAAGCAGCGAGACGCCGCGCTGCAGGGCATCAAGCTGCTTCCCGACCTCAAGAAATCGAATCCGAAGGTGACGGACGATCAGGTGAAGGCGGTGCAGTCCGCACTGGAAGGAGCTGCCGGCGCGGCCGATGTGCAGCTCAAGGACTATCCCGCCGCGGAAGAAGCCTTTAAGGCGCAATTGGCGCTCAATCCGAACGACCCGGTGGCGAGCTACCGCCTGGGACTCGCGTATCTACAAGCCACTCCCGCGCAATCGCTCGACGGATTCTGGGCGCTGGCGCGCGCCGTTGACCTGAAGATTCCGGACACCGATAAGGTGAAGGATTATCTCCGCAAGACAATCGTGAATTACCAGCAGCCGAATTGCGACACTCTGATCGACGCGCAGTTGAACGAACTGCTGCAGCTGGCCGCGAATGCGCCGGAGCGCCCCGCAACGTATTCGATTCCGAGCGCGGCCGATATCCAGAAGGTTGCGCAGGCTAGCACGATCATCACCGTAATCGGCGATCTGGGCGCTGGAGGCGACAAGGCAAAGCTGACGTGGCTGGCCATCTGCGGCGCCGAATTCCCGCAGGTCATCGGAAAAATCATCGATGTAAAGAAGTCCGACAATTTCGTGGACGTCATGGTGTTCACAAGCGCCAGCTCGGATGAGATTTCGGCGGCGACGACGGCCAACATGGACGTGAAGGTCTGGACGGCCCCACCGCCGGCGGGCGCCGCTACCGGACCGATCACGCCGCAGCCTGACGTGCTGCGCGTGCAAAAGGAAGACGAGATCAGTTTTTCGGGGACGCTGGTGAGGTACGATCCTTCGCCGTTCCAACTGCACTGGGATATGGTGAAGGTGGATCCGACGACGATTCCGGAAAAGGCAGGGGCTCCGAAACGCCCAGCTCGCAAACCCGCGCCGAAATAGTAGCGGCAGTCGGCGATCAGAGGAATTTGAAGGCCGGTCCGGAAACGGGCCGGCCTTTTTTTGTGCCAGCGCGTACGGGATTGAAAAGAAAACATTCACCGCAGAGGCGCAAAGATCGCAGAGTAACGCTGAGAAAACCGAGAGAATTAACACAGAGGGCAAGGAGAAGGAACGGAGTTCCCAGAGAAAGCTAAGACTTCGTGCGAGGCGGATGGCAGCACCAAAGCCAAGTAACCGGGCCGGGGGCGCAGCGAGCAGCGCCCCTACGAAGAAACGGCAAATGGATTACATCGCGCCAGACATTCGCGCGAAGACGCCAATCGGGAGATTGGCGATCCCAGGGGACTAGCGGCGGCGGATGGGATAATCCAGATGATACTGCGTGATTTTGCGGCTCAGGGTATTGCGGTGAATCCCCAGGACCTTGGCTGCGCGGCATTGATTTCCACGGGAGTGTTCCAAAACGCGGCGGATGAATTTTTTCTCGAATTCCGTGAGGGCTTCTTCGAGCAGGATTCCGCGCTCGACCATCATTCCGACCAGCGATTCCAGTTCCTCTTTCACGTGTGCATGCTCCGCAGTGAAGCTCCGGGAGAATCTTTCCCGTATCAGTCGAGTGCGTGGCCGGTGATGCGTTGATAGGCTTCCCGATACTTCTGTTGCGTGCCCGATACGACGTCCGGAGGCAGCGCCGGCGCCGGAGGCTGCTTGTTCCAACCGATTTTTTCGAGATAGTCGCGGACAAACTGCTTGTCGAACGACGGCTGCGCCTTGCCGGGTGAATACTGGCTGGCGGGCCAAAAGCGCGAGGAATCGGGCGTAAGGGCCTCGTCAATCCAGATGAGCTCGTCGTCGCGAAGGCCGAATTCAAATTTGGTGTCGGCGATAATGATGCCGCGCGCGGCGGCGTGTTCGGCGGCGCGGCGATAGAGCGTGAGGCTAACGTCGCGGAGACGCTCGGCCAGCGGAAGCCCGATGCGAGAAACCGTTTCCTCGAAGGAAATATTTTCGTCGTGGCCGGTCGTGGCCTTGGTCGAGGGTGTGAAGATCGGCTCGGGCAAGCGATCGGACTCGCGCAAACCAGCCGGGAGCGAAATTCCGCAGATCGCGCGCGTCTTCAGATAATCCTTCCAGCCCGATCCGGAAATGTATCCACGCACCACGCATTCGATGGGAGCCGGCTGGGTCCGGCGGACGAGCATGGCGCGGCCGGCAAGAGCATCGGCGTAGGGAGCAAGCTCGCCAGTGAAGTTTTTTGCTTCGATGACATGGTGCGGAACAACGTCCGCCAGTTTTTCGAACCAGAAAACCGAAAGCTGGGTGAGGACGCGTCCCTTGTCGGGAATGGGCGTGGGAAGGACGACGTCGAATGCCGAAAGGCGATCCGTGGCCACGATCAGGAGACGATCGCCGAGGTCGTAAATGTCGCGAACTTTTCCGCGCCCAAGAAGTTTGAGCCCCGGAAATTCTGTCTGCGAAATAATGGCGCGCATTTGGGAAGAAGCCACGAGCTGTGAGTCCTCAGTCCAAAGAGGCGGGTATTCTAGCGCAGGGCGAAGCGTTGTCAATCGGTAAGAAGACTTATTTCAATTCAAACCTTCTATTCGGTTGGCGACGAACTTTCTGATTTCGGTTTTTGCGGCTTGCGGAACGGTCTGCAGAAGCAGATGCGGCGCGTCGAGTTCGGCGACTTCGACGTTAGGTTGCATTTTACTTATGTAATCGCATGACGCGCGCGAGACGACGCGATCGTGCTTCGCGCGGAGATAGAAAGTCGGAGCCGTTACGCGGCGGAGTTTTTCGGAGACGTCGATAGAGGCGACAGCTTCCAGGCGAGCCTTCAACGTTGTCTGCGAAACACGGCCGCGAACCTCGCGCAGTTTCGCGCGCAGGTACGGGGAGTTGAATCTGCCGAACAGGTTCGGTTGCTGAATGAAGCGCGGGACGCGCCAGGCCGGCAGCGGCTTGAGGATCGCGCTCACCAGTAGCAGCAGCGGATGAGGATTGCGCGCGAACGTAACGCAGAGTATCAGTCCGAGAAGCCCCGGCGGATTAGAGGCAGCGATCGAAATAGCGATGGGGCCGGAAAAAGATTCGCCGAGGACGAGATAAGGCTCGCTTTGAGGCAGCGCCGCGCGAGCGAGAGCTTCGAGTTCAACGTAGCCGAGGGACGGGGCGTCCGGATACGCAACGACGACCGGCTTGAATTCCGGCGGGAGAGCAGCAGCAAGATCTTCGAAGAATATGCCGGTGCCGTCCATGCCGGGAAGAAGAACGAGCGTGAGCATGCGATGATCCAAGCCGAACAGCAGATCCCTCACCCGCCACGGCGGGTTCGGGATGACAAATCCCAAAACCTATGCGGCGTTGCTGGCGGCGCTGGCGGCTTCGGGCACCGCAGCGGCGACGTCTTCTTCCCATTTCACCGAGACGAGTTTGGAGACGCCGGGTTCCTGCATGGTGACGCCGTAGAGCACCGAGCCCATTTCCATGGTCTTGCGATTGTGCGTGACGACGATGAACTGCGTCTGGCCGCACATTTCCGCGAGCATTCTGTTGAAGCGGCCGACGTTGGCTTCGTCGAGGGGCGCGTCCACCTCGTCGAGGATGCAGAAGGGGCTGGGCCGGTAGCGGAAGACGGCGATGAGCAGCGCGAGCGCGGTGAGCGCTTTTTCGCCGCCGGAGAGAAGCAGAATATTCTGCAGGCGCTTGCCCGGAGGCTGCGCGACGATGTCAATGCCGCAGTCGCCCGAGCTATCGGGCTCGCTGAGGCGCATCTCTCCGTGGCCGCCGCCGAAAAGCGATTGGAACGCGACGGCGAACTGCGCGTTGATGAAGGTGAAGGCGTCCTCGAATTTCTTGCGCGACACTTCGTCGAGTTCGTGAATGGTGAGTTGCGTATTCTGGATGGACTGCACGAGATCGTCGCGCTCGCGGCGCATGAAACTTTCGCGCTGCTCGCATTCCTGGAATTCCTCGAGCGCCATCATGTTCACGGGGCCCATGGCTTCGACGCGCGCCTTCATCTCGTTGAAATTGGTTTCGGCGGCGACCAGCTCTTCGCCGACGAGAAGCTGGGATTCCTGGGCGATCAACTCCTCGGGCTGCGCATTCAATTCCGCGACACAGCTCTGGCGGAGATAGTCGCGGTCGGCGTCGTTTCGGGCCTTTTCGATCTGGCGCTGGCTGCGCTCGGCGCGGAGTTCGTCGAGCGACTGGCGGCGGCCGCGGAGTGTTTCTTCGATCTGTCCGGTGCGCGAGCGCGCTTCGGTCCATTCCGTCTCGAACGCGGCCTTGAGTTCCCCGAGGCGCGTCTTCTCCAAGCGCAGATCCTCGACCTGCAAAGCAAGCTGCGCGCAGGAGGATTCGATCTCGGACTTCTCGCCCGATAGAGTCGCGTGCTGCTGGCGGAGCGAGTCCATGCGTTCGTTGGCCTGGGACATCTCGCCCGAAAGGCTTTGCTCGATGCGCTCGGCGCTTGCGAGGCGCTCGATCACAGCCGCCAGCTCCTCGCGGCGGGCGACCACGCGCTCCTGCAATTCCTGAAAATCGCGGCGCAGGTCCACGAGTTTTTCGGCAGCCTGCGCGGCTTCGGTTTCGGCAGCGGCGCGAACGCGAACCGCTTCGGCGTGCTCGAAGCGCGCCTGCTCGGCGCGCGCGCGGGCCGCTTCCGCTTCGGCATGGAGACGCGCGATTTCGCCGCGCTCGCCATCGAGCTGCAGATCCACGCGAAGGAATTCCCGGCGCGCTTCATCGCGCTGATGCGCGGCCGAGACGAGAGATTTTTCCGCTTCCATCTGCTGGGCGGTAGCGGTGGAAAGCTGCATCTCGCCCGCGGCGGTTTCTTCCTCGAGGCGGGTCAGCTCCATCTGCTGTTCCGCGGCGACGCGCTCGAGACGCGCGGTTTCGGCTTCGCGATAGCGGAGCTCGCGCTTGAGCGCAAGCGGTCCGGCCTCGCTCTTGCGACCACCGGACACGGTGCGGCCGTGGTAGCTGGTGCCGTCCGGCGTCAGGAAATAGCTGTGCGGATTGTCGTGCGCCATCTGCTCGGCAATGGCGATGGTTTCGACAATGTAGGCGGTGCGAAGTTTTTTCAGAAAATATTTGGTGGCGGGACCGAGCGGCTCGCGGAACTCGACGAGGCGGTCGAGGCGCGCGATGAAATTGCCGGGCATGGACGCGCCATTTTCCATTTTGTCCACGTCGAGAGTGCGAGCCGAATCCACGAAGAACGTCGCGCGGCCGCCGACTTCTTCGCGCAACAGCGCGACGCCGGCGCGGGCTTGATCGAACGATTCGACCACGACGTACTCAAGCTCCTCGCGGAGAAACTGTTCGATCGCGGTTTCGTATTCTTCCTGAACCTCGGCGTAGTCGGCGAGCAAGCCGAGGGCGCGGAAGCCTCGCGACCCGGCGTCGCCATTCGCATTGAAGAGCTTTTGCACGGCATCAGCCGTGTAGGCTCGCTCGCGAAGAATCTGTTCGATGGAGGCGTGCCTGGCGCGCTCGGCGGACAATTCCTGGCGCACCTGCTCGAGTTGCTGGCTGGTTTCCTGCTGGGTCTGACGAAGGCTCGCGAGGCGCGTTTGCGATTCGCGAACCGCCGTGCCAATGGCATGCGCGTGTTTTTCGGCCTGCGCGAAGGCCGCGTCGGCGGCATCCACGCGCGATTGAAGCGCCGCGCATTCCTGCTCGATGGCGCGCATGGCGGCGGAGCGCTGCTGTTCGGCGGCGGTGTGACGCGCGGCGGATTCCTCGGCCTGCTGCGATTCGGCCTGGCCGCGCGCGGATTCCTCGACGAGAGCGTGGGCGAGGCGGCGAAATTCTTCCATACGGGATTCGAGCCGGCTCTGGCTGGCGGAGCTTGTGGAAACGTGTTCGGTGGATTCGCGCAAGCCCGCTTCGAGGGCGGCAGCCTGGCCGCGGAGCGCGGCGACGGATTCGCGCTGTGTGGCAATGCGCGCGACGAGATCGGCGGCCTGGCGGACGGCTTGTTCGATTTCAACGGTGAGGCGCGCGGCGCGGGATTCGAGTTGGGCGAGCTGCTCGCGATTGAACGCGATGCGGTTTTCGGCGCGGTCGAGATCCAGAGCGGTCTGTCCGAGAAGGTTCTGCGTCTGGCGAAGCTCGCCATCGAGATCGTAGGTGCGCGCGCTCAGGCGCTCCTGCTCGGCTTCCATCTCGTGGACGGAGCGGGATTCGCGCTCCTCGGCCGCGTCCATATCGCGGAGAAGTTTTTCCAGGCGCGCCGCTTCGATGTCCAGATGCTCCGCCTTGCTGGCAAGGACGATGCGCAGCAGACCGCGCATCTGTTCGCGCAGCTCGGCGTAGCGCCGTGCCTTGGACGCCTGGCGCTTGAGCGAAGCAAGCTGTTTTTCGACTTCGACGAGAATGTCGTTGACGCGAGAGAGATTGATTTTCGCCGCCTCGAGCTTGGTTTCCGCGAGGCGCTTCTTCGTCTTGTACATGGTGATGCCGGCGGCTTCCTCGATGATGGCGCGGCGGTCCATGGGCTTGGAATTCAGGATCTGGCCGATGCGGCCCTGCTCGATGATGGCGTAGCTATCGGGGCCGAGGCCGATGCCCATGAAGATTTCCTGGACGTCGCGCAGGCGGGCCACGCGGCCGTTGATCAGATATTCGCTTTGGCCGGAACGATAGAGGCGGCGCCCGACGACGATTTCACCGGGGCGAAGAGTGACGGCCGGCTTTTCGGCGGCGCGCTTCTTCCAATGCTTGCGGCCAGCGGCGGAATCTTCAGCGGGAATTTCGCCGGTGGAAGCATCCGCGGGGTTCTCGGCGGCTGCGAAAGAGAAATCCGCGGCGTCCGCCGCAGCATCCTCCAGAACGTCGGCCGTGGGTTCCGGCTCGCCTTGGAGCACTTTGGCTACGGCTTCGGAGAGTTCCGGATCAATGAGAGTGAGCGTGACCTCGGAAATGCCCATGGGCGGGCGCTTGGCGGTGCCGTTGAAAATGCAGTCGGACATGCGCTCGGCGCGGAGCATCTTGTGGCTCTGCTCGCCCAGCACCCAGGAGATGGCGTCCACCACGTTGGACTTGCCGCAGCCATTCGGCCCGACAATACAAGTGATGCCGCTGCCGCTGAACGTGATCGGCGTCTTCTCGCAGAACGACTTGAAACCCAGAAGTTCGACTTTACGAAGTTTTAGCACCCGGCCCTCGCACGTTTTACTCCCCTTGCGGCATCCGCAGAAGGAGGTTCTGTCTGAATTCTTGAAGGAGTTCTATCGAGACAAAAACGTACGGAGGGGTCGATAGCGATGGCCCTACCGCCTGGCGCTTTCGGATCGGCGGTTACGGGAATAGAAACTAGCACGGCGCGTGGAGCGTGTAAAGCGCGGTTTTGGGTATTGTGCAGACAATTTATCCCTGGCGCACCGTCAGAGGCAAGGGCTCTGGCGATGTCAGACAAGGCGATCCATCCGCAGGTGCCGTCGCCGTACCAACATCATGCGATCCGCTGCAAATAGTAGGGCATGGTCCGTTTGCGGTTGAGTATTTTTGCGCAGACTCGCGAGCCTCTCCCGGCGCGGGGCCACCCTGAAGTTGCGCTGCCCCGGCAGCGAATGCGGAGATTTTAGTGGCCGGAGGCGAACGACCGGGCAGCCTGAAGTTCGGGACGGTCTGCACCGGGCAGGGAGATCGTGACGAGCTGCGCGTAGTATTTCCGCGCTTGCTGGGGATTCGCGGCGGCTTCGGCGGAGCGCGCGGCGCCATAGAGAGCGTCGAACCGATTCGGGTAGTCCTTCAAAACAGTCTGGTATTCCGTGAGGGCCTCCGATGGCCGCTTCAACTCCAGGAGCAGGTCGGCGAGCATCTCACGTGCGGGCATGGCGAAGGGATCCTCGCTCTCGGTTTCCTCGCGCGTGGCGGCTCTGCGCAAATCCGCGACGGCATCTTCCGCCTTTCCCTGCGCGTAGACCAGCCATCCAGCGACCTCGCTCTCCTCGACGCTTTCCCCCGGGGTTACCTTATTGCCCTGCTCTTTCTCGTGGGCCTCCTGCGCCTTCATGATTTCGGCTAGCTTTCGAGCATCCTCTTGCGCACCGCTCACGTCGCCGCTGCGCGCGGAGCCGATCGCGCGAGCCCAGTAGGTCGTGTCCTGCCAAGTGAGCCGCTCATCGGGAATCGCAAGAGACGCGGCCTCCTTCCAGCGGTGCAGCTCGATCGCATTACGCGCCGCGAACAAAGATTGATGATCGGCAACATCTTCCGCTTTCGCGCCCGGCACGGTCCTCACTTCCTCGACCAAGTGCCGCGCTTTCGATTCCTGGCCGCTCTGAAGGTACGCGTAATCGAGAAAATGCATGGGATGGAATTGGTAGCTAGCATCGCCCCGGTGCGCTTGCGTCGCTTCCGCTGCGGCAGCGATGGCGGCAAGATTCGAGTCAATCATTTCCTGCCAGAGTCCGAGCCGCCGGAAAATATGGGAAGGCATGTGAGTGGCGTGAGAAGAGTCGGGAGCGATTCTCGCGTACGCGCGAGCAGCAGGAAGCCCTTCCTTGGCAAGCTCCGGCGTGTCGGAGGCATGAATCAGATAGTGAGCCACGCCCGGATTATTCGGTTGTTGCTCGAAGAGCGGATTCAGTATCGCGATGGCTTTCCTTCGATTGGCAAGCTCGTCCACGCCGTCCCCTGCGAGAGCGACCAGCGACAGCGCGTAGAATGCACCTGCTTCAACGTCCTTGGGAT
Source organism: Candidatus Acidiferrales bacterium (assembly GCA_031296075.1). GTDB lineage: Bacteria > Acidobacteriota > Terriglobia > Acidiferrales > UBA7541 > Palsa-295. The sequence goes on from JARLGK010000119.1 coordinate 25,452, forward strand.
TGTCGCTATAGAGCTTTTGCATCGCCGCGGAGTACGCCTGCCTGCGATCGGTATGGCTTAGCTTCGGATCGTCCTGATAAAACGCAGCGGCGGCGGCGACGTATTCGCGTTCCCGCGGAGTTTGTGCGGTGGGCTTCCGCGCCAGCTCAACGTCCTTGCGTCCCTCGGCGAGAGTCGCCGCATTGGGCAAATCCCACAGCTGATGGTAGAGCGCCATGGCCTCGCCCCAATACGCCATCGCGCATTGGCCATCCCGCTGCGCGGCGTCGCCGAATGCCTGGGCGGATTCCTGATATTGAAACGAATGCAGGAGGGCGAGGCCCTTTTCAAGGGCTGGCTGGGCTTGCGGAGAGCAGGAGGTGGGAAAGTTGACATTGCCGACGTGCTCCTCCGGACCGCGGGCTGCGCGCGAACGGGCGTGCGCCGTTGAACCGACACCAAGTATTAGCGAGGACAGGAAAAACACCGCAATTGAGCTGCGGAAGGAAATTTGTCGCATGAGTCAACTCCTGTACCGCGCCCGGACCGCGCGAAACGGGATCATATCAAATCCATTCGACCAATCGTCACAAGACCGCATACCCATCAGGCCTCGATGTACCAGGGGACATTGATCAGGACGATTCGCTGGCTACCGTGCAGAAGCAGGAACGCTTTCAGGAGTTCCGCACGCTGGTTGTGCAGGGGATAGTGGTACCAGTGCTTCTCAACCAGTTCCGGCACGATCACGGCGATCTGACGGTCCGGATGATCTTTCTCGATTTGCAGGACGTAATCGAGAATCGGCTTGAGGATCAGCCGGTAGGGCGATGGGAGGGTGATGAGTTCGGGCGGCGTGCGCCCTGCTTGTTGCAACGGCGCTCCCACGACCCTGTCCCACTCCTCGCGAAGGGCATTCGTCTCATCCTCCGTGGCGACGTGCACGGCGCGGATATCCGGGGAGAGCGTTAGAGCGAATTGCAGCGCCCGTTGAGAGATCTTTCCCCAATCTTGTATCGGGACGATGACGATCGGCGGTCCCAGAGTCCCGATCTGCAAAGGAGCGGAACTGGACGTTTCAGCGGCAACCGCCCGGTAGTGTCCGCGTACCCACAGCATCGAGGATACAAGAGCCGCGATCAGGAGGGCGCTGACCCATGCGCCCGAGGTGAATTTCGCGACCAGCACGACGACGAGCGTGATTCCGGTGGCCACCGCTCCCAGTCCGTTGACGATCATGCTGTGCGTTGCGCCCTCGCCGCGCACCCTCCTCCAATGGGCCACCATTCCGGCCTGAGACAACGTGAAGGCAAGAAACGCGCCAATGGCAAAAAGCGGTATCAGGCGATCGGTCACGCCCCCAAACAAAATCAGGAGAATCGCGGCAAGGACGGCGAGAACCACGATGCCCTCTGAATAGACGAGGCGCCGCCCGCGAAAGCCGAATGAATGAGGCAAGAAGTTATTTTGCGCGACCGCCCGGCAGAGCCGAGGGAAATCGGCAAAGGCGGTGTTGGCCGAGAGCGAGAGGATGACCAGAACGGAGCCGATGGTTACGTAGTAGAACCATCCACGCCCCGCAACCGCCGCAACCAGCATGGAGAGCACGCTCTGATATCCGGGGCGTCCCGGGTCGGTTGCCGCGATACCGTAGGCGCGGATCAGAAAGGCGATGCCCGCGAGCATGACGATCAACAATCCGATGATTACGGTCAAGGTACGCTGCGCGTTGCGAACCGTCGGATCACGAAACGCACGGACGCCATTGCTCACCGCTTCGACGCCGGTCATCGCCGTGCAGCCGTTGGAGAAAACTTGCAGCAGCATCCACAGGCTCGCGACGGCCACGGCAGCGCTCGGCGCCGGCGGCGGCGCCACGACCGGCATAGGATGTCCGCCGGCGAGAACCGTCTTGAATGTGCCAATCAAGATCGCGGCCAGCAGAGTGCCGACAAACAGGTAGGTAGGAAGCATAAAGAAGATTCCGGCCTCGCGAAGCCCGCGCAGATTCACGATGGTGATGACTAAAAGGATGCCGAGGCAGATTGAAACCGTGTGCGGCTGGAGACTCGGGACCGCGGACACGAGCGCGCCGACGCCCGCGGAAATGCCCACGGCGACGACAAGAATGTAGTCAATCATCAGCGCCGCGGCGGCAAGCAGCCCGGGAAACGTTCCCAGATTCTCCGACGCGACGGTGTAGGATCCGCCGCCACCCGGGTACGCCGCAATCGTCTGGCGATAGGAGAAGTAAACGATGGTCAGGAGCACGATGATGCTCGCGCTCACGGGGACGATATAGGCGATTCCCAACGCTCCAAGCGGAATCAGGAGCGTGAGAGCCGCCTCCGGACCGTACGCCGCCGAGCTGAGGGCGTCCAAACCAAAAATAGGAATTCCGGCGGAAGTTCCAATTTGCTCAGCACGCTCGTCCGAAGTGGCGAGCGGTTTTCCGAGCAGAATATCGAGGACCGACATTTTCTCTCCTATGTTCGCTGCGATGAGCGCCTAGGGTAATTCGGAAGAGCGAGGATTGGAACCGTAAAGCGCAGCCGCCCGGCAAGAACCGAGAGCTTCATCTCGCTGTAACGTAAGGTCTTCACCGCTTGAATGACCGGCCGGGCGCGGGCGAAGGGATTGAGCGTTGACTTGCGGCTGGCTGCGGCCTAGCATGGCGCCCACGGGAGGGCAGCTTGGACTCACCCGGCAGTCCGAGAGTGCGCCGAATACTGTCAAGCGCGGTGATTCTGGCCGCGATCCTGGCCCTCGCGTTCATAGGCATCCGGCCGCCATGGCCGAAGCCAGCCAATGCTCCGGCGACCGAATTTTCCGCAGCGCGCGCTCTCGATTCGCTCCATCGAGTTCTGAAGGACGACACGCCGCATCCCGTCGGGAGCCCGGCGAACGACGCCGTGCGCGGCCGTATCGTGGATGAGCTGACCCGGCTTGGCTATCAGCCCCAGATTCAAACCTCGTTTGCCTGCGCCCAGTATGTGAACTGCGCCACGGTCAACAACGTGGTAGCACGGCTCGACGGTACGGAAGAAGACACGGATTCGAGCAGTGCTGTCCTGCTCGCGGCGCACTACGATTCGGTTCCGGCCGGCCCGGGAGACTCCGACGACGGCACGGGAATGGCCAGCGTGTTGGAAATCGCGCGCGCGCTCAAGTCGCTGCCGGCGCCGCGGCACTCCATCATCTTGCTGATCGACGATGGCGAGGAGGCCGGGCTGCTCGGCGCGCACGCATTCGTTGACTCCAGTCCCTGGGCAAAAGGCGTGCGCGCGGCGGTGAATCTGGATGCGCGCGGAACTTCCGGCCCGAGCCTCATGTTTGAAACCGGCAGCGCGAGCGACTGGGCCGTCCGGCTCTACGGGCGCACCGCGGCTCATCCCGCAGCCACCTCGATTGCCTACACGCTCTACCAGCTCCTTCCGAACGACACGGATTTCACGGTCTTCAAAGCCGCAGGTTATCAGGGCCTCAATTTCGCGTACATCGGCAGCGAAGCGCACTACCACACGCCGCTCGACAACTCCGCGAACGTGAATCTCGGGAGCCTGCAGCATCACGGCGAAAACGCGCTTCCCGCGATCGTCGCGCTGGCCAATTCCGATCTTGGGAATTTGCCGCAACGGGAAGCGGTCTTCTTCGATCTATTCGGGCACTGGCTTATCCGCTGGCAGGCGCGGCGGACGCTGGCGTTTGCGCTCGCCGCGGCAATTCTACTCTGGCTGCAAATCGGCTGGATGATTCGAAACAGTCGGCTGACTCTGCGCGAGTATCTCTGGGGAATGATCGGCTGGTTCGTGAGCATGGTCGTCATCGGCTTGCTGGCGTTTATCGTGACGCGGCTGATTCATCTGGCCGGTGGAACGCCAGTCGACTGGATCGCATATCCGCTGCCGATTGAGATCGCATTCTGGTCGCTGGCCGTGGCGGTGGTGACCACACACGCCATCCTGTTCGCGCGGCGCGCGGGGTTCTGGGGGTTATGGGCCGGGGTGTGGACGTGGTGGGCACTGCTGGCCGTGGTGATTTCCTGGCAGATGCCGGGACTGAGTTACATTTTCGTGGCTCCCGCCGGCGTGGCCGCGCTGGCCGGACTGCCTGCGACGCTGCGCCGCAGCAAAACCTCCGCGGGCGCCGCCCTCGCAGCTATTTTGCCGCTCGCGACCGTTGGAGTCGTCGGATTCGCACCGGCGCTGTTGCTATACAGCGCGCTCGGCAACCAAGCCCTGGTTTTCATCGCCCTTGCGGTCGGATTGATCTCGACGCCGATTGCCCCGCTCTGTGCCGATCTGCGCGGCGTGCCCGGTTTGCGAGGCCTGGCAATTCCCTGGATTCCAATTCTGGTGACCGCGCTCGCCCTATTCGCTGCAGTGGTCGTGCCCGCATACTCGGCGAAATCACCGGAGCGCGTAAATATCGAATTCTCGCAGGACGCCGACACGGGAAACGCGCAATGGATCGTTCAACCGGCGTCCGGCCGGTTGCCGGAACCGATCCGGCTGGCAGCCATGTTCCGCAGCGCCGACCGGGGAGCGTTCCCCTGGGACACGCGGCCCGCATTTCTCTCCGACGCACCGCACCTGGAGCTGCCTCCCCCGACTTTCACGATTCTGGAATCGTCGGAAGGAGATGGCCGGCGGAACTATCGCGCGCTGCTGCGCTCGGAGCGCGGAGCGCCGTTCGCCGCAGTTTTTTTTCCGCCGGACGCGGGCGTAGAATCCGTGCGGATCGGAGGACAGCCCCTGCCGCCGGCAACTCAGGGAATTCGGAATTACTTCAACGGCTGGGCGGCGTACGCCTGTCCGGCGATGCCCGCAGGCGGCATTGAGGTCAGTTTTTCCGTGCCGCTGGGAAAAACCGTCGAGCTCTCGGCGGCCGATCAGAGTTATGGACTGCCCCCCGATGGCATGTTCCTGGTAAATTCGCGCCCGCTCACGGCGACGCCCTCGCAGAATGGCGACGTCACGATTGTCCGGCGCCGCGTCCCGCTGCTGCCGTAGCCGGCGTGGTATCACCTCACGAGCGATTCGCCGCGAGAAAAGGTTTTCGCCGACTTGCCGCTCCAACCCGGACGCATACGCGAGCGCCGAATCGGGCGTTTGCTGCCAAGCGAAGCGTCGGATACAATCATCGTTTTGCGTTTGGCAGAAATATGATCCAGATACAGCTCCACAACACGCTGACGAACGATCTGCAGCC
>JARLGK010000012.1 GCA_031296075.1 Candidatus Acidiferrales bacterium
CGCCTTCGAGATGCACTGGACGATCGAGCTCGGATTTTCCTCGCTGAACGCCAGAAACTCGAATACGATATCGGCGTTCACTTCATCGTAGAGCTTGCGAAATAACTTTTCCTCGCCGGCCATGATGATGAGTGGCTCCCAGCGCAGGCGATAGGACTGCTGCGATTGCTCGAGCAGCATGTGGTAGTTCACGTCGAGAATGCGCGCGGTATCCTCGGCGCGCTCGATATAACGCGCCAGCCAGAAGAGGGATTCGGCGATCCGCGAAAGCATTTCAGTCCTCTCCCCGCAAAACCCATGTGTCCTTGCTACCGCCGCCCTGCGAAGAATTCACCACCAGCGAATTCGGCTGCAGCGCGACGCGCGTCAACCCCCCGGGCACGATCGTCACCTTCTCTCCGTCGTAGAGGCAATAGGGGCGCAAATCCACGTGGCGTCCGGCCACGCTGCCCGTCGCGGGATCGTAGGAAGGCACGCGCGAGAGCCCGAGGACGGGCTGGGCAATATAGTTTCGCGGATTCGCGCGCAGGCGTTCGGCGAAGTCCATAAGTTTCGCGCGGTCAGCGGCCGGGCCCATCAGCATTCCGTAGCCGCCTGATTCGCCGACGGCCTTCACCACCAACTGAGGAAGATGGTCGAGCACATACGCAAGACCGCTGGGATTGGCGCAGAGGAAAGTTTCGACCGTCTTCAGGATCGGCTCTTCGCCGAGATAGTAGCGGATGAACTCCGGCACGTAGGCGTAGATGGCCTTGTCGTCCGCGACGCCATTGCCCACCGCATTCGCGAGCGCCACATTTCCCGCACGGTAGGCGCCCATGAGGCCGGGCACGCCAAGCACGGAGTCCGCGCGGAAAGTCAGCGGATCGAGATACTCATCGTCCACGCGGCGATAGATCACGTCCACGCGTTTCAGCCCCCGGATCGTCTTGGTGTAGACGATACCCCCGTCCACGATGAGGTCGCGCCCTTCGACCAGCTGGATCCCCATTTGTTGCGCCAGAAAACTGTGTTCGAAATAGGCGCTGTTGTGAATACCGGGCGTCAGCAGGACGATTTGCGCATCCTCTTCGCCGCGAGGCGAAAGACTGCGCAGAATCCGGGCCAGTTCCGCAGGATAGTGGTGGACCGGCAGAACCTCGCAGGCCTGGAACGCGTCGGGAAGCGTGCGCGTCATCACCAGCCGGTTTTCGAGCACGTAGGAAATTCCGCTCGGCGTGCGAACGTTGTCTTCGAGCACGTAGAAATCGCCGCTTTTCGAATCGCGCACCAGGTCAATACCGCAGATGTGAGTGTGAATGCCGCGCGGAACTTCGACGCCGATCACCTCCCGCCGGAAATTCGGACAGGAATAGACCAGCCAGCGCGGGATCTTTTTGTCTTTCAGAATGGCTTGCTTGCCATACACGTCCTGCAGGAAAAGATTCAGCGCCATCACGCGCTGGGAGAGGCCGCGGTCAATCTGCTCCCACTCCGAATGCGGCAGGATGCGGGGGATGAGATCGAACGGGAACAATCGTTCGGTGCCGCGCCCATCGCTATATACGGTGAAGGTGATGCCCTGAATCAAAAACGAGAGGTCGGCCAGCTTCCGCCGCTCCTCGAACTGCGAGGGCGCCATGGAGGCGAGCTTCTGGAAAAGCTTGGTGTATTGGGCGCGAGGCTGGCCGGGGGACGAGAACATCTCGTCATAAAAGCTCCCCGTCTCGTAACACCCGAACAAGCCAGGGTTCACTATATGCGCCGGAGCGGCTCTCATTGCTTAACTCTATCAATAGGCGCGCAGGCGGCTCCCACGAAAAGAATCTATCGAACGCATCGGCCTTCCCTTCTTCAGGTCGGCGTCTCGGAAATAACGATCCGAGCGGATGGGGATCGTGCTCACGCGTCCGAGGGCAACCTGCAACCCTGCTATAATTCTGGGCTTCCATGAAGCGACGAAAACAAACCGGGAAGGTGCGGGTCGTGGCGAGGGCCAATTTGCCTACCCGATTCGGGCGGTTCCGAATTGCCGGCATCAAAGGGCACGGACCGAACGAAGAGGCGGTGGCCATCCAACACGGGCGGCTCGCGAACGGGCGGGCGCCGATCGTGCGGATTCATTCCCAGTGCCTGACCGGGGACGTCTTCATGTCGGAGCGCTGCGACTGCCGCGCCCAGCTGGAGCTTTCCCTGCGCAAGATTGCCAAGGCGGCGTCCGGCATTGTGCTCTATCTGCCGCAGGAGGGCCGCGGCATCGGCCTGATCAACAAGGTGAAAGCGTACCAGCTGCAGGACGAAGGCCTCGACACGGTGGAAGCAAACCGCAAGCTCGGGTTCGCGGCGGATTCGCGCGATTACGATTTCGCGGCCGAGGCGCTCAAGGCGCTGGGCGTGCGCAGCGTGCGCCTGCTTTCGAATAATCCAGACAAAATCGAGCAGCTCGAACGCGCGGGCATTCGCGTGGTCGAGCGAATTCCCTGCCGCCCGCGCACCAACCACCATTCGCGCGCCTACCTGCGCACCAAGCAAGACAAAATGGGCCACCTACTCCCGGGCATTTAGCGCCGGCCGTGTCCGGTCGCAAACGCACTGAAAATTCGAGCGCCCGATCCGGGAATTAACAATTCGTTGTTCCCATTGGTGCGGAAGACGTTTTAGACTTGCCCCGAGGAGCAGCCATGACGAAGACCATCCAGCAATCGGTGCGCTTTGCCGCCTCACCGGCGACGCTGTTTGAAATGTATCTCGATTCCAAGAAGCATTCCGCCGCGACTGGCGGGAAAGCAATGTTGAGCCGGAAAGTCGGCAGCGCGTTTACCGCGTGGAACAAGATGTTGCGCGGGAGAAACTTGATGATCGTCCCCAACCGGCTGATCGTACAGTCGTGGCGCAGCGTGAATTTCAAACCCGGTGACGCCGATTCGATTTTGATTCTGGAATTCAGCAAGGCGCCGGGAGGCGGGCAGGTCGACCTCGTGCACGTGAACGTGCCGCAGCAGGACCACAAAGGCGTCACGCGGGGCTGGCCGAATTATTACTGGAAGCCGTGGAAGAGGTATCTGGCGGCGAAATCGAAGCGGCGCTAGGAATCAGCGCTGAAGAGAGATTCCTCGACTGCGTCGCGCGCCGCCGCTGCGCGGCGGAAAAGGCGAAGACGCGCGACTCCGCTCGGAATGACACGTGGTGGAGCGTTGCGAAGGAATGAAGCTGCTCGGCCGTCGGGACGCTTCGCTCCTGTCCTACGTTAGGGCAGGCAGAATGACCAGATGAGATTGCGCGGCGGTGCCTAGCCGCCGCCGACGAAGTGCACGATTTCAAAGCTGTCGTTTGATTGCACCTCGGTTTCCTTCCAGCGCTGCCGGGGAAGAATATCCAGATTGCGCTCGACGGCGACGCGTCCGGTGGACATGCCTAAGTGATCGAGCAGCGCGGCGACGTTCAGGCCATCGGGAATCTCGCGGCGCTCGCTGTTAATGGTGACGGTCATGGTCAGCTACGAATTTAGTGAAACACTCTTGCTGATGATGAGGCGGCGCATCGAAAGCAAGTCCCACGTCGGCCAAACTGCGGCCTCGCTCGGGATGACGATCCTAGTCGGATCGTCATTTGGTCCGCGAGCGCATCGAGAAGCGAATTTCGTCCTTGCCCGCGTCCGCTTGCGCGTGAATCACGAGAGCCAGATTACCCTTCCCGAGGGGAGGCAACGGAAACTCGATTCGCACGCGCCCCCGGTCGTCGCTGACGCCGGCGTGGCGAGCCGCCTGTGCAGCACCCTCGATCGCGGCTTCCACCTGAGCGCCGGCCTGCGGCTGCCGATCCGCTCGCCGCACAATTTCGACGTCGAGCAAGACATTCCCTCCGGCCAGCCAGGACGTGGGATTGAGGAGCTGCACCTGAATTCCGCGGGTGCGAACTGCGAGCTCCAGCGCCGCGGCGATTTCCGCGTCAAACACACCGGCGCGCAAATCCTCGATGATCCTTCGGTGTTGCTCGTTGACCCGCTCGCGCAGCCCATCCGCGCTGAATTCGGTCGATCCTGCGAATTCCTGATAGTCTGAGGCGAGCCGGTGGAGAATTCGTCCGTGCTGGTACACGGCGGTATCTATGACCGGATGGCTCGGGCCCCGGTCCTCCGTCTGCACGTGGAATATTTGGTCGCCCACGTGTACGTCCGTGTTAAATCCGGAACTCATCGCCTGCCGATTCCCTCCCGAGGCGCGCGACGGCCGCCGAGGCAATTAAAATCTGGGGAGTTCATTTGACCGATCTACTCTCGAACGCTATTATAGCAGCGCCTTTAAAATGAACAGCAACTACCTCGATAGCTACGGCCCACTTTTGCTCATGTTTATACTGGCCGGCGGACTCGCCGGCCTGCTCATTACGCTTTCCACGGTCGTAGGCCGGCACAAGCAATCGCGCGAGAAAGATCAGCCTTACGAATGCGGCATTGTTCCCACGGGCGACGCGCGGCAGCCCTTCTCCGTGCACTTTTACATGGTCGCGCTGGTGTTCATTTTGTTCGATATCGAGGCCATCTTTCTGTATCCTTGGGCGCTCGTTTACCACAAATTGAATGTATTTGGCTTTGTGGAGATGTTGCTCTACATCATGATTCTGCTGGTCGGTTATATCTTCCTCTGGAAGAAGGGCGCGTTGAACTGGGATAGCTAGTCGCCCGTCCGGAATCGGATCCATCGTGGAATCGCAAGAAATCGGCAAGCACGCAGCGCTACAGAAGCTCAGGGACTGGGACAACCAGGCCGTCGCCGAAGTGATTGAATTTCGGGGCGAAACAACTGTTGTCATCCCCCCGCAGCACCTCGTGCGCGTGGCCGAATACCTGGTATCCGAGCCCTCCCTGCGGTTCACCTTTCTTTCCGACCTTACGACGGTTGACCGATTCCCGATGGAGCTGCGTTTCGAGCTGAATTACCACCTGCTTTCGATTGAGCGCGGGCTGCGTTTGCGCTTGTTGGTGCGCCTGCAGGGGGCGGAACCAGCCGTGGCGTCCGTTACCGGCATCTGGCCGACGGCGAACTGGCACGAGCGCGAGAATTTCGATCTTTTTGGCATTCGCTTTCACGGACATCCCGACCTTCGCCGGATCTTGATGCCGGACGAGTGGGAGGGACATCCGCTCCGCAAGGACTATCCCGTCGAGGGGTTCCGCTAGAATCGCCGGGCGAGCGCTGACCTATGACCACAAAGACGACCGTCATCGAGACAGCAGCCGGCCCAGCCCAGCCGATGGTCCTCAATATGGGGCCGCAGCACCCGTCCACTCACGGAGTTCTGCGCGTGGTTCTCGAGCTCGACGGGGAAATCGTCCTCACGGCCAAGCCCGACATCGGCTACCTGCATACGGGCATCGAAAAATCGTGCGAGTCGAAGACGTATTCGCAGTGCATCACGCTGACCGACCGCATCGACTACCTCGCGCCGCTCTCGAATAATCTGGGTTTCTGCCTCGCCGGCGAAAAGCTGATTGGAATCGAAGTCCCCAAGCGCGCGCAGTACATCCGCGTGCTCCTCACGGAACTGACGCGCATCACCTCGCACCTCGTTTGGCTCGGAACGCATGCCATCGACCTCGGCGCGATGACCGTATTCCTTTACAGCTTCCGCGAACGCGAAGAGATCATGAAGATTTACGAGTACGTCTCCGGCCAGCGGATGATGACCAGCTACTTCCGCATCGGCGGGCTCGCGCTCGAACCGCCGCCGGACTGGCTCGAACGCGTGCGGCGCGTGATCGATGCCTTGCCCGGGCACATCGACGAATACGAAACTTTGCTCACGCAAAACCGCATCTGGA
>JARLGK010000013.1 GCA_031296075.1 Candidatus Acidiferrales bacterium
GGACGCGCCGGATCATGGAAAGCCCGGACGGAATCGAGAAGCCTGCGGAGAACTGCACGATTATTGCACAGCCGCCCACACCGAAAGGGCGGCTGCAATGAAAATAGGAACTTTAGTGGCGGGTGAGCCTGTAAGCCGGATTCTGTCCGCTTCGCCCGACTCCGCTGGGAAGAACATCCCAGCCTCATCGAGTGCAGCGCGGCGATCATTCCTCTAGGTCCCGGATCGCTCCGGGACTCAAGCAGCCTACCCGAGGGTCGCAGCGCCCGCTCTTGCGAGCGAAACGCATACGGGCTGGGCCAGCCCTCCCCTCCTATTTGGCCTTGCTCCACGCGGGGTTTTCCGTGCCCCGGATGTCGCCACCCGGGCGGTGGGCTCTTACCCCACCTTTTCACCCTTGCCAAATGCGCTCGACCGAAACAGGCGGGCTCCCGGTTTTTCCGAAAGCCTGCCGCCGAGGTGCAAGCATCACCGGCGGTTTGTTTTCTGTGGCACTTTCCGTAGCCGCGCCGCCAGAATACGTTTTCACGCGTCCCGTGGCGCAACCCCCTGGCGTTACCAGGCGCGTTGCCCTACCGTGGCCGGCTCTTTCGAGTTCACCACAGCTGGAGTCCGGACTTTCCTCCCGTCCCGATTGCTCGGAACCGGCGATCACCGGGCTCACCCGCTCATTATATTATATCTCAGTGAGCCGCCCTTTCAACGATCGAGCTGCGCGTGTCTTTCCCTATGCGCCAAATATTATCTGCTGCGATATTGGTCGTATGCTAATGTTGCGCCGAAAGGAAAGCTACCTTGAAGAAGCTTATTGCCTCGCTTCTTGCTGCGATGACGATCGTTCCGGTGCCCGCGTGGGCCGGACCAAAATCCGACAAGACTTCGATCGTCGCGGCAACGGAAAATCCGGACATGCTGAAACAGTTCGGCTCGCTCTCCTTCCCCGACGGCAAGCAGCTCTTTTTTCAAGCTGACTCCGGAAAGAAGATCACCATTGCGTGCTCTGACGTCACGCACGCGACTTACACGACGAAGTCGAAAACGCTGAAGAAAGTGGCTGTGCCCGCGGTATCTGCGGCGATCTTTACGATGGGCCTGTCCCTCCTCGCTCTGGCAATTCGCGGGCGCGGCTATTTTCTGGCGGTCGATTACGGCAAGGGCCAGCAAGTGGTGTTCTCTCTGGGCAAAGACGTGTACGCGCAGGACGTCAACGCCACCTCGGCGTGCACGGGAATACCTACCCAGGTCATGAAGTAAGCGCGAAAATATTCCCCGTTCAACGAGAGGCCACTAGCTTATCGAACTGAGCCTCGTCCAGGATGGGAACTTCGAGTGATTTTGCCTTTTCGTACTTCGAGCCAGGATCGGCGCCGACAACCACATAGTTGGTTTTCTTGCTGACCGATGATCCGGCTTTCCCGCCGTGCGATGCGACGAGGGCTTCCGCTTCTTCGCGCGAGCGCTTCGCCAGCGTGCCGGTGAAAACGAACGTCATCCCCGCGAACTTCGAGCTTTTCGGGGCGGCGCGCTCGTCCTTCATGTTCACGCCCGCGGCGCGCAGGCGTTCGATCAACTTGCGGTTCGCCGATTCGGAGAAAAATTCGAGTATGCCTTCCGCTACCTTCGGGCCGACCTCGGTTACGCCCGTCAATTCTTCCTCGCTTGCGTCGGCGATCTTGTCCATCGAGCCGAAGTGCGCCGCGAGCAGTTGCGCGGTGCGTTCCCCAACGAAACGAATTCCCAGCGCGTAGATGAGCCGCGCGAGGCTGTTCTTCTTGCTCGCCGCGATTTCGTCGAGCAGGTTTTGCGCCGATTTCTCGGCCATGCGCTCGAGTTCCGATATTTTTTCGAGCTTCAAGTGGTAGAGATCGGCGTAATCCTTCACCAGATTCTTGTCTACGAGTTGATCCACGATCTTGTCGCCCAGGCCGTCTATATTCATGGCGTGGCGTCCCGCGAAATGCAAAAACGATTCCTTGCGCCGCGCCGGGCAGGAAACATTCACGCAGCGATACGCCACTTCCTCTTCGGCCTTATGAATCCGCGTGCCGCATTCCGGGCATTTCTCGGGCATGCGGAACCGCTTTTCCTCGGTCCCGTGTTTCACAACCTTGAGCACGTGCGGGATCACTTCCCCGGCCCGCTCGACGAGCACGGTATCGCCTGCGTGCAGGCCGAGCCGCTCCACCTCGTCCAAATTGTGGAGCGTCGAGCTGCTCACCGTCACGCCACCCAGATGCACGGGCTCGAGCACGGCGACCGGTGTGAGCACGCCCGTGCGGCCCACCTGGACCCGAATCTCGCGGACGACAGTCGTCTCCTGATGCGCGGGATATTTGTAGGCGATCGCCCAGCGAGGCGACTTCGCTGTGAAGCCCAGTTCATTCTGCAGCGCGACTTCGTCCACCTTCACGACGATCCCGTCAATCTCGTAGGCCAGCCTTTCGCGGCGCGTATCCCAGCTTTCGATATAGCGCTCGACTTCGCCAAGCGAATGGCACAGCTTCCAATCGTCGCTGGCTTTGAATTGCAGCACCGCAAGCGTCTCCAGAACCTCCGACAAATGCTTCTTTGCGGCCCGGCCGTCCACAAAAATGTAATATGCGCAGAAATCAAGCCGCCGCGAAGCGGTGATCTTCGGATCGAGCACGCGCACCCCGCCTGCGGCAGCGTTGCGGGGATTCGCGAAAATCTTGCCACCCTGCTCGCTTTGCTGGAGATTCAATTGCTGAAAGGCCTTGCGGGTCATGATGGCCTCGCCGCGCACCTCGAAATCGCCGCGCAGACCGGCCTTCTTCAACAGCGCGGGCGCAATCGTCAGCGGTATCGAGCGAATCGTCTTCACGTTCGGCGTCACGTCTTCGCCCGTCGTGCCGTCTCCCCGCGTGACTCCGCGAACGAGCATTCCCTTCTCGTACATGAGCGATAGGCTCAGTCCGTCGAATTTGTGCTCCGCGACGTAATCGATTTTCTCGCGCCCTGTCAGCTCGCGCACCCGGCGGTCGAATTCTCCGAGCGCCTCGAACGAAAATGCGTTGTCCAGGCTGCCCATCGGGATTTTGTGGCGCACTTCCTGGAATCCCTCGCGCGGCGCGCCGCCGACGCGCTGTGTGGGCGAATCGGGTGTCGCCAGCTCGGGATGCTCGGTCTCTAGCTCCTTGAGCTGAATCATCAGCCGGTCAAAGGCGGCGTCGGAAATCTCAGGATCGTCGGCAACATAATAGAGGTATTCATGGCGGCGAATCTTCTCGCGCAGCGCCTCGATCTCTTGTGCGGCCTTGCCACCCTTAGGCATGGAAACCTCTGCGGGACACAGTCCGTCAAACCTCGCCGGTATTATACAATGCGCGCTTGCCCCGAAAACCCGGGACAGACCCATGCCGCACGAAATCAAAGACGCGCTGTTGATTTATAACCCCACGAGCGGCAGCAGACGCCATCGCCGTTTCGAGGAAATCGAGCATGGCGTGCGCATCTTGAAGGACGCCGGCATCAAAGTGGAGCTCGCTCCCACGACCGGGCCGGAGACCGGCACGAAGATCGCGCGGCAGGCCGTCGAGCAGCGTCGCGGCATGGTGATCGCCTGCGGCGGCGACGGCACGATCAACGAAATCGTCAACGGCCTGGCTCGCAGCCAGGTGCCTTTGGCAGTCCTTCCGGCGGGAACCGCGAACATTCTTGCTAAAGAATTGGAAATTCCCTGGGACATTCCCCACGCGGCGCGGCTAATCCCGGGTGGCTCGATCCGGCGAATTGCTCTCGGCATCGCGTGTCCGATAAATCGAAATGGTGGGAGCACCATCGCGAGCGAAGGCCGCTATTTTCTTTCTGTCGCGGGCGCGGGTCCCGACGGCGCGATTGTGAACGGCGTGAGTCATGATCTCAAAAAGAACGCGGGAATATTCGCGTATTGGGCCGAGGGATTTCGCCAGCTATTCAGCTACGGCTTTCCTGAGATGCGAATCCGGTCCGGCGGCAAAGACCGGACCGCCACGATCATCGTTGTCGGCAGGACGGTGCATTACGGCGGCCCCTTCAAGATCACGACCGGCGCTAACCTTTTCGAGGATTCGTTCGAGTTTCTCACAAACTCACGGCGCAGCCGGCTCGGATATCTCGCTTGCTTGCCCGCCATGTGGCTCGGGACGCTCCGCAAAAAGGACGGGATCGAGACGTGGAAGGCGACCGAGACGGTTTGTGAGCCTGCCAATAGCGAACCGGTGTACGCTCAGGTTGACGGCGAGCCGGTCGGACCTCTGCCCATGGCGTTCCGGATCGTGCAGGATGCGCTTTCGATCGTAACGCCGGCAGCGCAATAGTTCGATTTTTCCCTGCAAGAAAATATCGTGGAGCCCTTCACACACGCGTTTACGTCGCTCGCGTTCGCGCGGGCCGGAGGCAGACGCTTGCCGCGGTTCGGCACGGCCATGCTGGTCGTTTCCGGCATCGCACCTGATCTCGATTATGCGAGCTACCTCGGTGGGGCCGGCGCGTTCATGCGATTCCATCGCACGGCGCTGCATTCCATCGCCGGCTCGGCGGTGATGGCATGCGCCATTGCCGGCGCTTTCTGCGTGCTGGACCGGAAGCTGCCGCCAAGAAGAAAGGCGCAAAGGCAAACGCTTGCGCCACTCGCGTTCCCTGCGGCTTTCGCGGTATGCGCCGTCGGCGCCGCCGGACATCTGTTGCTCGATGTCGCGAGCGGAGTAGGCGTGCAACTTTTGTGGCCCTTTCGCGCGCACTGGTCCGCAGGGAACTTGATCAACGACCTCGATTTATGGGCTCTGCTCCTGCTGATCGTAGGACTTCTGCTGCCCATGCTGTTCGGCCTGGTGAACGAAGAGGTCGGAGCGCGAAAAAAGGGGCCGGGCGGCAGCCGCGCGGCGATCGTCACATTGGCGCTACTCGCGGCCTATCTTGGCGCGCGCGCGAACCTCCACAGCCGCGCGATTGATCTGGTCCTTTCACGCGAATATCACGGCAGAATCGCGCTGACGGCCGCGGCGTTTCCGGAATCGTCGGCGCCTTTTGCATGGCGCGGCCTCGCCGAGACGGATAATACGATGGAGGAGGTGGACGTTCCGCTGGGCCGAGGAGATGAATTCGATCCGGATCGCAGCATCACCCGCTTCAAGCCGGAAGACTCTCGTCCGCTGGACGCCGGAGAGAGATCGGCGGCCGCGCAGAAATTCCTGCTCTACGCAAAAGTTCCGTTCGCGCGAGTCGAACCGCTTGAGGCCGGCTACCGTGTGGAATTGCACGACCTTCGCTTCCCCGACGGCGACACCGAGCCCGCAAACGTGTTTGTGCGCGTGGATTTCAACAGCACCCTGCAAATCACCCACGAAGGGTTTTACTTCGCCTCGAATCCTAATCCCTAGATAGGCCTCAGCCCACGTCAGGCGATTCGCGAAACAGCAGCCGGCTCACGGCGTACAGCGCCACAAGAATCGCCACAATCGAAACGGCGAAGCCGATCTTATGCGCGATCAGGTAAAGCAGCACGGCATCCCCGTACTTCACCGCGAGGATTCCCTCGACGAAATATCGCAGCGCGCGCCCCAGCAGAAGCGCGAAAACGAACGTCTTCAGCGGAACTTGAAACACGCCCTCGGCGATCACGAATACCTTGAACGGAAACGGCGGCGGCAGGATGCCCGGAATGAAGACGCTCAGGAACGCGTTTTTCTGCACCAAGCCCTTCACTTTGTGCGCCCCTCTATGCCGGTGAAAATAGGCCTCGCCTCCTTTTTTCGCGAGTAGGTAAATCCAGATGCACCCAGCCAGCGAGCCGAGCGCGGCCATCGCGCAGTAATAGGGCATCCGCGCCGGCCTCTGGATCGAGAGATCAATTACCAAAGCGTCCGCGATGAACGGAAGCGTCAGCACGGAGGAATCGAGAAATGTCGCGACAAACAATCCGCCGCCGCCCATCGTGGCGACAATCGTAATCAGCCAGTGCGGCATCCTGATTTGATTCATGTCGCCGTGAATCCTCGATGAAACCGGCTGATTGTAGCAGGGTTTGTTCAGCAGCCCTGAAAGACGAGCGGCGCAAAATTGCTCAATCGCATCCGGTCGGATAGAATTCATGCTTGAGCAATTCTCCCCAAAGAGTTCCGCTGATCGCCGGACTGAACGAACGCCAGAGCGAAGCCGTGCTTGCAACCGAAGGACCGCTGCTCGTCCTCGCGGGCGCAGGCACGGGCAAGACGCGCGTGATCACCTATCGCGTCGCGCATCTGATCGAGCAAGGCGTGCCACCCAGCTCGATTCTTGCCGTCACGTTCACCAACAAGGCCGCCGGCGTGATGAAGGAACGAATCAGCGAACTCCTGCGCGCGAGCGGCCGCGGCGCGTTCGACATTTGGGTCTCGACCTTTCATTCCTTTTGCGCGCGGCTGCTGCGCCGCGAATCGCAGGCCATCGGACTTCCCCGCGATTTCGCCATCTACGACGACGACGATCAAACTGCGGCCGTGAAGCGCGCGCTCCTGCAGCTCGGCCTCTCCACGGAGGATTACCCGCCGCGCAGCCTCCGCTCGCAGATCAGCCACGCGAAAAATCACGGCATCAATCCGGATGAAATGGAATCCCAGGCCGCCCAGACGCGCGATCCGGGACGCCAGGACGCCGCAAAAGTGTTTCGCGCCTACAACGAAATCCTGCGCAAGGCCGCGGCGCTCGATTTCGACGACTTGCTGCTGCGCGCGGTGGAGTTGCTGCGCGATCACGCCGACGTGCGCGCGCGGTGGAGCGCGCAATTCCAATATTTGATGGTGGACGAATTCCAGGACACAAACCGCGCGCAGGAAGAGCTGGTGCGTCTCCTGGCCGGCGCGCGGAAGAACGTCTGCGTGGTCGGAGACGAAGATCAATCCATCTATAGCTGGCGCGGCGCTCGCGCCGGAAACCTGAAGCGCTTCACCGAGGATTTTCCCGGCGCGAAAATCATCCGCCTCGAGGAAAACTACCGCTCGACGCAAACGATTCTCGATGCGGCCGCCGCGGTGGTGAAGAACAACTCTGACCGCCTCGGCAAGACTCTGCAGGCCACGCTCGGCTCGGGCGAACGGCTGCGTTTTTTCGAGGCGCCGGACTCCGTCGCAGAAGCGGAATTCATATGCGAGGCGCTGTCCTCGATTGTACGCAACGACTCCGATGCCCGCGTCGCCGTTCTTTATCGCACGGGGGCGCAATCCCGATCGTTTGAAGAAGTCTTGCGGCGGCTGGGCATTCGCTATCGAGTGGTGGGCGGATTCAGCTTTTACGGACGAGCCGAAGTTCGCAACGCCCTCGCCTACGTGCGCCTGATCTTTCATCCCGAAGACGACGTCGCGCTGCTGCGCGTCCTAAATGTGCCTCCGCGAGGAATCGGCGCCACCACCGTCGCCGGACTCGAAGCGCGCGCGAAAGAAACCGAAAAATCGCTTTGGGACACGATTCGCGCGGGCGAATTCTCGACCGGCAAGAAGATTGCCGGCGCGTTGAATTCCTTCCGGGAGCTGATCGAAGTGCTGCAGGAGGAATGCCGCGATCTGCCGCCCGCGTCGCTGATCGAGCGTGTGCTCGACCGCACCGGCTTCCTGAATTGGGTCGAGCAGCAGGACAATATCGAGCACACATCGCGCGGCGAAAACCTGCGAGAACTTTCGAACGCCATGGCCGAAGCAACCGAGCAGGGCCAGACGCTGGAGGACCTGCTCGACCACGCCGCGCTCGCCAGCGACTCCGATCAATACGAGGAAGACGTTCCCGTCTCGCTGATGACGCTGCACAGCGCAAAGGGTCTCGAGTTTGACGCCGTGTTTCTCGCGGGGCTCGAGGAAGGCGTGCTGCCTCACGGCCGCTCGCTCGATACTCCGGGTGAGGTCGAGGAGGAACGGCGGCTCTTTTATGTCGGCATGACGCGCGCGAAGCGGTCGCTCGTTCTCACCCGCGCGATCTATCGCCGCAGCTACGGCGAAGACCGGTTGCGCGCTTCCCTGCCCTCTCGATTCCTTTCCGAGATTCCGCGCGATCTGATCGAAGCTGCCGCCGGATCGCAATCCGAACCGGGCGAAACGCGCCGTTACGAAGCGGACCCCGAATTTTCGGAGGGATACTCTTACCGGCGCACCCGGACTCCCTATGGACGTCCCGCGTCAAAAGCCCGCAGCTCCAAAGATCCGCTCATCGGCACGCGAGTTCGCCATTTGAAGTTCGGCATCGGCACGATCATCGAAGTCGAAGGCGACGGCGAAGACCGCAAAATCACCGTCAGCTTCCAGGATTACGGCCCAAAGAAATTGCTCGAGCGCTACGCGAATTTGCAACTTGCCTGAATTCGCTGAAGTCCGCGTGTGCCCTTACGGACAGGTTGCGTGGAAGGGTCTGCCAAGGTAGAGTTTTCTTCATTCGCATCGGGAAGGTGGCGATTGGACCAACAGCTTTTCCGAACCAAGAGCATTGATCAGCTCATCGCCGACGCCGACAGACCCGAAATGCGTCTGAAGAAGTCGCTCGGCTGGCTGAGCCTGACTTCGCTTGGGATCGGCGCAGTGATCGGGTCCGGAATCTTCACGGTCATCGGCACGGCGATCGCCGGCCAGAAGTTCAACGTCAAATCGGTTCTGAACGCCCCTCTGCTCGAATATCTGATCTATCACTCCGCGTCATTCGGCAGGCCGGGCGCGGGACCGGCGATTGCGCTCTCGTTCGCGCTGGTGGGCGTCGTGTGCTGCTTCGCGGCGCTCTGCTACGCGGAACTCGCGGCGATGATTCCCATCGCGGGCAGCGCTTACACGTACACGTACGCGACGATGGGCGAGCTGATCGCCTGGATCATCGGCTGGGATTTGATCCTGGAATACGCCGTGTCGAATATGGCCGTGAGCGTGGGGTTCTCGGCGCACATGGTCGGCTTGTTCGATTGGTTCGGCTGGCACCCGAATCCGCGCTGGATCACGCCAGCCTATTTGCCTGCAGGTCTCACCGACCTGCAGGGAAACACACTCTACGATCCCGGCTGGCACTTTGGATTCAACTGGCCCGCGTTCGTCATCGTCATGCTGCTCACGATTGTGCTTGTGCGCGGAATCAAGGAATCGGCGCGCACGAACAACATCATGGTGCTGCTGAAAATTTGCGCCATTCTAATCTTCATCGGATTCGCGGCGCGCTACATTCATCCCGCGAACTGGCATCCCTACGCGCCCAACGGCTGGCCGGGCATCCTCACCGGTGGCTCGATCATTTTCTTCACGTATATCGGCTTCGATTCGGTTTCGACCGCCGCCGAGGAGTGCAAGAATCCGCAGCGCGACCTGCCGATCGGAATTATCACCACGCTCGTGATCTGCACGGTGCTGTATATCGGCGTCGTGGTGGTTCTCACAGGAATCGTCCCATGGCAAACGTTAGTGGACGACGCCGCGCCGGTCGTGAACACGATGAAGCGGCTGCACTTCGGCAATATTCGCCTGGCCGTCCTGATCGGCGCGCTGATGGGCATGATCTCTTCTCTGCTGGTCTTCCAGCTCGGCCAGGCCCGCGTGTGGTTCGCCATGTCGCGCGACGGTTTGCTGCCCAGCATTTTCAGCCGGGTCCATCCGCGATTCCGCACGCCGGACTTTTCCACCTGGGTCGCGGGATTTGTCGTCGGCATTCCGGCCGGGCTGCTCGACATCGGCACGCTCGCGGATCTCTCGAATATCGGGACGCTCTTTGCTTTCGCGCTGGTCGCCGGTGGCGTGTTGATTTTGCGTTATCGCGAGCCGAACCGTCCGCGGTCTTTCCGCGCGCCCGGCGGACTGCTTGCGCCCATCGTCACGATCCTGACGTGCCTGCTGCTGATGGCTGGGCTGCCGATCATGAACTGGCTGCGTTTTTTCACCTGGCTTTTGATCGGGTTGGTCATCTATTACTTGTACAGCCGCAAACACAGCCAGCTCTCGACCGCGAAATTGCAGGCGGCCGCGACGGGAGGGCCCCGCTAATGCGCCAGTTCGTGCGCCGCTCGATGCACCGGGTACTTCGCGTGGGACCCGCGCTCATGCTGACGAGTCTATTTCTGGCGCTGCCTTCTTCGTTTGGCTGGGGAGAAAACGCGGAGCGCATGATCGTGGACAAAGCGGTGGATACGCTGCCGGATGAAATGCAGCCGTTCTTCCAGGCGAATCGGTCGTTCTTAATGCAGCATGTGACCGATCCGCTGCAGTCCGAGGCGCGGACCCCGGCCGAGCAGCCCAGGGGGTTCATCCAGCTGGATCATTACGGGCCGTTCCCCTACGCGGCGCTTCCCCGCGCCTATACCGCGGCGGTCGCGAAATACGGGCGGCGGTCGCTCGACGCACACGGCTTGCTTCCCTGGCAGATCGGGCTCTACAGCAAGAAATTGACCGACGCGTTCCGGTCTCACAACTGGGACGACGCCAAGACTTCCGCCGCTTTGCTCGCTCACTACGTCGCCGCGGCGCACGACCCCTTCAAATCCACGGTGAACAGCGACGGAACGCTCTCGAACCAGCAGGGCATCAACGAACGCTTCGGCAATGAGCTGGTGGATCACTACCAGCGATTCTTTTTTCTGAAGCCGAACGAAGCAGCCTTCGTCCGCGATCCAACCGATCACGCATTTGAGATGTCTCTCAGCGCGCACTCCTGGCTTGAAAACATTCTTCTCGCGGACCGCCGCGCTCACGAAGGTCTTACGGGCTACACCGGCGAATATTACGACCGATTTTACGCTCAGGCGGGAGCGGTCCTGATCCGCCAGCTCTCCGATGCCGCAACCGACCTCGGATCCTACTGGATGACGGCGTGGATCAACGCCGGCCGCCCGCAGTTGCCGGGCAACTAAATTCACGTGGCGACGCAAACGACCCGGCAACCAACGATCCTCGACGCCCTCCCCAAAGCAGAACTGCACCTGCATCTGGAAGGTTCCATCCGCCCGGAAACGGCGGTGGAGCTGGCCGGGCGCCACGATGTGACGCTCACCGTGGAAGAGGTGGCCGCGCGCTTCAACTATTCGAACTTTGGCGGATTCATCGAAGCGTTCAAGTGGGTCACATCCTTCTTGCGCGACCCGGAAGATTACGCTCTCATCACGCGAAAGCTCGCGGAGGAGTTGGTCCGGCAAAACGTCGTTTACGCGGAAATCACGATTTCGGCCGGCGTAATGCTCCGACGCATGCAGAACGTGGAGGCGAATTTCACGGCCGTTCGCGAAGCGGCCGAAAGCGTGATTTTCAGGCGCCTTCGCACCGGGTGGATTTTTGACGCCGCGCGGCAGTTTGGCGCCGACGCCGCCAAAGAGGTGGCGGTCTGCGCGGCCAAGTTGCACCGCTCGGGTGTAATCGCCTTCGGAATGGGCGGCGACGAACTTGCATTTCCCGCAGTGAACTTCCGTCCGGCGTTCGATCTGGCGCGCAGCGAAGGATTGCGCATCGTTTGCCACGCCGGAGAGCTCGGCGGCCCAGAATCCGTGCGAGAAGCCGTGGAGATACTCGGCGCGGAGCGCATCGGCCACGGAATCGCGGTGATGCAGGATCTGTCTCTGGCCGAATCACTGGCCACGCGGCACATCGTGCTTGAAAACTGCATCACCAGCAACCTATGCACGGGCGCTCTCGCAAAGCAGACCGGTAAAGCCGGCGCCTCCCTCGCAGACCATCCACTCGCGAAACTGATCGCGCGCGGATCGCTCGTGACGCTCTCCACCGACGACCCCGGCATGTTTCACACGGATTTGTTGACGGAGTATTCGCACGCGGCGGCGCTGGGCCTGTCCAAGGACCAGCTCCTGCAACTTGCCGAGCAGAGCTTCAACGCGGCTTTCCTGCCGCCCATCGAGAAGCGCCAATTGCTCGAGGACTTTCGTGCGGCGGCAAAATCGGCGAGCCTGCTATAATCGCTCGCGACACACGGGAAGGAACATGAAAGCACACGTCTGGGTCATGCCGAAGCCAACCGTCCTTGATCCTCAGGGACAAACGATTCAACGCGCGCTCTCGTCGCTCGGTCATGCGAAGGTGCAAGGTGTGCGCCAGGGAAAGTTTTTCGTCTTGGAGTTAAACGGCCTCAGCCGCGCGGAAGCGCAGAGCGAGGTGGAACGCATTGCCAAAGACGTCCTCACGAATCCGGTCATCGAAGAATTTCGCTTCGAAGTCCTCGACTGATCCACGCCGTTCCGGCGCTGGGGAAATATTTTGGGGAGCCGTCAGAGCGTCTCCTCCCGCAATCAGGGTGCTTCGCCGATCGTTGCCCCGGAAACACTACCGGCTCGTCGGAGGCGGGTTGCTGGGCGATTGTGCTAGCATAATTAGATTGCTGCCCGCGGCCCCACCGCTGCGGCAATCCCGGAGATACGCAGTCATGTGCGGAATTGTCGGCTATATCGGGCCCAAGCGCGTTGTGCCGCTGATCCTCGACGGCCTGCGGCGGCTCGAATACCGCGGCTACGACTCGGCCGGGATCGCGGTCGTCGGCGAGAATGGCAAGCTCCAGATTCGGCGCGCACCCGGAAAGCTGCGAAATCTCGAAGAATCCATCCGCGTGACCCCGCTCGAAGGCGTATACGGCATCGGACACACGCGCTGGGCGACGCATGGACGGCCCACCGAGGAAAATGCCCATCCGCACCGCGATTGCAACGGTGAAATCGTCGTCGTGCACAACGGGATCATCGAAAACTATATCGAGCTCAAGAAACAGCTACTCGGCGAAGGCCACAAATTCGTCACCGAAACCGACACGGAAATCATCGCCCACCTGATCGAGAAATTCTCGAAGGACGCTCCGCTCGAGGAAGCGGTCCTTCGCGCGGTGAAAGCCATGACCGGCGCGTACGCGCTCGTGGCCCTCTCGACAAAAGATCCCAATAAGATTGTCGCCGCGCGCCTGGGACCGCCGATCGTCATCGGCCTCGGGGAAAAGGAATTCTTCGTCGCGAGCGATATCCCGGCGATTCTCGCGCACACGCGCAGTGTCTTCTTCCTGGGCGACGGCGAGATGGCGGTTCTTACGCCGCAGGGAGTCAAGCTGTCCGATTTCGAAAGCCGGCCGATCAGCCGTCCCGCCCAGCACGTCACCTGGGACCCGATCATGGCCGAAAAGGGCGGCTTCAAGCATTTCATGCAGAAGGAAATCTTCGAGCAGCCGCGCGCGGTGCGCGATACCCTGCTCGGCAGAATTTCACAGGAAACGGGAAAGGTCTTTCTCGACGAGATGGGAATTACCGAGGAAGAATTCCGCAATTTCCGCGACGTCAAAATCGTCGCCTGCGGCACGAGCTGGCATGCCGGGCTTGCCGGAAAATTCATGATCGAGCGGCTCGCGCACGTGCCGGTCGAAGTGGACTACGGCAGCGAATTCCGCTATCGCGACCCCATCCTCGACAAGAATAGCCTGATCATCGCCATCAGCCAGTCCGGCGAAACGGCGGACACGCTCGCGGCCGAGCGCGAGGCCCGGCACAAGGGCGCGAAAGTCGTTTCCATTTGCAACGTCGTCGGCTCCATGCTGACGCGCGAATCCAGCGGCACCATCTACACCCACGCCGGCCCGGAAATCGGCGTGGCCTCGACGAAAGCCTTTACCGGCCAGCTGACCGCGCTCTTGCTCACGGCGCTGTATCTCGGCCAGGTGCGCGGAAAGCTCGGCGCCGTTCAGTCCAAGGCTCTGATGCAGGAACTCACGCGCGTCCCGCACAAAATCGAGGCTATCCTGAAACGCGATGCGGCGATTGAAGAGCTCGCGCGGCAATTTTTCCGCCACACGGACTTTCTGTATCTCGGCCGCGGGATTCACTATCCCATCGCTCTCGAAGGCGCGCTCAAGCTGAAGGAAATCTCCTACATCCACGCCGAGGGCTATCCCGCCGGCGAGATGAAGCACGGCCCGAACGCGCTGATCGACGAAAACCTACCAGTGGTGATGATCGCCACGCGCGACGAATCCGACCCGGCTTCAATGATGCGCTACGAGAAAACCATTTCGAACTTGCAGGAGGTGAAGGCGCGCGACGGAATCGTGATCGCCGTCGTCACCGAGGGCGATCACCTGGCAAAAGGAACGGCCGATCACGTGATTGAAATCCCGACCGCGCCGGAATTGATCGCGCCAATTCTCGAAATCGTGCCGCTGCAACTGCTGGCGTACCACATCGCCGTGCGACGCGGCTGCGATGTGGACCAGCCTCGCAACCTCGCCAAATCCGTCACCGTCGAATAGCCTACTCAATCCGCCGCCGCGCATATAAAATGTCCGACATGCAGTCCCGTTTCACCGCTGGACGCGCTCTCATTTTGCTGACGACCGTCGTGTTCGCCAGTTGCCTCCAACTCCTGCCGGCTTTCGCACAAGCTCCCGATACCTCCGGCAACGGTAAACTCGAATCCATCAAGATTACTGGCTCGACAAAGTATCGTTCCGAACAGATCGCGCCCGCCACGGGGCTTTCTCCCGGCGCGACGATCACGAAGTACGACCTGCAGCGCGGCGCCGACCGCCTGGCGCAGCTCGGCCTCTTTGCCACCGTGCAGTACCGCTTTGCGTCTGAGGACACGGGCGTCCGCGCCGAATACCAGGTGACGGACGCGCCGACCGTGCCGGTCTGGTTCGACAACTTTCCGTGGTTCACCGACGACGAGCTGACTGCGGCGCTCAAGCGCGCTGTCCCACTCTTCGACGGGACCGCGCCCGGCCGCGGCAGTCTGCTCGATGAAATGTCGGATGCGCTGGAGGCGCTGCTCGAAACCCGCGGAGTGCATTCGAGCGTCTCCCACGTCCTCGCGGCCGCGCCGGTCACCGACGCACAGGTTCAGCAGTTTCGCGTCGAACATGCCGGAGTGAACATCGCGGGCGTCGAGTTCAGCGATCCGCTCGCGCGAGCCGACCGCGGCGTCCAGCAGCGCCTCTCGGACGTCGTTGGACGGCCGTTTTCCCGCACGCTTGTCGAGCTTTTCGAATTCGAGCAGGTTCGCCCCGTCTATCTTTCGCACGCTTTTCTCCGCGCACATTTCGGCGCGCCGACCGCGCAGATCACGGGCAGCGGAGGTAATGCGCGCGTCACCGTCGTCTCGCCCATCGAACCCGGGCCAGCATTCGGTTGGAGCGGAGTCACATGGAATGGGAATTCCGTTGCGTCATCGGCGGAACTAAACGGGCTCATCGCACTCAAGCCCGGCGACCCCGCCGATGGAATAAAGATGGAGAAAATGTGGGACGCCGTGCGCGACGAATATACGCGGCGTGGTTACCTCGACGTGAACCTCACGGCCACGCCGCAATTTGACGACGCCGCGAAGCGCGTCTCCTACGCCGTTTCCATCACCGAAGGCCCGCTGTACCACATGGGCAAACTTGTCCTCACGGGACTCTCAATCGAAGGCGAGCGCCGCATCCGCGGGGCATGGGGAATTGCCGAGGGGGCGGCATTCAACAAAGACATCTACGAACAATTCGCCGCCACCGGAATCAAGCAGGCGTTCACGGGCCTCCCTTTTCATTACGAAAAGGTCGGGCGGTTTCTGCAGCAGGACCCAGCCAAAGGAACGGTGGACGTTCTACTCGATTTCCAGTAGAGGCTTGCACCGCGCGTTCGATTCATCTGTCCGCGCTCGCGTGGGCCGGCCACGGAACTTTCCGTCGCGCAGCTTCGTACAACTATGATAGGAAGGCTGCGAGCGATCGAAGCTGCTTCCTACGCGAGCAACCATGACCCAATCGAAAACACATTCCAAAGTAGCGGCTTTTGCGACCGCGGCCTTTCTGTCGGCGGCTCTGCTAGTTGGGTGCGGTCCCGACGCCAGCGCGGTCGGAACCGCCGACGGCACCTTCACCGTCAGCGGCCCCGTGCGGCTGGAGCTCGAAAATGGCAGCGGCAGTTCCCGCGTAACCGTCGGCTCACCCGGCGAAGTTAGCGTGCATGCTGAATTCCGCGTGCATGCCTGGCCCTGGGACGACCCGAATCGTACGTTGAAAGATCTGGTCGCCAATCCACCGTTTTCGCAGGACGCCAACCTGATCCGCATCGGCCATACCGGCTGGGATATGAGCATGGTATCCGCCGATTATTTCGTCACGGTTCCGCCCGACACCCAGATGCGCGGAATGTCAGGCTCGGGGAATCTGGAGGTGAACGGAATCGCGGGCCCCGCCAACCTTACCATCGGGTCCGGAAATATTACGGCGACGGCCATCGCGAACGACACTCACGCGCTCGTGGGCAGCGGCGACGCGACCTTGACGGACACGCAGGGACGAGTTGACGTGACGGCGGGTTCCGGCAACGTGGTGGTTCGCGGCGCGAAGGACGAAGTTCGCGTCCGCACCGGCTCCGGCAACATCCGCGTCGAGCGACCGGGCGATAACGTCACCGCCGCGACGGGCAGCGGTGAGATTGAAGTGCGCGATGCCGCAGCGGACGTCCGCGCGCGCACAGGTTCGGGCGAAATCAGCGTGGACGGCAATCCCGGTCCGTCGAGCTACTGGGATGTCCGCGCCAGCTCCGGCGACGTGAGCCTGCACGTTCCTCCAAACGCCAGTTTCCGGTTTTACGCGCGCAGCAGCTCCGGCAGAATTGACGTCAGGGTTCCCTCGGTCACTGAAGGAACTCCCGGGAGGCATGATTTTCAGGCGCGCGTCGGCGACGGCAAAGCCCGCGTCGAGATTGAAACTTCGTCCGGAAATATTTCCCTGCGCTAAACCTCGAAGGCCGGGAGAATCCGCGCGGCTCCGCAGGATTCCCGCGATAGAATGGCCTTCCGATGCGCCCTGCGTGCCTCGCTCTCTGTGCAAGCATTCTTTTGGCGTCGAGCCTCGCCGCGCTCACGCAGGACTCGACGCCGACCGCGCCTTCCGCGAAGAGATCGCCGGACGCTTCCGCGAGGAAAACTCCCGACCCCGATGCGGAACTTCAAAAAGCTCTCGCCAGCGCGGAAAATGACAGCGCCGCGATGGTCCGCAACCTGAAGGAATATCTCCAGAAATTTCCCGACGCCCCGCGAAAACCGGCCGTGTACCGCGCGCTGGTGGAAGCCTGCCAGCAGACTCATGACCCCACATGCGCGCTCGAATATGCCGAGCGGCTGATCGCCCTTCGCCCGGACGACTCCCAAATGATGTTGCTGGCCGCCAATCTTCTGGAGCAGCACGGCGACGATGCCAGCCTGGCGCGCGCCGCCGGCTACGTCACGCGCATTCCCGATCGCGTCGAAAAAGCCTCGGCGGAGGAAAGGCCCTCGCGCGAATCCGGGGCCGAATGGCGCGACGGCCAGGAACAGCTCCGCGCGGCGCTCTATTACATTCGCGGGCAGGTCGAAAACGCCCAGCGCAATTATGATGCGGCAGTCAATGACCTGCGGATGAGTTATTCCATCCGTCCGAATGCTCTCGCTGCGAAGACGCTTGGCGAAGTGGCTGAGATGCGCGGGGACTTTGCCCTCGCCGTTGACGAATACGTTCAGGCGTTCACGCTGCCCGAAAGCGGCTCGGCGGGAACCGTGGATCGCCGGGACGTGCTACGGGAACTCGCCAACGCGTGGCGGCAAGTCCACGGCAACGAGCAGGGCCTGGGCGACGCGATTCTTGCGGCGAACGACCGCGTCTCCTCACAGCCGCCCGATACCAGGTCAACCGCAGCGGCGGCCGGAAACAAAGACGCGAAGGACGTTTTTTCTTTTGTGGTGCGGCGTCTCGACGGCACTCCGCTCGCGCTCGAGCCGCTTCGGGGAAAAATCGTAGTGCTGAGCTTCTGGGCTACCTGGTGCGCGCCCTGCCGGGAGCTGGAGCCAATATTCAATCGCGTGGCGCGGACCTACGCCGGGAATTCCGATGTCGCGTTCCTCGCCATCAGCGCGGACGAAGAGGAAGCCGAGGTGCCGGCATTCGTCGCCCGCGAGAAGTGGGACGTTCCGGTCGTTTACGCGGACGGCCTCGGGGAATTTCTGAAGGCCGAAACTCTACCCGCTGTGCTGATCCTCGGCCGTACCGGCGAGATCGCTTACCGCACCGGCGGTTTCCCACGCGACGCATTTGCGGACTCGCTCACGGCAGCGATCCAGACGGCGCTCGGCGCGGCGCCGTAGGGGTCCCCGCCGCGTGACGCGCGGCGTCGCGCGCCGCGAGAATCGTCCCCACGTGGATGCTCACCGTATCGGCCACGCGCCTCGCATATCCTCCCGCCAGGGCGATAGCCACAGGTGTCACGTTTCGCCGCGCGTAATCGAAGACCAGCGCGTCCCGCCGCGCGAGACCTTCGATGGTGAGCGCCAGTCCGCCCAACTGATCCTCGCGGTATGGATCGGCGCCCGCCACGCAAAAAAGAAGTTGCGGCGCGAAATCGTGAAACGCCTGATGCAGATGCTTTTCCAATATGGCGAGGTAGTCGTCGTCACCGATGCCGTCCGGCAAATTGATATCCATCGTCGAAGGCGGCTTCGCGGGCGGGTAATTGTGCTCCTGATGAATCGAGAGCGTGAACACGTTCGAATCTCCGCTAAAAATCGCCGCCGTGCCATTTCCCTGATGCACGTCCGTGTCAACCACCATGGCTCGTTCGATCGCGCCGTCAGATTGAAAACGCCGGATGGCGATCGCGACGTCGTGGATCACGCAGAATCCCTCGCCATGATCGGGACACGCATGATGGAATCCGCCGCCGATGTTTGCCGCCCAGCCGTCCGCAAGCGCGCGCCGCCCCGCCAGAATCGACCCTCCCGCGGCCAGCCAGCAGGCTCTGATCAGCTCGGGTGAGTAAGGAACTTCGAGCTGGGCTTCCTCCTCGCGGCTCAGCGTGCCGGTTTTCAACTTGTGAACGTAGTCCTTTGTGTGAACGCGCAGCACGTCTTCGTCCGTCGCGGGCTCCGGCGCGAGGAAATCATCGGGCGTGGCAACTCCGTCCGCAAGCAGCCGCTCGTGAATCAGCCGGTATTTCTGCGACGGGAAGACGTGCGCGCCGAGATTCAGGTCGTAGCCTTCGTGGTAGATGAGCTTGAAAGGCAGCAAGATTTCCCGAGCCTACCCCGAACTATTTGCAAACGCAAACCCGTGGCTTGCAGGATTTCGCGCGTGATACGATTTGCGAGCCATGAAAACCATCCTTCTGCTTCTTTGCTCGAATATCTTCATGACCATCGCCTGGTACGGTCATCTGAAATATCGCAAGGCGCCTCTGTTCGCCGCCATCCTCGTGAGCTGGCTGATTGCCTTCGCCGAATACTGTTTTCAAGTCCCCGCAAACCGTATCGGCTATGGCGAGTTCACGGCCTTCCAGCTGAAGATCATCCAGGAGGTGGTCACGCTCTGCGTGTTCGTGGTTTTCGCGTGGCTCTACCTCGGTGAGCACGTCAAATGGAACCACGCTGTCTCGTTCCTGTTTCTCGTCGGCGCCGTGACGTTCGCCTTCTGCTGAAAGCTCTAGCCGACGTCGTCCGCGCCCGGTGCCGCATCGCCAGACAGCGGCCACCAGTTCAGCTATGCGGCAGGCAGGGCAGATGTGGGGTGCGGGAGCTTGCTCCCGCCGTTCTTGGGCGAAGCTTGCTTCGCCCAATCCGAGGCGCAATCGAATGCGCGGAGCATGCCCGGGCAAGCCCGCGCGGCAAACGACCGCGGCAAGCTCCCGCACTCCACATGGCGCAATGGCCGTCGAACGACTCGCTATGGTAATCTTTCAGCGATGCGACGCGCGCAAGCCATCCTCGTCATCGTGGCTCTGTTGGCGATTCCCCTCGCTCCCATCGCCTGGGGCATGGCCTGCGAAACATCTTCAAGCCCCATGATGTGCTGCTTGCCCCACGGTCCCCATTCGCTGCAGGGCAAACCCATGGCCTGCCACTGCCCCATGAAATCCGGGAAGCAACTGCCGGATGTCGGACTGATCGCCCCCATTCCTATCGCGACTCCGGCTGCGCGCGCGGAAATCATCGCCCCGGAAGACGCTCGCCGCACATTCTTCGCTTTCTCGCAATTGGCTGCATCGGGATTCCTCCCCGCTCCGTTTGAACCTCCGCGAGCCTAGCCTCATTCCATTGCTGTAAGGAATTCGATTTGGAATGGAGCACTCTGATGCGGAAGTTTGCATGGCTTCTGCTCGCCGCGGCGCTGCTGGTGTACACGCAGTCCGCGCGAGCCACGATTCTCGGGAGTATCCGCGGGATCGTCCACGATCCCCAGCACCGGCCGATTGCCGACGCAACGGTCAAGCTCCAGTCGAGCACGTCCGATTGGTCGCGCGCCGCGCAAACCAATTCGGACGGCGAGTTTGAATTCGATGCCGTCCCGATCGGCGAGTACGAGATCACCGTCACGCATTCCGATTTTGAAGCCGCCACCCGCAGCATCGTCGTTGACTCCGGCAGCTCGCCCGTACTGCACATCCCGATGAGCCTCGCGGGCGTCACTCAACAAGTGATCGTGAAATCGGGGACGGAGTCGATCGACACCGAATCGTCCACCACGCAAACGCTCGTCAACCGCGTGCAAATCGCCGAAACTCCCGGTGCAGATCGCACCAATAGCCTGCAAATGATCACGGACTACGTTCCCGGAGCGTACATGGTCCACGACCAGCTGCACGTGCGCGGCGGGCATCAGGTCAGCTGGCTCATTGACGGCGTGCCGGTACCCAACACCAGCATCGCCAGCAACGTCGGGCCGCAGTTCGATCCCAAGGACATCGACTACCTGGAAATCCAGCGCGGCGGCTACGCGGCCGACTACGGCGACCGTACCTACGGCATCTTCAATGTCGTGCCGCGCACGGGCTTCGACTTCAACAACGACGCGGAGATCGTCGCGACCTTCGGGAACTACAACCAGACGAACAGCCAGGTAAATTTCGGCGGGCACACCAAGCGCTTCGCATATTACGCGAGCGTCAACGCCAATCGCTCCGACGATGGCCTGGAAACTCCGGACCAGCCGATTCTTCACGATCTGGGCGACGGAGTCGGTGGCTTCGGTTCGCTGATGTTCAACGCCACTCCGAACGACCAGCTCCGCCTGGTAGCCTCCATTCGCCGCGATTTCTACCAGGTTCCCAACTCGCCCGATCAGCAGACGGCTTGCCCGCCGGATACGCCGCCGGACGGCGCCGAACAGTGCGCGATTCGCGACATCGACCGTGAAGCCGACTCGTTCGCCAATTTCTCCTGGGTCCACACGATCAACACCGGCGCTGTCGTCACCGTCTCGCCTTTCTATCATTTCAATAGCGCCGATTACGCCGGCGGCCCGACAGACTTCAGCATTTCCCCGCTCGACCGCCGCCGCTCGAATTATGTCGGTATGCAGTCCGCCATTTCGCTCACCAAGGGACGAAATAGTTTTCGCGCCGGCCTCTACGTATACGGCCAGCACGATAGCTACCTTTTCGGCGTCGCTTCGTCCGATCCAACAGACTTCCCCCCGATCTCGGCTCAGTCCACCGGCGTATGGGGCAATCTCGAATCGATCTTCCTGCAGGATCAGTTCAAGGCGACATCGTGGCTGACGCTCAACGGCGGCGTGCGCCTCACGCATTTCGCTAACACGGCCAGCCTGAACCCGCTCAGTGAAAACTCCGCTGATCCGCGCATCGGCGCCGCAATTGAGATTCCCGGCGTGCAGTGGGTGCTGCGCGGATCGTACGGCCGCTACTACCAGGCGCCGCCTCTCGACACCGTCACGCCCGCGCTGCTCAACGGCAATCCCGATTTCGAATTTCTGCCTCTGCACGGTGAGCGCGACGAAGAATACGAGGCCGGGCTCGCCATTCCCTTTTACGGCTGGGTGCTGGATACTGATTACTCGCACAATGCCGCGCGCAATTTCCTCGATCACGACGTGCTCGGCAACTCGAATATTTTCTTCCCGCTCACGATCGCTCGCGCGCGCATCCGCGCCTGGGAGACCACGCTTCGCTCTCCTGAAATCGCGCATCGCGCTCGCGTTCACCTCTCGTATTCGCATCAATACGCGCAGGGCGCTGGCGGCGTAACCGGCGGCCTGACCGATTTCTCGCCTCCCAACCCGGGCCTGTTCTTTCTCGACCACGACCAGCGCGATACCC
>JARLGK010000120.1 GCA_031296075.1 Candidatus Acidiferrales bacterium
CCGGATTTCTTGACGGCGGCGACGACGGCTTTGTGCCCGGCGAAGGTCACGTCGAAGGCTGCGGGACCGGTGACGCCGCGCCCGGGGTTGATGGAGCTGACGACGGCGTCGTGGCCCGAAAGAATTGGCGCGAGTTCGTCCACTTGGAGGGCGTCAGCTTTTTTCACGGTGAGATTCTTGTGCGCCTCGATCTTTTCGGGATTGCGGACGATACCCGTGACGTAATGCCCTCGTTGCAGGGCTTCGGCGAGAATCCTGGAGCCGATCATTCCGCTGGCTCCGATGAGAGCGATTTTCATTGGCAATCTCCCTGGGAATTGAAATGAACGCCCGCCACGCGCAGCCGATCCGCGTTGCCCGCGACGATTGACAGGCCGTAAGAACCGGGGGATTGTATCATTTCGCAATCCAGACGTG
Organism: Candidatus Acidiferrales bacterium; assembly: GCA_031296075.1. Taxonomy (GTDB): domain Bacteria; phylum Acidobacteriota; class Terriglobia; order Acidiferrales; family UBA7541; genus Palsa-295. The sequence continues at coordinate 418 of JARLGK010000120.1, forward strand.
AGGAATCCATGACAAAGAACAGGCCGTTTGGCACTTCGGTCTCGACGATCACGGAGCCGAAGCTCGAGTTCGCTTTCGAAGTCCGGCTGCGGTTCACGCGCGCGCAAATGATCGAAGGCATGCCGAGTGGAGCAAATCGCAGCGCCGTGTATGTGGACAGCGGAGAATTCTCGGGACCGCACCTGCGCGGCAAGGCGGTGCCGAATAGCGGCGGCGATTATGCGCTGTTCCGTCCAGACGACACCGCGCAATTCGATGCGCGATACATGCTGCAGGAGGACGACGGCACGCTGATCCTGGTCAACAACCGCGGCTATCTCTGGGGCTATCGGGACGACACGATGCAGCGGTTGCGGGCGATGGCGTTCGCCGGAGGCCCGGCGGTCAGTCCCTCGGAATATTATCTGCGCGCGTTTCCGTCCTTCGAGGTTGCGGCGGGCAAGCATGATTGGCTGACGCGCTACGTTTTCATCGGCATCGGGGAGCGCAAAACGGACGGCAATTTGATTCGGTATTTCGCGCTGCTGTAGCGCAGGACCCCGGGCTAAAGCCCGGAATAGCTTCGTGGCCTCTTCCTGGGGCTGCAAGCCCCAGGCTTCCACCCAGCGCGACTTACGCGCCAGATCAGATCGCCGCCGAATGTGTTCTCGATGTGCCCCGGCCGTTCGCGCGAAAATCGGGTGCGCACGGATGCTGCTTTTTTGGCGGAATCCTTCAGGCGAACGTAACGGGCAGCAGCGCAGATTATGATAGGCTGTTCGCTTGCGGAGCGATCTGAGTCAGGGAAGGATTTTCCGGACCCCTTCCTTCGGCCGAGTATTCCGCAACAACCCCAACGGAGAACGCCGATGAGCACGCGTCCCACCGAAGTCGCCGAAGCGCCACGAGCAGATTCCTACTTCTGCGAGATTCCCAACGATCCCTGCGCCATCGTGATGTTCGGCGCGTCGGGTGATTTGGCCCGGCGAAAGCTTCTCCCGGCGCTGTACGATCTGGCTCTCCATTCCTGCCTTGCGCCGCGGTTCCGCCTGCTCGGATTCGCGCGCTCGGAGATGAACGATAATGCGTTCCGGAAGACGGCCGGCGAGTTTCTGTCGAAGGTGGAGCAGGACGGAGCGAACGGCGATAAGCGGAAGGAATTCCTGGAGAGCCTGCATTATTTCCACGGAAATTACGACGATCCCGAGGCGTACAAGAGACTGGCGCAGCGCCTGGAATTGCTCGATGGCGAGGGCAAGCTCGGAGGGAATCGGCTGTTTTATCTGGCGACGCCGCCGGAGGTATACGAGCACGTCATCGAACAGCTGGGACGAGCGGGACTCGCGAAATCGAAGAACGGGGATTCCTGGACGCGGGTGATCATCGAGAAGCCATTTGGCCGGGACGGCGCCTCGGCGCGAGAGCTGAATGCGAAAGTTCTGCGCGTATTGGACGAACGACAGATCTATCGCATCGACCACTATCTCGGAAAAGAGACAGTGCAGAATTTGCTGGTGTTCCGCTTTGGCAATGGCATCTTCGAGCCCCTCTGGAATCGTAACTTTATCGATCACGTGCAGATCACTGCGGCGGAATCGCTGGGCGTCGAGCGCCGGGCGGCGTTCTACGAATCGGCGGGAGCTATGCGGGACATGATTCAGAGCCACGTGCTGCAACTCACGTCGCTGGTCGGGATGGAGGCGCCTGCGAGGTTCGATGCCACGTCGGTCCGCAACGAGAAGATCAAAATTCTGCAATCCATCCGGCCATTTAACTCCGAGACGGTCTGGAAATCGGTCGTACGCGGCCAATACGGGCCGGGAACGGTGAATGGCGCGGCTGTGCCGGGATATCGCAACGAGCCGGGTGTGAAGCCGGAGTCCGCGACCGAGACGTTCGTCGCGCTGAAGCTGCTGGTGGATAACTGGCGCTGGAGCGGCGTCCCTTTCTATTTGCGTTCGGGAAAGCGGCTGGCGCGGCCGATGACGGAGGTCGCGATCCGATTCAAGAAGGCGCCGCATATGGTTTTTCAGGGCGAAAGCGTCGAGCCGAATTCGCTGGTCCTGAATATCCAGCCCGACGAAGGAATTTCTCTCTCCTTCGGAGCGAAATCGCCCGGTTCTCAGATGCGCATCAGTCCGGTGACCATGGATTTTCGGTACCGGCAGGCGTTCGGTGGAGGATCGCGCGAGGCCTACGCCACGCTGATCAACGATTGCATCCGCGGTGACGCGACGCTGTTTGACCGCGCCGACAGCGTGGAAGCGGCGTGGGGCCTGGTCGATCCGATCCTCGATGCGTGGCAGAACGCGTCCGCGCCGCCGTTCCCCAACTACCCGTCGGGCAGCGACGGGCCGCGCGCCGCGGATGATTTGACGGTTTCCGAGGGCCGGCGCTGGCGCCCGATCTAGCGCCGGTTTCATTCTCGAGCTATCTGACGCATTCCACGCTGGATTCCGGAGGGCTGCGTGATTCTTGCAGGCGACATCGGCGGAACGAAGACGAACCTGGGTATCTTCGACGTGCAGCAGGAAAAGCTGGTGCGCGTCGCCGATAAGCGCTACCCGAGCCGCGAACACAAGGGCCTGGAAGAAATCGTGGCCGATTTCGTCGGCGTCACCCAAGCGAAGGTGACCGCCGCTTCGTTTGGGATTGCCGGACCCGTGGTGGACAACCGCGTGCGCGCCGGGAACCTTCCATGGATCGTTGACGGCGCGACGATGGCGAAGCAGTTGGGGCTTGGCCGCGTCCGGCTGATGAACGATCTCGAAGCCGCCGCATTTGGAATCAGCGTTATGGGGCCAGGAGACCTGGAGACACTTCACGTGGGCGTTCCCGCACCGCAGGCGCCACGGGTGGTCATTGCAGCCGGCACGGGGCTGGGCGAGGCGATTCTATTCTGGGACGGTACGAAGCACATCCCGACGGCGACCGAAGGAGGCCACGCCGATTTTGCGCCGCACACCGATCAGCAGGCCGAGTTGTGGAAATTCATCAAGGCCCGCAGCGAATTCGTTAGCAACGAGTTGATACTTTCCGGAAGGGGATTCCGGACGCTGCACGAATTCCTGGACCCGGCGGTGCGGCATCCGGGATTCGACGACCCGTCCGTCGATCCCGCGCCCGCGATCACGCGCATGGCTCTCGCGAAGGAGTGCCCCGTGTGTGTCGCGGCGCTGGATTTGTGGGTCGAGATTTACGGTTCGGAAGCGGGGAATCTCGTGGTGCGCGCCGTCGCGCGAGGCGGCGTGTACGTGGCGGGCGGAATTGCGGTCAAGATCTTGCCGCTGCTGAAGGACGGACGCTTCACCGTCGCGCTCCAACACAAGGAAAAGATGACCGATTTTCTCGCGCAGGTACCCGTCCATGTGGTGCTCGACGAAGAATGCCCTCTCAAGGGCGCGGCATATGCGGTGTGGAAGGGACTCTAAACCAAGGATCACAGCACGTACGATCCAGTTCCATTAGTTCTGGTACCCCTATCCGTCTTGCGGCTCCACGGATTTGCACACTAGTGAGTGCGAATTCCGTATCCCGGCCGAAGGCTCTAATTTTCGGCTAGTAACCACGCAGGTAAGTTCCTCAATCGATTGCAGATAGGCTGTTGACCGCGTCTGGCAGGGCAATTGCCATAGTTGGGTGTACCGCCGGCGCGGCCGGTGGATGAGAGGCACATAGTTATGAAGAAACTCATCGGTATTGCGGCATTCGTTCTGCTGTTTTCCATCCCGGCGCATGGCCAAACGATGAAGAGCTCGCCCGTCGGCAGTTCGGCATCCACGAACGTCAATAGCGGAGGCGGCGGAGGCTACAGCGGCAGCCTCAGCGGCTCGACGGGCGGCCGGCTTCCGATCTATCCGGCGGCACACCTGGGAATGAAGGCGGTCAATGGCGGGGATCCTTCTTACGCGCCTTCGACCTTCTTAACTTTTGAACAAGCGGTCGCCGTGGGAAAGGCCGTGAACGCCAGACCGAAATCGGTTGCGGAAGTCGCCGCGGAAAATAACTCCGCCCCCAAGGCGCGGGCCAAATTTGCCTTCGAGCAGGACAGGCATGGCAACGTGATCCCCGCACCGCAGCGGTAGGCGCCCGGCAGAAGGATGAGCCGGGAAACTCGAGCTACTTCCTCTTAAATATCCGCTTAGAAATGGAACGGCCGCCCGGCGGGGATTCAATGCCGGGCGGCCGCTTCGGTGCAGGAATGCGGCTCCGTGGAGATGGAGACGGAGCCGTGGTTATCGGTTTACTTCGCGTTCGCGCTGCTGAAGTTGTAGACGAAGCTGATGGTCGCGGTGTTCTGCTCCTTCACTGCTTCTACGTTGGAGCTGAAACTCTGAGCGAATATCGGCAGGCTCGCGAAATCATACCGGTATTCCCCGCGTATCAACAACGCACTGGTCAGGTTGTACGAGTACGTTCCCGTAACTTCTTGAGTCCAGCCGCGATCTCCGAACGTTATCCCGGTGTAGCCATCCGGATCGTCGTAATACTCGTAGCGGACCGCAAAGTTCGTCTTCGGGCTGAGCGTGTATTTCGCATAACCCGCCACGCCCCACCAGTTGACCGCAGGACTGACGCTGCAGAAGTTAGTGAATCCCTGAGGTCGTGGGCCATGCGATACGGCTGAGTCGCAAGAAACGAGGTCGTAAAATCTGGGACCGAAGCCGTAGTCGCCGTTGAGCATGAAAGCCCACTTCGAGTTCGGCGTATAGGAAATAACGGTGTCGGAAATCTGCTTCCAGTCGTTGAGCGTGGCTCCATTAAATCCGGTCGCGCCGGTTACCGGGCCCGCAAAGTAATTTTCGACGATGGACCATTTCATGTTGGGTGTAAATGTCACGTTAGCGCCATACGTCAGGCCTGAGCTTGCTCCGAAGACACCACTATCGTGATTAATGATCGTGTTGTTCCAGCCGTTGACGAGATAGCCGGTGGCGGACCACTTGGAGTTAAACGCATATTTCGCGCTCGCTCCGAAATGGAACAACGGAATCGCGTAGTTAAACAGATCGCTTCGTGAGTAGTTCCAGTTGGCATTGCTCTCAATCACTTCCGCGCCCATGGGCGTAACGAACTTGCCTACGGTGACGGTCAAGCCTTTGCCGACCGGAGCGAGATAGGAGAGGTATGCTTCCTTTAGGAAGAAGTTGCTTCCGTCCCCAAATCCCGTATTGTCAGAACCATTGATGGTTTTCGCAGCATATCCGTAGCCCGCCGATATGTGGTAACCAAGCCTGCTTTCTGCTGACGTCGCATCACCGGCCTTGTCCAGGATCAACTCCGCCATGTTGAAGTTGAACCCGTTCGTGGGCGCCTCGAAAAAGCGCAGACCTGCCAGGTTGTTGAACGGATGATTGTTGTCATAGCTGTAGTACACGTCACCGAATCCGCTCAACGTGACCGGACCCAAAAGGCCCGCGAGGCTGATTTTCGCCGGGGCGTCCTCAGCCGTGGAGCCTGGCGTAAAACCGCCCGCGGCCGGCTGCGATCCCGGCACGGCGTAGGCGGCCGTCTTCATTCCCGGGGTGCTGTCGCTTTTCAGCGAAGCAATCTGCTGCTGGAGAAGAATCACTTCCTTCTCCAACTCCTCCAAACGCTGGTCCGCAGTTGGCTGCGGCGTTGCGGCCGGTTGTGACGCTGTGGCCGGTGACGTTGCGGAAGCCGGCTGGGTCGCGGCCGGCGAGGACGGTTGGTCCTCGGCTCTCGACACAGGCGACCAAGCGATCGCAACAGTCACGGCGAATACCGCTGTGGCCCATTTGGTTAGACATCTCGTAGTGCAATTCATGTGGTTTTCCTCTCCCTCCCTGTCGCGCTCACAGTTCCACCTTATGAGTTCGCGACCTGCCCATAAAAAAGATTTGGTAAGACAAAAATACAGGCGGCGGTTCGAATGGTCCAACTCATAAAATCTATGGATTGAATCAAAAGATCGTTAGAAAACCCTTATGTATTCCTTATCTCGTACAGCCGGGGCGCGGCGCCACTCCGGGAAAGACTAAGGGCGTTAGACGGGCGGCAGGGATACGCCAATCAGGACTTACTTGCGGTTAAGCGGGCGGGGTAACTGGGTAGCCGTTCAGCGCTTCGCGAAGAAAATCATCAGGCCGAAAATGACGATGGGAATTAACGCCAGCATTATGTAAAAGAGGATTTTTCGCACCCACGGCGTGCGCCGCTTTTTCCAGTCGCGCAATTCCGGGCGCTCGGCGACCCCCACCTTTTCGGGATGCTGGAGATCCAGGGCCATTTCGTGGGCGGAGGCGTATCGGTTCTTGGGATCGCGCTCCAGCGCGCGATAGATGATCTCCTGCAATTCGGGCGAAATCGCGGGATCGATCTCGCGCGGCGGCACGGGATTGTTCAGCAGCCGGTCGTTCATGATGGCGAACGGATTCGGCCCCTGAAATGGGGCTTTGCCGGTAAGCATCTCGTAGAGCATGACGCCCAGCGCGTAGATGTCGCTGCGGGCATCGCCGCGCTTGCCCTTCACCTGCTCGGGGGAGATGTATTCCGGCGTCCCCATGACCTGCGAAAGCTTCGCAAACGTGAGCCTTCTTGCGCCGGCCTGGCCGGCGATGCCGAAGTCGATGAGCTTGATGTGATCTTCGGGATCCACCATGATATTTTCGGGCTTTAGGTCGCGATGGACGATTCCGTGGCTGTGGACGTAGTGCAGCGCATCACAGATTCCCAGCGCGATATTTACGGCGCGGTCCGGCGGCAAGGTCTTCTTTTCATCGAGGATTTTTCGCAGCAGCTTCCCTTCGACCCATTCCATCACCATGTAAACCTGGCTGCGGTCACCGTTGGCGTACACCTTCATCACGCCGGGATGATCAAGGGCCTTGCCGATATCTTCTTCGCGATGAAACCGGTCAAAGAAGACCGGGTCGCTTTCCATCTCGGGATGAGGGACCTTGATGGCCACGGGGTGGCCGCTGCGCGTGTCCGTCGCCCGAAAAATGGAGGCCATGCCGCTGCGAGCCACGACGCTGTCGATGCGGTAGTGGTCGAGTTGTTCGCCGGGGTGAACTGGAATCCTCGTTAGAGCGAATGAGGCAGGGAACCGCGCCGAGCCCACGTTTATGGAAGTCGGTAGGGTCGCCCGCGATACATGCCTACGCGTTCGACGCTGCGAACGCGGATCAGTTGCAGGCTGATATTATCACTACCATCGCGCTGGTTGGCAATATCCACTAATCTCTTTGCAGCCGTTGCCAAGTCGCTCCCATGGCTGGTAATGGCGGCCATTTCCGAGGCTTCCACCGAGCCGTAGAGGCCGTCGGAGCAAAGTAAGATTACATCCCCGGCAAATACCTGGTGCTCGTTGACATCCACGTTGACCGATAGACCGCTTCCCAGCGAGCGGCTGAGCATGTGGCGGGTCTCCGCATCAGCCGCTTCTTCTTTCGAAAGCAGCTTCAGCCGGACGTGTTCGTTCGCGACCGTGTGGTCGCGCGTGAGGAGGTTCGGTTGGCCGCGCCGGATAAGATAGCAACGAGAATCGCCCACATGGGCCACGGCGGCGCGATCGTACCGAAGAGCGCATGCCACAATCGTGGTCGCCATCGAAGCGCCGCGCGTGGCTACCGCGTGGCCCGCGTCAATGACGCTGGTGTTCGCGTCTCGCACCAGGCGCGTCAGTAAGGCCGTGTATAGATCGTCCGGTGAGGCGGTCCGAAAGCCGGCCAACATGCTCTCCACGGCCGCGTGCGAAGCGACTTCTCCTAGGTCGTGCCCACCCACGCCATCAGCGAGCGCAAACAGACAGCCGCGCGCACGCACGTCATCCGTGGCCAGCGGGATCACGTGCCCGAGATAATCCTCGTTTCCCTGGCGAACTCGCCCGACGTCAGAAAGCTCCGCGAACTCGACATCCATAGAAGAATATTGGGCCGAGCGGTAGGGTCGGGCAACACCGCCAACACTCGCCGCCGCCGCTTGAGGGCCTCTGTACATTAGACCTCATCCCCGCTCTAAAAAAAAACAGGGCGGGCTTGCGCCCGCCCTGAGTGTTAACCGATTTAGGTCGGATCAGGCACGAGTCGTGACCAGTGTCGTCTTCCCATGTTTCTTGCTATTGAGCGTGAAGTAGATTCCGCCGTAGATTGCCCAGACCGCGGCGATGCCCAAGGCAAAGAACGGTTCCATCTTGGTGCCGTACCCCATGAATGGAAGCACGATGTAGGCTCCCATGCACACCAGGTTTGCGGCTACGCCGAAGACGGGAATCAACAAGTGCTTGAGGAAGCTGAAATTCGGGTGCCCGTGATAGCAGAAGATGCAGGTCACGCAGCTCAGCATGTAGAGAAGGAACGTCCCGAAGTTCGAAGCCAGAGTAATAGTGAGAAGGCTGTTGGGTAGAGCCGCCATCTTGTCATGCGACATGTACCCAAAGCTCGACCAGAAGCCGTGGGGCAAGGCCGCGATCGTAGCATCCGACATGGCACCGGCATCGCCGAACAGCACCAGAAGGGCTACGCAACCCGTCACCGCTGAAATGATCGCGAGCGCCCAGATGGCGCGGTGGGGGCTCAGGTTTTTGTCATGCAGCAGGCCGAAGTTTTCCGGCACTTCGTTGTCCTTGCCCATGGCGTAGGTGACGCGCGCTCCCGTGTTCATGCAGGAGAGCGTCGTTCCGATCAGCGCCAGGAAAACCGTGACCGCTTCGAACAGCATGAACGTGCGGCCGTGGCCCGAGCCGAACAGAGCATCGCCGACCATGACCATCAGGTCGCCGATGGGTGCAGCCGAGCCGGCCGCACTTTGGGCTGAGTAGCCGGTACTTAAGACGTAGTTTGCCGCGAAGTACTCAAACAAGTAGCAGAACGCTCCTTGCAGAAGAAGGGAAGTGATTACCGCGATGGGCACGTCGCGCTTGGCGTTCTTGGCCTCACCGCCGAGCGACGTGACCGATTCGAATCCGACCAGGATCAGAATCGCGACTGTCGCTTGGACGAACATCCATTGGAACTTGTGGAGACCGAGGACCGAACCTGCGCTCGGATGGCTCACGAAGTTCCCGCTCGAATCGTTCATTGGGTAATCAACGTGGAAGGGCACCGGCTTTCCGGCCGCATCCAGTTTGGGCTTAGGCACCATGTTCGCGTCACGCGTGATCACATCGGTAGCCGTGCCATTCACCATCTGGCTCGTGGTGGCGAACTCGTAGTTGTACGCTTCGCTCGTGGTGGAATCCCACTGGAAAGCCACGCTACCCGGCGGGTGATTCGTGCGGTAGCCGATGGCCATAACGGCGAAAACGATCAGCGCCGAGATTTGAATTACGTTGATGGCGATGCTGACCGCGGTGGAACCGGTCACGCCGCGATGAGCGATATACGCGACGGCGAAAGAAAACACGATCGCGACCGCCATCATAAACATCGGACCAGGGTTGGACGCGCTCATGAAATTGGGCCAAAGCGTGCCGGTGATGTAGCCGCAGAATACTCCCGTGACGGCGACCATCACTCCCGGGTAGATCCATTAGTAAAGGTGAGAGCCCCAGCCGACGATGAACTTCATGAGGCGAGCGTATTTCCATGCCTTGTCGTGATTCAAGAACGCCTGCTCGGCGAAGTAATACGAACTTCCCGTGCCCGGATACAGCTTTGCCATTTCCGCGTAACAGACGGCGGTGGCAAGACAAAGCAAAAGTGCGAACACGATGCCAATCCACATCGATGGCGCCGTTGCTCCCTCAGTCATCTGGGGCGCAAAGGTGAGCCATAAGAAAGCGCCGGGTGCAATCAACGCCATCGCGTTCATCGTCAACCCGGTCAAGCCTAACGTTGCTTGCATCTCTCCAGTTGTCTTCTCGGCCATTAGGTACTCTCCTCTTGGAAAGTAGGAACCTTAGGGCCGGACCTTATACGGAAGTATGAGTTTCGTAAAATGCAACGTTTTGATGGAGGGGATAGATGTTTCAAATGACTGCAAAGCCTACTTAAAAGCATGCGGGTCAGTAACATGCGACAGCAACCTTCGGGCGCAACGGGCGGCCCTGCGATCGATGAGTTGCGATTCTGTGCGCGCGCAGAAAGATGCGAAGCGCAAATGGTGACGGATTTGATTTTGAAATGAACTCCGCGAGTCACTGTGCGGGGTGACAGGTTGCTGCGCATGTCCACGCAAACCGCTCGCAAGTTCTGCCGCTCAGTGCCGGTCCATGCTCTTGCATCAGCACACGTGCCTGTTAGTATGTTGCGATGACGTTTGCGCCGCTGTGCCTGCAGAAATGACCGAGAAACGACAATTCCGAGCCATCAAGGGCACGCGCGATATCCTGCCGCCGGATTCGGCGCTCTGGAACTGGTTCGAGCAGACCGCGCGCGACGTCTTCGAATCGTACAATTTCCGGGAGATTCGCGTTCCCATATTCGAGGAGACGGACCTGTTTGCACGTTCCGTGGGCGCCGATACGGATATCGTAGGGAAGGAAATGTACACCTTCCTGGATCGAGACGATTCTTCAGTGAGCCTGCGGCCGGAGGCGACGGCGAGCGTGGTTCGCGCGTACATCGAGCACGGGATGCACACGCTGCCCGGCAACGCAAAACTCTATTACATCGGACCGATGTTTCGCCGCGAGCGGCCGCAAAAGGGACGCTACCGCCAGTTTTACCAGATTGGAGCGGAGGTGCTGGGCCAGTCGGACGCGCCGGCGATTGACGCGGAAGTGCTGGAAATGCTGCTGGTGCTGTTCAAGCGCGCAGGCCTCGCGCTGACGATGCTGCACGTCAATTCCATAGGCTGCAAGGAGTGCCGGCCGAAATATGTAGAACTGCTGCGGCAGGAGTTGCTAAAGGTGAAGGATAAGTTCGGCGCGGACAGCCAGCGGCGGATCGATACGAACCCGCTACGCGTCCTCGATTCGAAGCTGCCCGAGGAGCAGTCCCTTATCGAAACGCTGCCGCGCATTTCGGATCATCTTTGCGCCGAGTGCCGCCAGCATTTCTCGGAGCTGAAAGACGAGCTGAATCTGCGCGGGATCGCCTACGAGGAAAACTGGCGGCTGGTTCGCGGACTCGACTACTATACGCGGACCACTTTTGAAGTCACCGCCGAAGGCCTTGGCTCGCAGAACGCCGTGTGCGGCGGCGGGCGCTACGACGGCTTGGTCGAACTCCTGGGCGGGCATCCGACGAAGGGAATTGGCTTCGCCATCGGAAGCGACAGGGCGATTTTGTCCATACAAGCGGGCGGCCAGTCGCCCAAGCTGCCGGGCCTCGCCGTTTTTATCGCCTGGATGAGCGCCGCCACGTACCCCGCGGCGGTTCAAATCGCGCGAAAGCTGCGCGAGTGCGGCGTCTCCGTCGAACTGCCATCCGAGGCGATGAAATTCAAGAAGTCGCTGGGGCTCGCGGACAAGCTTGGCGCGCGCTATGCGCTGATCATCGGCGAGGACGAGGTTGCGTCGGGCACGTACACCCTGAAGCGCCTTGCCGACGCCGAGCAGAAGAAACTGAACGAAAACGATTTGCTGGAGTACTTAGAATCCGAACGAAGGGGCTCAGGTGCTTGACACACTCGGAAATTTGAAACGCACGCAATACTGCGGCACTTTGCGCGCATCGGATGCGGACAAAGACGTCGTGCTAATGGGCTGGGTCCACCGGAGGCGCGACCTCGGCCAGCTGATCTTCATCGATTTGCGCGATCGTGCCGGGATCGCGCAAATCGTGTTCAATCAAGAGCAGCATCCCGAGGCGCACGCCAAGGCCGAGGACCTTCGGTCTGAATTCGTCGTGGCGGTCGAGGGCCGCGTGATTCGGCGGCAGAAATCGAATTCCGAAATCGCCACCGGCCAGGTGGAAGTGGTCGCCACGCGCCTGCACATTCTGAACAATTCGAAGACACCGCCCTTTCAGATCGAAAACGAAACGACCGTGAGCGAAGAGACCCGGCTGCGCTACCGCTATCTCGATCTGCGCCGCCCGCGCCTGCACGGAAATATCGAGCTGCGGCATCGCGTGGTTCTTGAGATTCGCAAGGCGCTCGACGAGCTGGGCTTTTTCGAGATCGAAACTCCGATCCTGACGCGCTCCACCCCCGAAGGCGCGCGAGATTGCCTGGTTCCGAGCCGCATTCATCACGGGCAATTCTACGCGCTGCCGCAATCGCCGCAGATCTTCAAGCAGATCCTGATGATATCCAACATGGATCGCTACTTTCAGATTTGCCGGTGTTTCCGCGATGAGGATTTTCGCGCCGACCGCCAGCTCGAGTTCACGCAGCTCGACTTGGAGATGTCGTTTCCGCGCCAGCAGGATATTTTCGACGCGATCGAGCGCTTGATGGAGCGCGCCTGTGCCGTCGCCGGCGTCGAGACCAAGGGGCCCTTTCGTCACTTGGATTACAAGGAAGCGTTGCGTCGCTACGGCTCCGACAAGCCGGACCTGCGCTTCGGCATGGAGCTGCACAACGTGACGGAGTTCTTTGAGCCGGCGCGCGCGGTGCTGCACTTCGAAGGCAACGTGCAGGCCGTGGTCGCGCCGGGAGCGGCGGCATGGTCGCGCAAACAGCTCGACGAGCTTGCCGAGTTCGCTAAAGGTGCGGGCGCGCGCGGCGTCTACACCGTGAAGGTGACGGCGGAGGGCGTTTCGTCCCAGCTCGAAAAGAATCTAGGCGCGGACGCGCTGAAGAAACTGGTGGAAGCGGTGGGCGCGAAGCCGGGCGACCTGATCGTCGCGGCGGCGGCGAAAGAGCAGATTCCGCACACCGATACTTCGCTGCACATCGCGGGGCAGATTCGCCTGCATCTGGGCGACAAGCTGAATCTGATCGATCGCACCAAGTGGGAATTCGCGTGGATCACCGGCTTCGCGCTCTTTGAATGGAGCGAGCGCGAAAAGCGCTGGGTCAGCGCGCAGCATCCGTTTACCGGGATTTACGAGGAGGACATCGAAAAGCTCGAGACCGCTCCGTGGGAGTGCCGCTCGAAGGGCTACGACCTGGTTCTTAATGGCAACGAGCTAGGGTCGGGAAGCATTCGAATTCATCGCCAGGATGTGCAGGCGCGGATGTTCAAGGCGCTTGGACTGAGCGACGAGCAGGCCAGGCAGCGCTTCGGATTCTTTCTCGACGCGCTGACCTACGGCACGCCGCCGCACGGCGGCATCGCATTGGGCATCGACCGCGTGGTCATGCTGCTGGCGGGCGAGAAATCGATTCGCGACGTCATCGCGTTTCCAAAGACGACCGCGGCGGTCGACTTGATGGCCGAGTCGCCGTCCGAGGTGGATCAGGATCAGTTGGATGAGTTGGGAATCAAGATAAGCGACAATAGGGGAAAGCAATGAATCCACTTCGTGATTTTCCGCGGTTCTTGCTCAACGATGTCCCTGAAGTGCAGCCGAAGTACGCGTATCGATCTCTCCTCGTGATCGTTCCTGTAGCGGCGGTATCGATCGGCTTTTTTGTGTGGTCCCTGACCGCTCTGCCCGTATGGATTGCCCTGACGGTCGGGATTGTCGCGATCGTTCTGGGTTTCTTTGTGATTCTGTGTTCCGTCGATAGGATTGTGCCCAGGAAGTTGCCGATCAATAAGGACCTTTGATGTCGCGGATACGAATACTTGCGGAGAACGTCGTGAACGACGCTCTGTGCGGGCAAGAGTACTTTAGGGGGTCGGAGCTTCAGCTCCGACATAACGCCGAGATAGAGTGGGGGCTTTAGCCCCTGAGGACAACGATTGGGACGACTGGAACACCGAACGGCGGCAGGTTGCACGTACTTCGTCACAACGAAGACGTGGGAGAACCGCACCATCTTTCAGGTGACGGAGAATGCGGAGATCCTGATCCGGTGCATGTTGGGGTATCGAGATCGAGGTGCATATTTGCTCCATGAGTTCGTTGTGATGCCGAACCATGTGTATTTGCTCCTTACTCCAGGCGGTGAAACATCCCTTGAGAAGGCCATGCAGTTCATTAAGGGCGGAAGTTCCCATCAAATTCATCAGCAGAGACAAAACAAGATGCAGATTTGGAGTTCTGGTTTCCATGAAGCTACGATCCGGGATGTGGAAGACTTTGAAGCCCGGCGGCACTACGTTCGCATGAATCCGGTTGAAGCTGGGTTGGCAGCGCGGCCTGAGGATTGGGCATGCGGCTCCGCAAGCGGAAAGTTCGTGCTCGACGCAACGCCAGGCCGAGTGTCCTCAGGGGCTAAAGCCCACTTTGCAGTTGGCGGTAATGTCGGAGCTAAAGCTCCGACCTCCTAAAAGGCCCTATGTCGCGAATACGCATACTTGCGGAGAACGTCGCGAACAAGATCGCGGCGGGCGAGGTGGTCGAGCGGCCCGCGTCGGTGGTGAAGGAGCTGCTCGAAAACGCGCTGGACGCGGGCGCGCGCTCGATTCGCATCGAGGTCGAATCGGGCGGCAAGCGCATGATCCGCGTGATCGACGACGGCAGCGGGATGAACCACGACGACGCGCTTCTGGCGTTCGAGCGCCACGCGACTTCGAAGCTGCGCACGGCGGACGACCTGCTCTCGATCGCGACGCTCGGATTTCGCGGCGAGGCGCTGCCATCGATTGCCGCCATTTCGCGTTTGTTGCTCGAGACGC